>NZ_JBFBBQ010000002.1:0-327528 GCF_040682775.1 Amycolatopsis sp. NPDC051106 | reverse complement strand
TAAGCACGCCGCCAGCGTTCGTCCTGAGCCAGGATCAAACTCTCCAACAATGAACAGTTTAATCGAGGCAAATTAATGCTCTCAAAGGAACCTCAATACGAGGTTCACTACATAAGCTCTACTGGCTTAGTTCACTAGCACACTGTTGAGTTCTCAAGCAACACACCCCGAGTCGCACCGCCGTCAAGCGGCCTTACCCGAAGCGAGTATTCCTAGCAGTTTTTGGTGGGACACCCACTCAATCGCTTCGAGCGAGAGCTTGGTTCGTGTCCCGGCGGCCGCCCGGTTTCCCTGGCGACTTGGAGAACTTTACACCCCGGGAAGAGGCCCGAAACAGGGGGGTACCTTAACCGCGTTGCCGCAGGTCAGGGGCCTGTTTCGGGCCGCCTGCGCCGGTCAGCCGCCGAGGGCGACACCGGCGACGTTCCGCTTGCCCTTGCGCACGACGAGCCACTTGCCGTGCAGGGCGTCGGTGAGGGCCGGCTTCCACGCCTCGTCCACGATCTTGATGTTGTTGACGTACGCGCCGCCCTCCTTGAGCGTGCGGCGCGCGGCGCCCTTGCTGTCCACCAGTCCCCCGGCGAGCAGCAGGTCGACGATCGTCGCCTCGCCGGTCGGGTCGACCTTGCCGTTCGGCACCTCGGCCATCGCCGCGTCCAGGGTGCGTTCGTCCAGGTCGCCGAGCTCACCGCGGCCGAACAGCGCCTGGCTGGCGTTGATCACCTGCCGGGTCTGCTCCTCGCCGTGGACGAGGATCGTGAACTCCTCCGCCAGCCGCTTCTGCGCGGCGCGCAGGTGGGGACGCTGCTCGGTGTCCTCCGCCAGCGAAGCGATCTCTTCCCGGCTCAGGAACGTGAACATCCGCAGGTAGCGGATCACGTCGGCGTCGCCGACGTTCACGAAGTACTGGTACCAGGCGTACGGCGAGGTCATGTCCGGGTCGAGCCAGAGGTTCCCGCCGCCGGTCGACTTGCCGAACTTGCGGCCCTCGGCGTCGGTGACCAGCGGCGCGGTCAGCGCGTGCGCGGCCGCCCCGTCGGTCCGGCGGATCAGGTCGACCCCGCCGACGAGGTTGCCCCACTGGTCGGAGCCGCCGACCTGCAGCCGGCAGCCGTACTTGCGGTGCAGCTGCAGGTAGTCCTGCGACTGCAGCAGCAGGTAGCTGAACTCGGTGTAGGACATGCCGTCGCCCTCGAGCCGGCGCTTGACCGTCTCCCGGTTGAGCATGACGTTGACCGAGAAGTGCTTCCCGACGTCGCGCAGGAACTCCAGGGCGGTCTGCTGCCCCGTCCAGTTGAGGTTGTTCTCGACGATCGCGCCGGTCGGCGAGTCGTCGAAGTCGACGAACCGCTCGAGCTGGCCGCGGATGCGCCCGGCCCACTCGGCGACGACGTCGAGCGTGTTCAGCGTGCGCTCACCGGTGTCGCGCGGGTCGCCGATCATCCCGGTCGCGCCGCCGGCCAGCACGATCGGCCGGTGCCCGGCGCGCTGGAAGCGCTTGAGCATGAGCAGCGGGACCAGGTTGCCGGCGTGCAGGCTGGGGGCGGTGGGGTCGAAGCCGCAATAGAGCGTCACGGGACCCTGGTCGAGCTCGCGCCGGAGGGCGTCGATGTCGGTGGACTGCGCGATGAGGCCGCGCCAGGACAGCTCGTCGAGGATGTGTTCGCTCACGCCTGTAGATCCTCCCGCACCAGGTCAACCGACTAACTGGCGGGTCGGACCCGGCGCTTCCCGCCGCGGCGGTAGGTGGACACGGCCGGCGAGGCGCCGTCCCAGAACCGCCACGGCGTGTCCATCGCCATCGCGACGCCGACCCTAGGCCCGGTGCGGATCCGCTCGGCGGGCACGCGCTCGCCGACGCGCAGCCGGACCGGGGACGCCGGGTCGGTCAGGTCGACGCCGTTCTGCGCGCGGTCGACGCGCAGCACCGACGTCAGGATCGCCGGGCCCTTCGCGAGCTCGCCGGTCCCCCGCGCAGTCGGGCGCCGTTTGCGGACGACGTCGAGACCCTCGACGACCTCGCCCGCGCGGAGCAGCACCGCGCCGGGCATGCCCTCGTGGGTGCCGACGACGTTCGCGCAGAAGTGCATCCCGTAGACGAAGTACACATAGAGGTGACCTGCGGGTCCCCACATGACGGCGTTGCGCGGGGTGCGGCCGCGGTAGCAGTGCGATGCCGGGTCGTCCTCGCCGCGGTAGGCCTCGACCTCCACGAGCCGGACGCCGACCGTGCCGTCGGGGCCGTCGGCCTCCAGGACCGCGCCGAGCAGCAGGTGCGCCAGGTCGACGGGGTCGAGCGCGAGCTCCTCACGGGTGAACAACCGGCCTGCGTCGCCGCTCAAGCGAGCTCCTCCTTCACGTTTCCCGATCACCCTAACTCTTGAGCGATCGCTCAAACATCTCTACAGTCGGTTTGAGCGATCGCTCAAACTCTGAGGGGAGCCGAGAGATGCGACCGAAGGCGCTCTACGTCGAGACCGTGATCCGCACGGACCTGGACACGCTCTGGCGGCACACGCAGGACCCCGGCCTGCATTGCCGCTGGGACCTCCGCTTCGCCGACATCAGCCCGCTAGCCGGGCACGACGGCCACTTCCGCTACGCCTCGCGGTTCCTCGGGGTGACCGTCACCGGGGTCGGGGTGAGCGCGGCGTCGCGCACCTGGCCGGACGGCTCGCGCACATCGGTGCTCCGGTTCGCGTCGGCCGACCCGCTGTCGCTGATCAGCGCGGGCGGTGGGTTCTGGCGCTACACGCCGGTCGGCGACGGCGTCCGCTTCGTCACCGGCTTCGATTACGGCACCCGCTGGGGGCGCTTCGGGCAGGTGGCCGACCGGGTGTTCCGCCCGGCGTTCGGCCGGCTGACGGCCTGGTCGTTCGACCGGCTGCGGATCTGGCTGGAGACCGGGACGCCGCCCGAGGAGCAGCCCCTGACCGCGCCCTCGGCCGCGCGCTGCGTGCGGACGCGGCCGCGTGACCGCGTCGCCGGCCGGATCGGGGTGCCGGCGTGAGCGTCTTCGAACGCGCCCTCGGCGCGGACTTCGCGTTCCTGCACCCGCGGATGCGGGAGCGGCTCGCCCTCTCGGGCGGGCGCGGCATGATCGGCCACGGCGCGATGGACCGGATCTGGCGCGGGCCCGGGTTCACCCTGCCGTTCCTGTGGCTCGGGTCGACGCGGCACATCCTGTTCCCCGACTGCGGGCGGAACGTGCCGTTCACCATCGAGAACTACCCGTACGTCGACCGGCACGGCCGCGAAACCGTGTCCTTCGTGCGCACCTTCGAGTTCCCGAGGCGACGCCGGCGGTTCGACGCCCAGATGGTGCACAGCACCGGGCGCGGGCTCGTCGACTACTTGGGGACGCACCAGCACCTGGCCGTGGACCTCGCCATGTCGGTGCGGCCGGACGGCGGGTTCCGGATCCGTTCCGGCGAGTTCCGGATCCGAGCGGGGGCGCACCTGCCGCGGGGCCTCACCGGGATGGCCTCGGTCGACGAGTGGTTCGACGACGACCTCGACCGGTTCCGGATCGAGGTCGCGGTGGTCCATCCCCGCTTCGGGCCGGTGTTCGGCTACGAGGGCAGCTTCAGCGCGCGGTACGTCGACGTCGCCAATGGGGTCAGCGGAGCGGTGAAGCCACTCCGTGAGAAGGTCATGGACTGATGGGCACCGGCCGGAACTCCAGTTCGCAGGACACGAAGCAGCGGCTCGTGGACGGCGTGCTGGAAGTCGTCCGGCAGCAGGGCATCACCGCCGTTTCCGCCCGGTCGGTCGCCAGTGCCGCGGGCGCGAACCAGGCGCTGGTGTTCTACCACTTCGGCAGCGTCGAGGAACTCGTCGCACAGGCATGCCTCTCCGCGACGGAGGCCCGCGTTGCCCTCTACCGGGACCGGTTCGCCACGGTGTCCACCGTGGGCGAGCTGCTGGCGCTCGGCCGCGAGATCCGCACCGCGGAACGCGCGGAAGGCAATCTCGCCCTGCTGGCCCAGACGCTGGCCGGGGCGCAGGGCAGCGAACGGCTCGCCGAAGCGACCCGCGAAGGCCTGAACAAGTGGATCACCGAGGTCCGGACGGCGCTCGAGCGCGTGCTCGCGGGGTCGCCGCTGGCTGAGCTCGCGGACCCCGACGGACTGGCCCACGCCGTGTCCACCGGGTTCCTCGGGCTGACGCTGTTCGACACGGTCGACCCCGAGGGCGCAGAGCAGGCCGTCGCCGCGCTGGAGCGGCTGGCCGTGCTCGTCGACGTCCTGGACGGGCTCGGCCCGGTGGCCACGCGGGCCGTCCGGGCCAAGCTCCGCAAAACCCTCAGTTGAGCCACTGACGCGCCGCGGTGACGCGCTCCTCCAGCCGCGCGCGCTGCTCGGCCACCCGAACCGGCGCGGTGCCGCCGCGGGCGTCGCGGGACTTCACCGAGCCTTCGACGGTCAGCACGGCCCGCACCTCGGGCGTCAGCGCCGGATTGATCTTTTCGAACTCCTCGTCGGTCAGCTCGTCCAGGCCGACCCCGCGGGACTCGGCGACGCGGACGCTCTCACCCGCGGCCTCGTGCGCGATGCGGAACGGGACGCCCTGGCGCACCAGCCACTCCGCGATGTCGGTGGCCAGGGTGAAGCCGGCCGGCGCCAGCTCGGCGAGCCGGTCGGTGTGGAAGGTCAGCGTGGCGAGCATCCCGGCGATCGCCGGGAACAGGAGCTCGAGCTGCTCGACCGAGTCGAACACCGGCTCCTTGTCCTCCTGCAGGTCGCGGTTGTAGGCCAGCGGCTGCGCCTTGAGCGTGGCCAGCAGGCCGGTGAGGTTGCCGATCAGCCGGCCGGCCTTGCCGCGGGTCAGCTCCGCGACGTCCGGGTTCTTCTTCTGCGGCATGATCGAGCTGCCGGTCGCCCACGCGTCGTCGAGCGTGACGTAGCCGAACTCGGCGGTGTTCCAGATGATCACCTCTTCGGCGATCCGGGACAGGTTCACCGCGAGCATCGCGACGGCGAAGGCGAACTCGGCGACGAAGTCGCGCGAAGCGGTGCCGTCGATGGAGTTCTCGACGCTCGTCGCGAAGCCCAGCTCCTCGGCGACGGCCTCGGGGTCGAGGCCCAGCGACGAGCCGGCGAGCGCACCCGAGCCGTACGGCGACTCGGCCGTGCGCGCGTCCCAGTCCTGCAGCCGCGAGACGTCGCGCAGCAGCGCCTGGCCGTGGGCCATCAGGTGGTGGGCGAGCAGCACCGGCTGGGCGTGTTGCAGGTGCGTGCGGCCGGGCAGGATCGCGTCCGGGTGCCGCTTCGCCTGCGACACCAGCGCGTCGATGACCTCCAGGGTGCCGGCGACGACGCGGCGGGCCGCGTCGCGCAGCCACATCCGGAACAACGTGGCGACCTGGTCGTTGCGGGAGCGGCCGGCGCGCAGCTTTCCGCCGAGCTCCGTGCCCGCCCGCTCGAGAAGACCGCGTTCGAGGGCCGTGTGCACGTCCTCGTCGGCGATCGTCGGGGTGAACTCCCCCGAGGCGACATCCTGGGCGAGCGTGTCCAGCGCGGCCAGCATGCCGGCGAGCTCGTCCTCGGTGAGCAGGCCCGCCTTGCTCAGCACGCGGGCGTGCGCGCGGGACCCGGCGATGTCGTAGGGCGCCAGGCGCCAGTCGAAGTGCGTCGACGCGCTCAGCGCCGCCATGGCCTCCGCCGGGCCGCTGGCGAACCGGCCGCCCCACAGCTGCACCGGCTGCTCGTTGCCGCTCACTGTTCTCGCTTCTCCTCGGTGTTCGTCGGATTCAAGTCTTCGGCCGTCACGCGGCCGTCGTGGAGGACCAGGCGGACTTCGCCCGACACGGCGTTGGCCAGAGTGGCGCATCCGCGGCCGGCCCGCCGTTCGAGCGCGGCGCACGCTTCACGGCGGCCGATTCTCTGCGCCTCGCCGCGCGCGCCCAGCATCCGGCGCGCTTCGGCGACGGAAACGGTCTCGCCGTCGATCGCCACCGGCACCCCGTGGTCGAAGGTGATCACGACCTCGTCCGGCGCGAGGAACTCCCCCTCGGCCGGGAAGATGTCGGCGAGCGCGGTCATGGTGGTCCTTCGTCTCCCGCTTCGTGCGCCGAGCGCTGCGCGAGGGCGGCGAAGCGCTCGGCCAGCTCCTTGCCCGTCAGCGGTTCCCGGGCGATCACGGCGACGGTGTCGTCACCCGCGATCGAGCCGACGACCTCTTCCAGGGCCGCCCGGTCGATCGCGCTGGCGAGGAACTGCGCCGCGCCCGGCGGCGTCCGCAGCACCATCAGGTTGCCCGACGAGTCGGCCGAAACCATCAGCTCCGCGAGCAGCCGGGAGAGCCGCGACGTGCCACCCTGCACCCCGCGGACGGGGCTGCCGTCCTCCGGGATGACGTAGACCGGCGCACCCGAGTCCGGCCCGCGCAGCTTGACCGCGCCCAGCTCGTCGAGGTCGCGCGACAGCGTCGCCTGGGTGACCTCGATGCCTTCGGCGGCCAGCAGCTTGGCCAGCTCGGTCTGGCTGCGGATCGTCATGGTGGACACCAGTTCGGTGATCCGCGCCTGCCGCCCCACCCGGCTGCTGGTCATCGCCGGCTCTCTTCGAAGAGCCAGACCAGCAGGGCCTTCTGGGCGTGGAGCCGGTTTTCCGCCTCGTCCCACACCGCGCTGGCCGGGCCGTCGATCACCTCGTCGGTGATCTCCCAGCCGCGGTGCGCGGGCAGGCAGTGCAGGACGATCGCGTCGTCCGCGGCCTTCTTCAGCAGTTCGGTGTTGACCTGCAGGGCGCGGAACGGGCCGACCCGGTCGAGGCCGTCGTTCTCCTGGCCCATCGACGTCCACGTGTCGGTGACGAGCACGTCCGCGCCGGCGACCGCCGCGTACGGGTCGGTGAACACCGTGGCGGTGCCGCCGGTCTCCTCGGCGCGTTTCTTGGCGTCGAGCATGACCTGCTGGTCCGGCTGGAAGCCGACCGGCGAGACGACCCGGACGTGCATCCCGGCGGTGACGCCGCCGAGCAGCAGCGAGTGCGCCATGTTGTTGGCGCCGTCGCCGAGGTAGACGAGGGTGAGTCCCTCGAGCTTCCCCTTGCGCTCGCGGATCGTCATCAGGTCGGTGAGCACCTGGCACGGGTGGAACTCGTCGGTGAGCGCGTTGACCACCGGGATCGACGCGGCCGCGGCCATGGCTTCGATGCGCTTCTGCGCGAAGGTCCGCCACACGATCCCGTCGACGTACCGCGACAGCACCCGCGAGGTGTCTTCGATCGTCTCTTCGCGGCCGAGCTGCATCGAGCGGCCGTCGACGATCACCGGGTGCCCGCCGAGCTGGCTGATGCCGACCTCGAACGAGAACCGCGTGCGGGTCGAGTTCTTCTCGAAGATCGCCGTGATGGACTTGCCGGCGAGGATCTTGTTCCCCAGCGGGTCGGCCTTCAGCGCGTCGGCGATGTCGAGGATGGCCTTCTGTTCGGCGGGACTGACGTCGTCGTCGCGGAGGAAGTGGCGGAGCATCAGTCGGCGTCCTTCGTGGTGGAGTCGAGCGCGTTCGGGAGGGCGGCGAGGAAGCCCTCGGCCTGGGCGGCGTCGAGCACGAGCGGCGGCGCGAGCCGGACGGTGCCGGGCGCGACCGGGTTGACGAGGTAGCCGGCGTCCTGGGCGGCCTTGGCCACCGCGGCCGACACGGGCTCACGCAGGGCGATGCCGAGCAGCAGGCCGGCGCCGCGCACCCCGGCGACGAGCGGGTGGCCGAGCGCCTCGACGCCCGCCGCGATGTCCTTGCCCAGTGTCGAGACGTGGTCGAGGAGGCCGTCCGCGGCGATCGTCTTCAGCACGGCCAGGCCGGCCGCGCAGCACACGGGGTTGCCGCCGAAGGTGGTGCCGTGCTGGCCGGGCTTGAGCAGGTCGCCCGCCGCGCCGACGCCGATCACCGCGCCCAGCGGCAGCCCGCCGCCGAGGCCCTTGGCCAGCGTGATCACGTCCGGGACGATGCCGGCCTGCTGGTAGCCGAACCAGGTGCCGAGGCGGCCGAGGCCGGTCTGCACCTCGTCGAGCACCAGCAGCGTGCCGGTGGCCTTGGTGATCTCGCGGGCGGCCTGCAGGTAGCCATCCGGCGCCGGGATGACGCCCGCTTCCCCGAGCACCGGCTCCAGGAAGACGGCCGCGGTCTCCGTGTCGACGGCCGCCTTCAGCGCCGCGACGTCCCCGAACGGCACGTGCTCCACCCCGGGCACCAGCGGCTTGAAGGGGTCGCGCTTCCCGGGCTGGCCGGTCAGCGTCAGCGAGCCCATGGTCCGGCCGTGGAACGCGCCCTCGGCGGCGATCACCTTGGTGCGCCCGGTCAGCCGGCTGATCTTCAGCGCGGCTTCGTTGGCCTCGGCGCCGGAATTGACGAAGAGCACCTTGCCGTTACCGGTCAGGCCGGCGACGTCGAGCAGCGCCTCGGCGAGCTCGACGGCCACCGGGTTGACGTAGAGGTTCGACGTGTGGCCGAGCTGCTTGATCTGCGCGGTGACGGCTTCGACGATCGCCGGGTGCGCATGGCCGAGCGCGTTGACGGCGATGCCGCCGACCAGGTCGACGTACTCCTTGCCGTCGGCGTCCCACACCTTGGCGCCTTCGCCGCGCACGAGGGTCAGCGCGGGCGTGCCGTAGTTGTCCATCAGGGCGGACTGCCAGTGTGCCTGGCCGTCCACATTGGACTTGAGGTCGGTCACGGGAGCTCCGTTTCGGGGAAGACCATGGTGCCGACGCCGCGGGAGGTGAAGACCTCCAGCAGCACCGAGTGGGCGAGGCGGCCGTCGATCACGTGCGCCCGGCGCACGCCGCCGCGGATGGCGCGCACGCACGCCTCCATCTTCGGGATCATGCCGCTGGCCAGGGTGGGCAGCATCGGCTCGAGGTGGTCGACGCGGATGCGGTCGATCAGCGACGACCGGTCCGGCCAGTTCGCGTACAGACCTTCGACGTCGGTGAGCACGACGAGCTTCTCCGCACCCAGCGCGGCCGCCAGGGCTCCCGCGGCGGTGTCGGCGTTGACGTTGTGCACCACGCCCTCGACGTCCGGGGCGACGGTGGAGACCACCGGGATGCGCCCGGCGTTGACGATGTCGAGCACCGCGTCCGGATTGACCTCGGCGACCTCGCCGACGAGCCCGATGTCGACCTGCTCACCGTCCACAGTGGCCTGTTTGCGCTCGGCGGTGAACAGCCGGGCGTCTTCGCCGGAGATGCCGACCGCGTACGGGCCGTGGGCGTTGATCAGCCCGACGAGCTCGCGGCTGACCTGCCCGGTGAGCACCATCCGGACGATGTCCATCGTCTCCGGCGTGGTGACCCGCAGGCCACCCTTGAACTCGCCTTCGACGCCGAGGCGCTTGAGCATCGCGGTGATCTGCGGGCCGCCGCCGTGCACGACCACCGGGCGCAGGCCGGCCAGCCGGAGGAACACCATGTCCTCGGCGAAGGCGGCCTTCAGGCTGTCGTCGATCATCGCGTTGCCGCCGTACTTCACCACCACCGTGGCGCCGTGGAACCGCTGCAGCCACGGCAGCGCTTCGATGAGGACCCCGGCCTTCTCGGCCGCCGTCGCGAGTCTTTCGTCCGCGGAAATCAGTGCCTCCTGGTTCATGAGGAGTACGCGCTGTTCTCTTCGACGTAACCGTGCGAAAGGTCGGTGGTGTAAATGGTGGCCGCCTCGCCGCCGACCCCGAGGTCGACGACGATTTCGATGGCGCGCGCGGTGAGGTCCGCCTCCGAGCGGTCGGCGGCGGGCATCCCCTGCGCGAACAGGGTGACGCCGTTGATCGCGATCGACACGGTCTCCGGGTCGATGCGGGCCGGGACCCGGCCCAGCGCCATCGCGATCCGGCCCCAGTTCGGGTCGGAGCCGAACAGCGCCGTCTTGACCAGGTTGTCCTCGGCGATCGTGCGGGCGACCGCGATCGCGTCGGCCTCGGACCCGGCGCCCTGGACGGTGATGTCGACGTCCTTCGTCGCGCCTTCGGAGTCGGCGCGCAGCTGGAGCACGAGGTCGAGGCTGACCTTGGTGAGCAGCTCGGTGAGCTCGGCCTCGCCCGGTTCGACGCCGCTCGCGCCGGAAGCCAGGACCAGCACCGTGTCGTTGGTGGACGTGCCGCCGTCGACGTCGAGGCGGTCGAACGTCACGTGGGTGGCCGCACGCAGGGCCCGATCGAGGGTTTCCTTGTCCACCACGGCGTCGGTGGTCAGCACCGAGAGCATGGTGGCCAGGTTCGGGGCGAGCATGCCCGCGCCCTTCGCGAAGCCGCCGACGCTCCAGCCACTGTCGTGCTTCGCGAAGGCCTGCTTCGGCTTCGTGTCGGTGGTCATCACACCCGTGGCGGCGTTCAGGCTCGCTTCGGCGCTCGCGTCGAGGGCCTTGAACGCGGTGTCCACCCCGGACAGGACGGCGTCCATCGGCAGCCGTTCCCCGATCAGGCCGGTGGAGCAGACGGCGACCTCGATCGCGCCCGCCTGCAGGACTTCGGCCACCTTTTCGGCGGTGGCGTGGGTGTCCTGGAAGCCGCCGGGGCCGGTGGCCGCGTTGGCGCCACCGGAGTTGAGGACGACGGCCTTGAGCCGCTGCTGCTTGAGCACCTCCTGCGACCAGAGCACCGGCGCGGCCTTGATGACGTTGCGGGTGAACACGCCGGCCGCGACGTCGAGCGGGCCGTCGTTGACGACCAGCGTGAAGTCGAGCGCGCCGGAGGCCTTGATCCCGGCGGCGACGCCGGCGGCGCGGAAACCCTGGGGGCCGGTGACGGTCACGGTGCCACTCCTACGGTGGAAAGGCCGGTGGTCTCGGGGAGGCCGAGGGCCAGGTTCATCGACTGGACGGCACCGCCGGCGGTGCCCTTGGTGAGGTTGTCGATCGCGGCGACCACGACCAGGCGCCGTGCGTCGGCGTCGACCGTGACCTGCAGCTGGACGTTGTTCGAGCCGAGCGTCGCCGAGGTGGTGGGCCAGGCGCCCGCGGGCAGCAGCTGGACGAACGGCTCCGCTTCGTAGGCCTTCTCGTACGCCGCGCGGGCGGCGGCCTCGTCGACGTCCCCCTTCAGCGGCGCGCTCGCCGTGGTGAGGATGCCGCGGGGCATCGGCGCGAGGACCGGGGTGAAGGACACGGTGACCTTCTCCCCCGCGACGGCCGAGAGGTTCTGCGCGAACTCGGGGGTGTGGCGGTGGGCGCCGCCGACGCCGTACGCGCTGGCCGAACCCATCACCTCGGAGCCGAGCAGGTTCGGTTTGAGGCTCTTGCCCGCACCGGAGGTGCCGGTGACCGCGACCACTGTGACGTCCGGTTCGACCAGCCCGGCGGCGAAGGCGGGCGCGAGGGCCAGCGAGCCGCCGGTCGGGAAGCAGCCGGGCACGGCGACGCGCTTGGTGCCGACGAGCTTCTCGCGGGCGCCGGGGAGTTCGGGCAGGCCGTACGGCCATTGTCCGGCGTGGTCGCCGCCGTACCAGCGCTGCCAGTCGGCGGCGTCGGCCAGGCGGTGGTCGGCGCCGAGGTCGACCACCAGGACGTCCGGGCCGAGCTGTGCCGCGATCTCCGCCGAATGCCCGTGGGGCAACGCGAGGAAGATGACGTCGTGGCCAGCGAGGGTCTCCGGCGTCGTCTCGGCAAGGACCCGGTCGGCCAGGGGAACGAGGTGGGGCTGGTGGACGCCGAGCTTCGTGCCCGCGCTGCTGGCGGCCGTGAGCGTGCCGATCTCGACCTCGGGATGGGCCAGGAGCAGGCGCAGCAGTTCGCCGCCCGCGTACCCGCTGGCTCCGGCCACCGCGATGTTCACCGTCATACGCATGATTATGCACGCCCTTGCAAGGCTAAACAAACAGGATTACCGGGAAGTGGTCCCCGCCACCTTGGGATGCTGGACCGATGACGGACACCCCGGCGCGGCTGCTCGGCCTGCTCTCGCTGCTCCAGACGCCCCGGGAGTGGCCGGGCAGCGAGCTGGCCGGCCGGCTCGGCGTCAGCCCGCGCACGATCCGCCGCGACGTCGAGCGGCTGCGCGACCTCGGCTACCCGGTGGAGGCCAGCCGCGGCGTCGCGGGTGGCTACCGGCTGGTGGCCGGCACCGCGATGCCGCCGCTGGTGCTCGAGGACGACGAAGCCGTGGCGATCGCGGTCGGGTTGCGGACGGCCGCGGGGCAGACGGTCTCCGGGATCGAGGAGGCGTCCGTGCGGGCGCTGGCCAAGCTGGAACAGGTCCTGCCGGCGCGCCTGCGCCGCCGGGTGGGCACGATCGGCACGGCGACGGTCGCCGTGCCGGCCGTGGGACCGGCCGTCGACCCGGCCCAGCTGACCATGTTCGCCGGCGCGATCACCAACCGCGAAACGGTCCGATTCCGCTACCGCGCGAACGACGGTGCCGAGACGCGGCGCCGGGCCGAGCCCCTCCGGCTGGTCGCCACCGGCCGCCGCTGGTACCTGGTGGCCTACGACCTCGACCGCGCGGACTGGCGCATCTTCCGCGTCGACCGGGTCCGCGACGCCCAGGCGACCGGCGGCCGCGCCACCCCGCGCAACCCTCCAGCGACGGACCTGGCGGCCTACGTCGTCGAACGGCTCTACGACCTCGTGCCGACGTATCGGGCGGTGGCGGTGCTGACGGAACCGGCGTCTCGGGTGGCACCCCGCCTCGGCGTCGCGGCCGGCGAGCTGACCGACCTCGGCGACGGCCGCTGCCGGTGGCACAGTCACGCGGACACGGTGGACTGGCTCGCGTTCCGGTTGCTGGGGCTCGGTTGTGCGTTCACCGTCGAGGAGCCACCGGAGCTGGTGGCGCACCTGAGGGTGCTCGCGGATCGCGCTGCCGCGGCTTCCGGCGCGCGGGCTTGATCGGTGGTACGACACTGCTCCCCCTCCTCGATCGACGACCCGGTCAGAACTTCATGCGTTGCCGGCTGAGCCCATCTCGCCAGCTGTCGTCACCCGCGGCGAAGGCCGTGAACGCCTGGACGACCCGGGCCGGATCGGCGACCTCGACCCGGAAGTGCCGATCGGGCGATCCTTCGCTGTGTTTCACCGCGAACCATGACCGGTTGGTGGCCGCCCACTCTCCCGGACCGGCCCGGATGTAAGTGATCTCCTCGTTCGAGGACGCCAACCAGTTCTTCGCCGACAGCCTTCCCAGCACCGCCTCGATCTGCGCTGCGTCCGGGTTTTCGACGTGCGATCCGTCGCAAGCGTTCACGGGAAGAGGGACGGCCGGCAGCGGGCCGGTCCACTGTGGACCGGCCCGGCGTCGCTCAGGTCGGCTCGCCTCCGTCCAGGTCCGTGCGTCTGCTCGGCGGCACGGGGAGGTAGCAGCCCGGGTTCTCCGGGTCGCAGCCCACGCGGGGCAGCCGGGCGCGGATGCCGCCGGGGGTGCGTTCGAAGTACGCCGCGATCGCCGCGACGCTCTCCCCCGCGATCCACCGGGTCTCCAGCTCCGCGTCCATCTCCTCGTTCCACGGGCGGCCCTGCTGGGCAGGACGGCCCGCGGATCTTCGCCGCGGCCCCCGGCCCGTGCCGGTCGTGGACAGCAGACCGTCCGCGACGAGATCGGCCACCGTGGCCGCCACCGCGACGTCCAGGTCGAGGCTGCCCTCGGCGACCGGTTCGCCGCCGGGTCCGCCGGCTTCGAGGGTGATCATCACCCGCGGAGTCGGTTCGGCGCGGTCGTCGTCCGTCCTGGTCGCGACCACGATCTGGTAGGTGATTTCCTGGGCCCGGACCTCGGTCCGGCGCTCTTCGATGATCGACATGCCACGAAGCTAGCGCGCACCCCCGACAATTTTCGGCCACGCGCTGCTCACGGCCCACTTCGCTCCGAAACTGTCGGACCCCTCGCCTAACGTCCCTCCTCGACCACACCACGTGATCGGGAGGCGACGATGGGACAGCGGCGGAAGACCCGGAAAAGACACTGCCCCGGTCCGGGCGAACCGGACCGGGGCAGCGGACTGCGTCGATTTCGCTCAGAAGTGCAGCAGCTGGGCCAGCGTGCTCTGCTTCTCCTGGGCGGCCTTCGCGGAGTTGTCCGACTTCTGCGCCGCGGCGCCGTCGGGCTCCGGCGCCGGCACCGGTTCGCACTGGACGTCCGAGTGGTTGCCGGGCTGCCGCTGAGGCAGCTTGCCGGTGGCCAGGTAGTCGGCGATCCGGTCGTCCACACAGGACACGCCGGACAGCGAACCGGCGTGCGTCGTGCCACCCGGCGCGCTGATCAGGCTGGAGTTCGGGAACCGCTTCCGGACCTCGAGGCTGCCGGCGTACGGCGTCGCCGCGTCCAGCTCCTCGCTGATCAGCAGCGCCCCGGCCACCTTGCGGCCGTCGATGTCCACCGGCTTGCCCGCCTTCGCCGGCCAGTACACGCAGGGCGCGTTGAACCAGGCGTTGCCCCAGGTCTCGAACGGGGCCTTGAAGTAGGTCAGCCAGTTGTCGGCGCGCCACTTGTTCCAGTTGGTCGGCCACTGGACGTCAGTGCACTGGACGCCGAGGTAGACGGCGAACCCGTTGTCGTCGCCGGGCGGGTTCGAGCTGTCGTAGAGCGCCTTCAGCGTCTGCCAGTCACCCTTGTGGACGTAGCCGTCGAAGGCCTGGGCCATGTCGACCCAGCCGAACACGTAGTAGCCGGCCCGCAGGAAGATGTCGGTCCACTCGTCGCCGCCGATGACGCCGCCCGCCGGGTTCTTGGCGAGCTTGCGCTGCGTGTCGTACCAGAGCTTCTCGACGGCGGAACCGGTCTTGCCGAGGTGGTAAACGCTGTCGTGGGACGCCAGCCAGTCGAAGTAGATCTTGATGTTCTTGTCGAACGCGACGTCCTGATCGAGGTTGGCCTGGTACCAGACCTTCCGCGGGTCGACGTTGCCGTCCAGCACCATCCGGCGGACGTTCTTCGGGTACAGCGTGCTGTACACCTGGCCGAGGTAGGTGCCGTAGGAGAAGCCGTAGTAGTTGATCTGCTTCTCGCCCAGCGCCTTGCGCAGGCTGTCCATGTCCTGCGCGACGTCCGTCGTCTTGAGGTGGTCGAGGATCACGCCGTTCTTCTTGCACGCCTCGGCGTAGCCCTTCGAGCGGGCGAGCCAGGTCTTCTCGAGCGCCGACGTGGTCGGCACGTACGCCGGCCGGTTGTAGCTGAAGTAGTTCCCGTCGCAGCTGATCGACGGCTTGCTGGACCCGACGCCCCGCGGGTCGAAGCCGATCCAGTCGTAGTTGTCCCCCGCGTGGTTCGGCACGTACTTGCCGAGCACCGAGAGCCCGAGGCCGGACCCGCCCGGGCCGCCCGGGTTCACCAGCATGATCCCCTGCGACTGCGGGGTCTTGTGCTTGATCCGCGACACCGCGACGGAGACCTTCGCCCCGCCCGGCTTCGCGTAGTCCATCGGCACCTCGAGGAAGCCGCACTCGGCGCCCGCGGCCTTCAGGCTCGCCGACGCGCAGGGCCCCCAGGCGATCGGCGCGGGGCTGAACTGCACCCCGGGATCCGCCGAAGCGGCGGGCGCGGCGGCCAACAGCCCGGCCGCGAGCCCCACCGCGGCGACAGCGGCAACGATTCTCTTCACAGTCGTCCTTTTCATCCGCATTGGACAGATTTCGCCGTATTCCGGCGAAACTACCGGCAACCTTCGCCAATCTCGTCGACCGGCGCGACTTCCGCCATCCGTCTTTCGTCGGAACCTGCGCCGGTCTTCGCGTCGGAAAACCGTCGGTGCCCGGCAGTACGCTCCGGACCGCCGGAGCACGACAGGAGGACGCATGAGCGCGGACGAACAGCTGGTCAAGGCGATCCGCACCGGGCTGGCCGGGCTGGCGGACCCGGTCAAGGCGCCGGCCATGCAGGCGTACATGAAGTCGACCATGCCGTTCCGCGGGGTGGCTTCACCCGAGCGAAGCGTGCTTCTCAAGGGAATCTTGGCCGACCACATACTGCCCGATCGGGTGACATATACGGCGACCGTGCTGGAGCTGTGGCGGGAAGCCGAATTCCGCGAGGAGCGCTACGCGGCCATCGCGCTTTCCGGGCACCGGGCGTACCGGCAGTGGCAGGACCCGGAGCTGGTGCCGATGTACGAGGAGATGATCGTCAGCGGCGCGTGGTGGGACCACGTGGACGAGCTCGCCATCCGCCGCATCGGGCCGATCCTGCGCGCCGACCGGGCCCAGGTCACGGCGCTCATGCTGAGCTGGGCGGCCGACCGCGACCTCTGGCGCCGCCGCACGGCGATCATCTGCCAGATCGGCGCCAAGGAGGACACGGACACCGACCTGCTCACCCGCACGATCGAGCCGGCGATCGCCGAGCCGGAGTTCTTCCTGCGCAAGGGAATCGGCTGGGCCTTGCGCGAGTACGCGAAGACGGCACCGGACTGGGTCCGGTCCTTCGTGGACGATCACCCCGGGCTGTCCGGGTTGTCCCGCCGGGAGGCGCTCAAGCACATCGGCTGAGGTCCAGCCGCGGACGGACGTATCCAGACGGACGACACGCGTACCTGGGCGGACGACACGCGCGGGTCGCGTACCGGAACAGTCGGCTGGCGCGCCTGAACAGTCGGCTCGCGCACCCGAACGGTCGGCCCGCGACCTGGAGGGTCGGTTCGCGTGCCGGAACAGTCGGCTGGCGTACCTGGAGGGTCGGCTCGCGTACCTGGAGGGTCGGGTTGTGTGCCTGAGCGGGCGGGTTGGGTGTTGGGGCGTGCGGAGTGAGCTTGCGGGAGGCCGCCGGGGGTCGGAGTGCAAGCGTGTGGGTTGGCTGGAAATGGCGGGAGGGGCCGGTTTCCCGGCCCCTCCCGCACTGGAACTACCTCGCGCTCGCCGGCTAGGCGCGCAGGGTCGCGTCGAAGCGCTCGCCCGCCGCCGCCACCGCCGCGTCGCGGGCCTTGGTGGCCTCGTCGACCGTCAAGGTGCGGTCCGCCGCGCGGAAACGCAGCTTGTACGCCAACGACCGCTTGCCTTCGCCGATCTGCTCGCTCGCGTACACGTCGAACAGCGTGATGTCCTCGAGCAGCTCGCCCGCGCCGTCGCGCAGGACCGCGGCCAGGTCCGCCGTCGGCACGTCCGCCGCCGCGACCAGGGCCACGTCGAGCAGCACCGGCGGATACCCCGACACGCTCGGCGCCGGCCGGGAGTCCGGCAGCGGGATCGCGTCCAGGTCCAGCTCCATCGCCACCGTCCGCGGCGGCAGGCCGAGGGCCTCGACCACCTTGGGGTGCAGCTCACCGGCGTGACCGACCGGCCAGTCGCCGACCTGCAGCCGCGCGCAGCGGCCCGGGTGCCACGGCGGCAGGTCGGTGGCCTGCACCGTCAGCTCGATCCCGGCGGCCTCGGCGACCGTCCGGGCGGCCTGCACCGCGTCGGCCCAGTTCGCCGGTTCGCCGGCGCCCCACCAGCCGGCGCGGTGGCGCTGGCCGGCGAGCACCACGGCCACGTGCAGCGGCTGCTGCGGCACGGCCGCTTCGAGCAGCGCGAGCTCCTCGTCCGAAGGCCGCCCGTCGACGCCGAGGTCCGGCACCTTCAGCGGGTTCGGCGCGGGCAGCACCACCTGGCCGATGTGGTACAGCGAGACGTCCTTCATCCCACGCGACACGTTGCGCTGCAACGTGTCCAGCAGGCCCGGCAGCAGCGTCGTCGCCAGCCGGTCGCGGTCGGCCTCCAGCGGGTTGCGGACCTTCACCGTGGTGCGGCGGACGTCGTCCGCAGGCAGGCCGAAGGCGTCCCAGACCGTGTCGCTGATGAACGGGAACGGCCGCACCTCGATGTAGCCGGCTTCGGCCAGCGCCCGGGAAACGCTCCGGACGCGCCGCTGGGCGTCGGTCAGGCCGCGGCCGGCCGGGGCGGCGGGCAGCGTCGACGGGATGCTGTCGTAGCCCTCCAGCCGCAGCACCTCTTCGACGAGGTCCGCGGGCTGGCGCAGGTCGCCGCGCCAGCTCGGCGGGATCGCCGTGACCCGGCCGGTGCCGTCGTCACCCGTGCTGACCGAGACCTTGCAGCCGATCTGCGACAGGCGCCGGACGGTCACGCCGCGCTTGTAGTTCACGCCCGCGACCTTGTCGGGCAGGTTGATCGGCATCATGACCGGCGGGTTCGGCTCGACCGTGCCCTCGTCGGTGCGGCCGGGCTGGATCGCGGCGTCGCCGTACTGGCGCAGCAGGCGCGCGGCCAGCTCGACGGCGGCCGGGCACAGCTGCGGGTCGGTGAACCGCTCGAACCGCTTCGCGGCCTCGGAGAACAGCTTGTGCCGGCGCGCGGTGCGGCTGATCGAGGCCGGGTTCCAGTGCGCCGCCTCGAGCAGCACGTCGGTGCTTTCCGGCGTGATCTCGGTGCTCGCGCCACCCATCGTGCCGGCGAGCGAGATGACCCCGCTGTCGTCGGCGATGACCACGTCGTCCGGGTCGAGCGTGCGCTCGACGTCGTCCAGCGTGGTCAGCTTCTCGCCCGGCTTCGCCCTGCGCACCACCAGATCGCCCTGGATGGCTTTGGTGGCGAACGCGTGCAGCGGGTGCCCGAGCTCGAGCATCACGTAGTTGGTGACGTCGACGGCCAGCGAGATGGACCGGATGCCGGCCAGCATCAGCCGCCGCCGCATCCACCACGGCGTCGGCGCGGTCGCGTCCAGGCCGGTGACGCGCCGCAGCACGAACCGCGGGCAGCCTTCCGGGTCTTCGACGTGGACCGGCCAGGCGTCGCCCTCGGCCGCCGGGACCTCCAGCAGCGCCGGGTCGCCGAAGGCCACGTCCAGGGCGTTCGACAGCTCGCGCGCGAGGCCGCGGACCGACAGCGCGTAGCCGCGGTCGGGGGTCGGCGTCAGCTCGATCACGGTGTCGGCGAGGCCGAGCAGCTCGGCCGCGTCGTCACCCGGGCTCGCGGTGCCCGAGGGCAGCACGAGGATGCCGCTGTGGTCGTCGCCGAGGCCGAGCTCGCGGGCGGAGCAGATCATGCCGTCGCTGACCCGCCCGTAGGTCTTGCGGGACGCGATGGTGAAGTCGCCGGGCAGGACCGCGCCGGGCAGCGCCACGACGACCAGGTCGCCCTCGGCGAAGTTGCGGGCGCCGCAGACGATGCCGCGAGTCCGGATGCCGTGCGGGCCTTCGTCGAACTCGCCGGCTTCGTCGTCGTCCTCGTCTTCGTCGTCGGCCGGCTCTTCCGGCTCCTCGGCCTCTTCGCCGACGTCGACGCGGCAGAACCGGATCGGCTTCTTGAACTCGGTGAGCTCCTCGATCTCGGCCACCCGGCCGACGACCAGCGGGCCGGTCACCGGGCCGAGCTGCTTCAGGTCGTCGACCTCGATGCCGATCCGGACGAACGCGTCGGCCAGGTCCTGCGGCGTGACCTCCTCGCCGATGTCGAGGTGCTCGGTCAGCCAGCTGACGGGGACTCGCACTACGCCTCCGTTCCGAAGGGAAGGGTGAAGCGGACGTCGCCTTCCACCATGTCGCGCATGTCCGGGATCCCGTTGCGGAACTGCAGGGTGCGCTCGATGCCCATGCCGAAGGCGAAGCCCGAGTACACCTCGGGGTCGACGCCGCAGGCGCGCAGCACGTTCGGGTTGACCATGCCGCAGCCGCCCCACTCGACCCAGCCGGGGCCGCCCTTCTTCTCCTCGAACCAGACGTCCACCTCGGCGGACGGCTCGGTGAACGGGAAGAAGTGCGGACGCAGCCGCGTCTTCGAGCTTTCGCCGAACATCGCGCGGGCGAAGGCGTCCAGCGTGCCCTTGAGGTGCGCCATCGTGATGCCCTTGTCCACCGCGAGGCCCTCGACCTGCGTGAACACCGGGGTGTGCGTCGAGTCGAGCTCGTCGGTGCGGTACGTGCGGCCCGGGCAGACGACGTACACCGGCAAATCGCGGTGCAGCAGGGTGCGGGCCTGCACCGGCGAGGTGTGCGTGCGCAGCACCAGGCCGGAGTCCTCCTCGCCGACGTAGAACGTGTCCTGCAGCTGGCGGGCGGGGTGGTCCTTGCCGAAGTTCAGCGCGTCGAAGTTGAACCACTCGGCTTCGAGCTCCGGGCCTTCGGCCACCTCGTAGCCCATCGCGACGAACGCGTCGGCGACGCGCTCGGAAATGGTGCTGATCGGGTGCCGGGCCCCGCGCGGGACGCGGTCCCACGGGAGCGTGACGTCGACGGCCTCCTCGCGCAGCACCCGCTCGTCGCGCTCCACCTGGAGCTCGGCGCGGCGGGTGTCGAAGGCGGACTGGATGGCTTGGCGAGCCTCGTTGACGCGCTTGCCCGCCTCGGCCTTCTCCTGCTTGGGCAGGGCGCCGATCTCGCGGCGGGCCAGCATCAGCGGCGAGTGGTCGCCGAGATGAGCCGGCTTGACCTCGGCCAGCGCTTCGAGCCCGGTCGCGGCGGCGAACGCGGCTTCGGCGGCCTGGACCGCCTCCTGCAGCGTCTCGGGGGCGAGCACCGCGCTCTGGGCTTCCTTCTCCTTGGCTCCGGACATAACTCCTCGGCGTCCGCTGGGACTGGTCGTACGCGCGCCGCCGGACACGCGGCGCACGAGAGGTCAAAGGTGGGAAAAGTCTATGGGATCGGGTCCGCGCGCCCCCGGTCGCCCCGGGCCGCGCGGATGCGCTGTCAGCGCGCGCGGAACGCGCCGGCGAAGTCGACCGACGCGAACTCGCCGGGAACCGCGCCGTCGGCGGCGTAGCGGTACAGCGCCGTCTGGTAGATCCCGGACAAGGTCGTGGAGAAGACGGCGACGAGCACCGACCACACGATCGCCAGGCCCAGGCAGACGAACACGGTGGCGGTTCCGCCCAGGAGGAAGCCGGCGAGCAGCAGCACGGCGTAGCCGGCCAGGCTGAGGATGAAGCCGATCAGGCCGATCCCGGCGCCGCCGGCGGCGTTCTCGCCCCACGTCCGGCGGAACAGCTCCACCGAGCGCCGGACGCCTGCCTTCACCCCGGCGCCTTCCAGCATGATGATGGGCAGCACCAGGAACGTCGTGAGCCGCCAGGCCAGGCCGATCAGGCCGCTGATGATGCTCCCGAGGAAGCCGAGCCGCTCCTCGATCGCGCGCAGGACCGCGCTGACCGTCGCGGAGATGCCGGCCCAGCCGAGGAGCGCCGGCCACCGGCTCGCCGCCGCGGCCAGGCCCGCGCTGACCGCCGGGGAGCCGCCGCGCAGCGCGACGTCGGCCTGGGAGATCAGCCCTGCGTTGAAGAAGATCGTGACGAACGCCGAGACGAGGTAGAAGGCCGCGAGCAGCACCCACGAGCCGGCGGTGAGCCTGCCGTGGTCGGTGATCTCGACGTGCGACAGGAAGAACGCCGGGGTCAGGAACGCCCCGGCGACGAACAGCCCGGCGACGCCGGCCAGCACCGTGAACCAGGCCAGGCCCTTGTGGGCGCGCAGCACTCTGAGCGAAGCGACGAACAACGCGTACGAACGGGCGAGCCTGCCCATGATTCCCCCCGGTGACCACAGTGGATACCGGGGCAGCCTAGCGGCTGGTCAGCGGCGTGCCGCCATCGCGCTCGTGTAGACGCAGACGGCCGCCGCGGTGGCCAGGTTGAGGCTCTCCGCCTTGCCGTAGAGCGGGATCCGGACGGCGAGGTCGGCGCGGTCGAGGACGTCGGCGGACAGGCCGTGGGCCTCGTTGCCGAATACCCAGGCCGTCGGCTCGGTGAGATCCACCCGATCGAGGTCGGCGTCGGCGTAGCCGTGCGCGGCGAACGTGCGCAGGCCTGCCGACGAGCAGGCGGACAGGGCTGCCGGGACGTCGCGGACGCGCGCGATCGGCAGGTGGAACAGGCTGCCGGCGGCCGCGCGGACGCACTTGCCGTTGTGCGGGTCGACGGTGTCGCCCGCCAGGACGACGGCGTCGGCGCCCGCCGCGTCGGCGACGCGGATCACCGTGCCCGCGTTGCCGGGGTCGGCGACGTCCACCAGGACCACGACGAGCCGGGCGCCCGGTGCCACGGCCGCGTCGAGCGGACGGTCGAGCAGCGCGCAGACCGCCACGATGCCTTGGGGCGTCACGGTTTCGGACAGGCCGTCGGCGGCGCGGTCGGTGATCGGCGAGACCGCGACGCCGGCCGCGCGGGCCGCGTCGACCAGGTCCGCGTGCTGCGCCGCCGCGCGCTCGGTGACGAACAGCTCATGCACGGTGCCGTGGTCGAGGGCCGCCTCGACGGCGTTGGCACCTTCAGCCAGGAAACGGCCGGTCTTGTCACGTTCCGCGCGCCGCGTCAGCTTGCGCGCAGCAACGACCCGGGGGGTCCGTTCGGTGAACGGATCCACCCCGGGCCGGGGAAAACTGGCGGTCAGGCCGACTTCTTTTCGGTGTTCACGTTGGCCTTGGCGAGCTCGGCCAGCGCGGTGAAGGCGGCGGCGTCGTTGACGGCGAGGTCCGCGAGGATCTTGCGGTCGACCTCGACACCCGCGGCCTTGATGCCCTGGATGAACCGGTTGTAGGTCACGCCGTTCTCACGGGCGGCCGCGTTGATGCGGGTGACCCAGAGGCGGCGGAAGTCACCCTTGCGGGCACGACGGTCCCGGTAGGCGTAGTTGAGCGAGTGAAGCGTCTGCTCCTTGGCCTTGCGGTACAGCCGCGAACGCTGGCCGCGGTAGCCGCTGGCCAGTTCGAGAGTTGCGCGACGCTTCTTCTGGGCGTTGACCGCCCGCTTGACGCGTGCCACGGGTCCATCCTGTCGATCTCAGGGGGCGAAAGGGGAGCCGCCCCGGGTGGTTACAGCAAGTTCTGCGGGATCAGATGCCGAGCAGGCGCTTGACGCGGCCGGCCTCGGTCTTCGCCAGCTCGGTGGTGCCCTCGAGACGGCGGGTGAGGCGGTTCGACTTCTTCTCCATGAGGTGGCGGCGACCGGCCTTCTGGCGGCGCAGCTTGCCCGTGCCCGTGACGCGGATCCGCTTGGAGGTCCCGCTGTGGGTCTTCATCTTCGGCATTTCAGTCCTCTTTCGTGCGGCGGCTCACCGGAAATTCCGGTGAGCCGCTGACTGTGCTGGTCGGCGCCTACGCCTCGGGGGTCGGCTCCGGGGCCGCCTCGGCCTTGGCCTTCGGCTTCACGTTCTTGTGCGGGGCCAGCACCATGATCATGTTGCGACCGTCCTGCTTGGCCGACGATTCGACGAAGCCGAGCTCCGTGACGTCTTCGGCGAGCTTCTGCAGCAGCCGGTAGCCGAGCTCCGGCCGGGACTGCTCGCGGCCGCGGAACATGATCGTGACCTTGACCTTGTTGCCCGCCGCCAGGAAGCGCGACACGTGACCCTTCTTGGTCTCGTAGTCGTGCTGGTCGATCTTGGGGCGCAGCTTCTGTTCCTTGATGACGGTCAGCTGCTGGTTGCGACGCGACTCGCGGGCCTTCTGCGCGCTCTCGTACTTGAACTTGCCGAAGTCCATGAGCTTGCACACCGGCGGGCGGGCCTGCGGCGCGACCTCGACGAGGTCGAGATCGTTCTCCTGCGCCAGGCGCAGCGCATCCTCGATCCGGACGATGCCGACCTGTTCACCGGCGGGTCCGACGAGTCGGACCTCCGGCACCCGGATTCGGTCGTTGATGCGTGTCTCGGAGCTGATGGGGCCTCCTTGGTCCGAGGAATGTTTCCTGTTCTCGTTATCGACCTGGTGCCCACATAGCGAAGGCCCCGACACCTTGCGGTGCGCGGGGCCCACTCTGTTTCCGATCGTGCCGGGCCGCGAGGCCTGACACTTCACCCTGGACTTGACGTCCGGGCGAGACCGGACCCGGACACCTGTACGGTGACACGGGTGGGAGCGGGGCTCCACTTGCCGCCCCCGATCGCTCGGGGGCTGGTCGCTCGTGGAAGGGTACCAGACGTGTCAGATCAACCCTCCGAACAGCCCCCGTATTCCCCCGAAGCCCGCCACCTGGAGGACATCCCCAGCGTGGAGGTGATCAGCCGCGCGGCCGTGATGCTGCTGTCGGCCGGGGCCGAACGGCTCGGCCTGGCCGACCCCGACCCGGCGACCTCCCCGCACCGCGACCTCGACGAAGCCCGCCGGCTCATCACCGCGCTGGCCGGGCTCGTGACGGCGTCCGCCGAGTACCTGGGCCTGCACGCCGGGCCGTTGCGGGACGGTTTGCAGTCGCTCCAGAAGGCGTTCCGGGAGGCCTCGGCCGTGCCCGACGAGCCCGGCAAGGGCCCCGGCGAGAAGTACACCGGCCCCGTCTACTGACCGCAGTCCCCACCCTCTCGAGGTCCAGGGAGGGCGGGGCTGCTCGGCGGTCTCCCGGGCGAGCTCGGCAGTGGTTCGGTTGTCGCAAATGAGTCATTGGGGACGTCTGGCGCCGCGCCCGTGGCCTGCGCCGGGGCAGCCAGGCTGGGTGACTTTGCCGGAACCCCGCCCTCCCTGGGGGCGTGCCCTTGTCCAGCGTATCGGGGGTGCCCGACGCAATCCCGGGGAAAGGGGGCGGCCCGGGCGAGCTGCCCACATCACGGATGCCCTGTGGACAACCTTCCGAGCGAAGCTTGCCGGCCGAGCCATCCGACATCTAACATGTTAGATGTGAGTCTCTCGAAGGTCACTCGCCCGCTCCTGCGCGACGAGGCGTACGACCGCATCCGCCAGGCCATCGTCGACGGCACGCTGCCGCCCGGCGCTCCCCTGCGGGACGCCGACCTCGCCGACCAGCTCGGACTCTCGAAAGCACCCGTCCGGGAAGCGCTCCGGCGGCTGGCGGACGACGGCCTCGTCGACTCCAAGCCGCAGAGCTACACGCGGGTCTCCGACGTCATGTCCCGCGACGTCATCGATGCCCGGCAGATCGTGCGCGTCCTGCACGAGTTCGCCGTGCGGGAGGCGGCCTCGAGGTGCCGTCCGGCCGACGTCGCCGCGATGCGCGCGGCCAACGACCGGTTCGCCAAGGCCATCGAAGCCGGGGACATCGCCGCCGCCGTCCGAGCGGACGACGAGCTGCACGACGTCCCGGTCCGGCTGGCCGGGAACGCCGCCGTCGCCGCGACCCTCGACCGCTACACGCCGCTGCTGCGCCGGCTGGAGCACGCCCGGTTCAGCTCCGCGCTGGCCTGGAATTCGGTCGAGCGCCACACGAAGCTCATCGACGCGCTCGAGGCCCACGACACCGGGACCGCCGTCTCCGTGATCTCGACCATCTGGACCGACCTGCTGGAGGACCGATGACCCTGGCCGACTTCCCGCGCTACCCGCTGCTGTTCGGCCCGTCGCCGGTGCACCCCCTCGAACGCCTCACCGAGCACCTCGGCGGCGCGAAGGTCTGGGCCAAGCGCGAAGACGTCAACTCGGGCCTGGCCTACGGCGGCAACAAGACGCGCAAGCTCGAATACCTCGTCGCGGACGCCCTGAAAGCAGGAGCCGACACCCTGGTCTCCATCGGCGGCGTCCAGTCCAACCACACCCGGCAGGTCGCGGCCGCCGCCGCGCGCGCCGGGCTGAAGGCCGTGCTGGTGCAGGAAAGCTGGGTCGACTGGCACGACCCGCTCTACGACAAGGTCGGCAACATCCAGCTCTCGCGGATCCTCGGCGCGGACGTCCGGCTCGTCGAAGCCGGCTTCGGCATCGGGTTCAAGCAGGCGTGGGAGGACGCCGTCGCGGAGATCGAAGCCAATGGCGGCAAGCCGTACGCCATCCCGGCCGGCGCGTCGGACCACCGGCTCGGCGGGCTCGGCTTCGCGAACTGGATCGTCGAACTCGAAGCCCAGGAAGCGGAACTCGGTGTCTTCTTCGACACCGTGATCGTCTGCTCGGTCACCGGCAGCACGCAGGGCGGCATGGTCGCCGGGGTGGCCGGGAACAAGAACCGGCGCATCCTCGGCATCGACGCCTCCGCGAAGCCTGACGAGACCCGCGAGCAGATCACGCGCATCGCGCGCGACACGGCCGAACTGATCGGCGCCGGCGAGATCGCGGAAGTCGAGCTGGACGACCGTTACCACGCCGGGATCTACGGCATCCCCGACAAGTCCACTGTGGACGCTATCGAGACGTGCGCCCGGCTGGAGGGCATGATCACCGACCCCGTGTACGAGGGCAAGTCGATGGCGGCACTCATCGACCTGGTCGGCCGGGGCGAAATCGACCGCGGCTCGAACGTCCTCTACGCCCACCTCGGCGGGCAGCCCGCGCTCAACGGCTACACGAGCGTGCTCGGCTGAGCCCCCTGGGGCCGGGAAACCGGCCCCAGGGAAAGACCTCAGTCCAGCACGCAGAGCACGTCGATCTCGACGAGGAGCTCGCCCGGGAGGCCGACGTACACCGTCGTGCGGGCGGCGTGCGGCGCGTCGCCGATCAGCTCGTTGTAGACCTCGTTGAACGGCGCGAAGTGCGCCGTGTCGGTCAGGTACACCCGCACCATGATCGCGTCGGCCAGGCTCGCACCCGCTTCGGCGAGCACGGCTTCGATGTTCTTGAACGTCTGGCGGGTCTGGCCCGCGACGTCGTCGCCGACGATCTCGTTGGTGGCCGGGTCGAACGCGACCTGGCCGGCGACCTGCAGGAGGTTCCCCTTGCGGACGGCCTGCGAGAACTTCGCCGGCGGCTTCGGCGCGTTCTCGGTGGAAACTGCCGTCTTGCTCATCAGTGCCCCTTTCCGTTCTCCGTCCATCCACTGTGGACGGAAGCTTCCGTGGTCGCGGCGCGCAGGTCCGGGACCAGCGCCAGCAGGCCTTCGTAGTCGAGCAGCACCTTCGGCACCGACATCGACGCGGCGGCCAGCACCTCGCCGTCCGCCCCGCGGACCGGTGCCGCGATGCAGTGGATGAAGTCCTCGTGCTCGGCGTTGTCGACGGCGTACCCGAGCCTGCCGACGCGCTCCAGCTCCGCCAGGAAGTCCGACGGCGTCTTGATCGTGTTCGGCGTCAGCACCGGGTACTCGATGGACCGCGCGATCTCCTCACGGCGAGCCGGCGGCATCGCCGCGACGAGCACCTTGCCCACCGCGGTGCAGTGCAGCGGCGCGCGCTTGCCGACGCGCGAGTACATCCGCACGGAGTGCCGGCCCTCGTACTTGTCGATGTAGACGACTTCGCCGTCGTCGTAGCTGGCCAGGTGCACAGTGTGCCCGGTGCGCGCGTTGAGCGCGGCCAGCGCGGGCTGCGCGCTGCGGCGGACGTCGATCGAGTCGAGGGCTTGGTTGGCCAGGTCGAACATCGCGCTGCCCAGGCGGTAGTACCGCGTGCCCTCGCGCCGGACGAAGTGGTGCTGTTCGAGGGTGCGCAGCAGGCGCAGCACCGTCGACTTGTGGACGCCGATCTCGTCGGCGAGGTCGTCGAGCGTGCACGCGTCCTTCGCAATCGAATTCAGCAGCGTCAGCGCGCGATCGAGACTTTGACTCAAGCGAGCACGCCCTCTCCGGTCAGCCGGGCCGAACGCCACTCGTCCGGATCCGCCCGGAGCAGGCTATCGACGACCGTGCGCGGCAGGGGCACCCCGACGTCGTCGTGGGTGAGCAGGGTCGCCGCGGCCTGCAGATGACCTTGCCGCAACCGCGCCAGGGGTTCGGCGCCCCGCAGCGTCGCGGCCAGGAAACCCGCGGCGAACGCGTCCCCGGCGCCGACCGGCTCGACGACGTCGACCCGCAGCGCCGGCGCGAACAGCGGCTCCCCTTCGACCAGCGTCGCGCCGCGTTCGCCGTGCTTGACGACGAGCGTGCGCGGCCCCGGCAGCAACGCCCGCAGCTCGGCCGGGTCGCCGGTCCCCCAGACGTGCTGGGCCTCGTCGTCACCGGTCAGGACGATGTCGGCCTGCCCGGCCAGCTCCGCGAGCAGCCGGGGGTCGCGGCCCGCCCAGAGCGCGGGGCGCAGGTTGACGTCGAACGAGATCAGCCGGTCGCCGCGGGGCAGCTCCAGCAGGGCGCGCACCAGCGCGAGGCAGCTCTCGGACAGCGCGGGTGTGATGCCGGACAGGTGCAGCACGCGGACACCGTCGAGATCGAGCCGGTCCAGCAGCGAAGGGCCCATCCCGGACGCCGCGGAGCCCGCCCGGTAGTAGCGCACCGGGCTGCCGCCGGCGCCGCTTTCCTTGATGTAGAGCCCGGTCGGGCGCACCGGGTCGACGGAGCACGCGCTGACGTCGACGCCGTGGGAAGCGATCTCCCGCAGCATCGCCCGGCCGAACGGGTCGTCGCCGACCGTGCTCACCCAGCCGCTCGGCACGCCGAGGGCCGGCAGGTGGCAGGCCACGTTCGACTCGGCGCCGCCGATCGTGCGCGTCCACCGCTTCACCTCGTCCGGTGGGCCGGGTTCGGCGGGCACGAACAGGGCCATCGTCTCGCCGACACAAAGCACCTCGGGCCCGCTCGTCACTTTCCGTCTCCCCCGTTCGTCACCCCGTTGACCTGTGGCGACCCGGATGCTACACCTATGGCACTCAAAATGCGCAACAGTCGTTGCAACATACGCAACCGAGGTCGCCGCCGATGAAACCCTGCCTGATGGACCCCGCCGCGCTCGCCGCCCTCCGCGACGAGCGGATCGACTGGCGCTTCCGCTCGGCTGCCCCCGCCCTGACCGGGCTCACGCTCACCGAAGCCGCGGACCGGCGGCTGAACCTGTTCACCGACGGGTTCTTCGCACCCTTCGTCGTCCTCGACGACGACGCCCTCGAGCACAACCTGCGGACGATGGCCGCGTGGTGCGCCGCCCGCGGCGTCGTGCTCGCCCCGCACGGCAAGACGACCATGGCCCCGCAGCTGTTCGCCCGCCAGATCGAGCACGGCGCGTGGGGCATCACCTGCGCGAATGCCGGTCACCTGCGGATCTACCGCGCCTTCGGCGTCTCCCGGATCCTGCTGGCCAACCAGTTCCTGGACCCGTCGGGCCTGCGCTGGCTGGCCGCCGAGCTGGCGGCCGACCCGGACTTCGAGTTCGTCTGCTGGGTCGACTCGGTTCGCGGCGTCCAGCTGATGACAGAAGCCCTCGAAGGCACCGAACGGCCGGTCGACGTCCTCCTCGAACTGGGCGCCGACGGCGGCCGCACGGGCGTGCGCGACACCGCGACCGCGCTGGCCGTCGCCGAAGCGGTGCACGCGAGCCCGGCCCTGCGGCTGCGCGGCACCGGCGGTTACGAAGGCGCGCTCTCGCACGACACCGACGAAGCCGCGCTCGCGAAGATCAGCTCGTATGTGGACGGGCTCCGGGACCTCGCGATCACGTTCGCGGACAAGGGACTGCTCGACGGGCAGATCATCGTCACCGCCGGCGGCAGCGCGTACTTCGACCAGGTCGCGAACGAGCTGACCAAGCCGTGGCCGGACGGCCTCGACGTGTTGCCGGTGCTGCGCAGCGGCGCGTACGTCACCCACGACGACGGCTTCTACCGCGAGATCTCCCCGCTCGGCGACCACCCGCGCATCGACGGCGTCGCGTCGTTCCGGCCCGCTCTGCGCGCCTGGGCGCAGGTGACGTCCAAGCCGTCGGACGAGCTGGCGCTGCTGACCATCGGCAAGCGCGACGCGTCCTTCGACGAGGGCATGCCCGAGCCGCAGCTGCGCCGCACCCCGACCGGCCCCGCCGAACCGCTCGAAGGGCACGTCGTCGCGAAGATGAACGACCAGCACGCGTTCCTCACGCTGCCCGCCGGGTCGCCGGTCGAGGTCGGCGACTGG
The DNA here is from genome assembly GCF_040682775.1 of Amycolatopsis sp. NPDC051106. Classification (NCBI taxonomy): domain Bacteria; kingdom Bacillati; phylum Actinomycetota; class Actinomycetes; order Pseudonocardiales; family Pseudonocardiaceae; genus Amycolatopsis; species Amycolatopsis sp. NPDC051106. The sequence goes on along the minus strand of NZ_JBFBBQ010000002.1, from coordinate 298,003 downwards.
ATCGGGCTCGGTCTCTCGCACCCGTGCACGGTGTTCGACAAGTGGCCGCTGCTGCCGGTGACCGCCGCGGACGGCGAAACCGTCGTCGACCTCGTCCGGACGTGGTTCTGATGGACGTCGTCGTCAAGAACGCGCTGGTCGCCGACGGCACCGGCGAACCGCTCGCCCGTCACGACGTCGGCATTGCCGGCGGGAAGATCGCGGAGGTCGCCGACGCGGGCTCGCTGACCGGCGGGCGGACGATCGACGCCGGCGGGCTGGTGCTCGCGCCCGGGTTCATCGACATGCATTCGCACTCCGACCTGCAGCTGCTGGCGACCCCGGAGCACCCGGCCAAGATCACCCAGGGCGTCACGACGGAGGTGCTCGGCCAGGACGGGCTCTCGTACGCACCGGTCGACGACGCCGTGCTCGAAGCGCTGCGGCAGCAGCTCGCCGGGTGGAACGACGACCCGGCCGGCTTCGACTGGAACTGGCGTTCGGTCGGCGAGTACCTCGACCGGCTCGATCGGGGCATCGCGGTCAACGCCGCGTACCTGGTGCCGCAGGGCACGGTCCGGATGCTCGCCGTCGGCTTCGACGACCGGCCCGCGACGGACGCCGAGCTGACCCGGATGAAGGAGCTCGTCGCGACCGGCCTCGCCGAGGGGGCGATGGGGATGTCGTCGGGACTCACCTACACGCCCGGGATGTACGCGGAAACCGATGAGCTGGTCGAGTTGTGCAAGGTCGTCGCCGAGGGCGGCGGGTTCTACAGCCCGCACCACCGCAGCTACGGCAAGGGCGCGCTCGAAGCGTTCGCCGAGATGATCGACGTCTCCCGGCGTTCCGGCTGTCCGCTGCACCTGGCGCACGCGACGATGAACTTCTCGGTGAACAAAGGCAAAGCGCCCGACCTGCTGAAGCTCCTCGACGACGCGCTCGACGACGGCTGCGACATCTCTCTCGACACCTACCCGTACCTGCCGGGCGCGACCTACCTCTCGGCGCTGCTGCCGAGCTGGGCCACCGAGGGCGGGCTCGACGCGACCCTCGCCCGGCTGTCCGATGTGGACGCACGCGAGCGGATCCGCGCCGAGATCGAGGAGTCCGGTTCGGACGGTGCGCACGGCGTGCCGATCGACTGGGACGCCATCGAGATCAACGGTGTCCGCAACGAGCACAACGCCCACCTCGTCGGGCACAGCGTCGCCGCGTCGGCCACCCAGCACAACGTGGCACCCGCGGCGCTGTACTTCGACACGCTGCTCGACGAACGCCTCGGCACGTCGTGCCTGATGCACGTCGGGCACGAGGAGAACGTCCAGGCGATCATGCGGCACCGCACGCACACCGGCGGCAGCGACGGCCTGCTCGTCGGCGCGCGGCCGCACCCGCGCGCGTGGGGCACGTTCCCCCGCTACCTCGCCCGGTACGTCCGCGAGCTGGGCGTGCTGGACCTCGCCGAGTGCGTCGCCCACCTGACCGGGCGGGCCGCGCGGCGGCTGCGGCTGACCGACCGCGGCCTCGTCCGCGCCGGGTACGCCGCCGACCTGGTGCTGTTCGACCCCGACGCGGTCGCCGACACCGCCACCTTCGACGACCCGCGGCAACCGGCCGCGGGGATCACCCACGTGTTCGTCAACGGCGTCGCCGCCCTCGACGACGGCCGTCCCACCGGCGCCCTCGCCGGTGCGTCCCTGCGCAACCCCCGGAGAGCTCGATGATCCACTGGCTGCAACACACCACCGGCGGGCTGCTGACGCTCGCCGCCGTCTCGATCGCCGTCCTGCTGGTGCTGATCGTCAAGCTCAAGATCGAGCCGTTCATCGCCCTGATCGTGGTCGGCCTGCTCACCGCGCTGGCCGCGGGCCTGCCGGTCGGCACCATCGTCGGCACCGCGCAGAAGTCGTCGGACTCCTTGCTGGAAAAGGGGTTCGGCGGCATCCTCGGGCACATCACGGCGATCATCGGGCTCGGCACGCTGCTCGGGTCGATCCTGGAACGCTCGGGTGGCGCGAAGGTGCTCACCGGGGCGCTGCTGCGGGGCTTCGGCGAGAAGCGGGCACCGTTGGCCATGGGTGTCGCCGGGTTCATCTTCGGCATCCCGGTGTTCTTCGACATCGGCATCTTCGTGCTGGCGCCGCTGGTGTACGTCGCGGCGAAGCAGGGTAAGCGCTCGCTGGTGCTCTACGCGATGCCGCTGATCGCGGGCCTGTCGATCACGCACGCGTTCCTGCCGCCGCACCCGGGCCCGGTGGCCGCGGCCGGGCTGCTGCACGTCGAGCTCGGCTGGATCATCCTGATGGGCCTGGCCTGCGGCATCCCCGCGTTCCTCGTCGGCGGCGTGCTGTACGCGACCTGGATCGGCAAGCGCATCGACGTCGAGGTGCCCCAGGAGATGATCGTCGCCGAAGAAGAAGGCGAAGAAGAGGAGAGCGTGCCGTCGCTGGCGCTGGTCGGGTCGATCATCGCGGTGCCGCTGGTGCTCATCCTCGCCGGCACGTTCGGCAGCATCTGGCTGCCGAAGGGCTCCGCGCTCTCGGGCGTCGCCGCGTTCATCGGCACGCCGGCGGTCGCGCTGACCGTCGCCGTGCTGCTGGCGTCCTGGCTGCTGGGGCTGCGCCGCGGGTTCACCGGCAAGGACCTCAACGAACTGGCCGCGAAGTCGCTGCGGCCGGTCGCGATGATCCTGCTCGTCGTCGGCGCGGGCGCGTTCTTCGGCGCGGTGCTTTCGGCCACCGGCATCGGCAAGGCCGTCGCCGACTCGCTGCACGACGCCGGGCTGCCGGTGCTGCTCGCGGCGTACGTGATCAGCTGCGGCATGCGGATCGCGCAGGGTTCGGCGACCGTCGCCATCGTGACCACGAGCGGGATCATCGCGCCGACCGTGGCGCAGCTCGGGTATTCGCAGGTGCAGCTGGCCCTGCTGGTCATGGCGATCTCCGCCGGGTCGATCATCGCGTCGCACGTCAACGACGGTGGCTTCTGGATCGTTTCGCGGTACTTCAACATGAGCGTGGTCCAGACGCTGAAGTCGTGGACGGCACTGGAAACCGTGCTTTCCGTTTCCGGTTTCGCGGTTTCGGCATTGCTCATGGCCGTGGTCTAGACCATACTGGAGGGAGCCGCCGCCCGAACCGTTGGGAGACAATGACGATGACCGGACTTTCCCGTCGTACGTTCCTCGGCGCCGCCGCGGGGGCGAGTGCCGCGACCGTGCTCGGTGCGCAGCTCGCTTCCGCTGCCACCACTTCGAAGGGCTGCATCGCCGGAGGGACCGTGTACATCGGCAGCTACACCAGCGGGGCGGGCGGCCACGGCCTCGACGTCTCGAGCCGGTCGGGCGCCACGCTGGGCCCGGTCCGCACGGTGCCGGACATCACCGACACGTCGTGGTTCGACCGCGCCGCCGACGGCAAGACCCTCTACGTCACCAACGAAGGCGATCCGGACGGGTTCGTCTCGGCACTGAACATCGCCGACGCCGCGAACCCGAAGCCGCTCAACAAGGTTTCGTCGAAGGGCGGCGCGCCGACGCACCTGAGCGTGCACTCGAGCCAGAAGTACGTGCTGGCGGCGAACTACAGCTCGGGCAGCGTCGTCGTGCTGCCGATCCTGGCCGGCGGCAAGCTCGGCGCGGCCACGGACCTGGTGACGCACCGGGCCGATTCCGGGCAGGCGCACGCCCACCAGGTCGTCAACGACCCGACCGGGCGCTGGGTGCTGTCGGTCGACCTCGGCGCCGACTCGGTGTACGTCTACTCCCTCGACGTCGCCGCCGGGAAGCTTTCGCTGCACCAGCAGCTGAAGCTGCCGGCCGGGGCCGGGCCGCGGCACCTCGCGTTCGACCGGACCGGGACGTTCGCCTACATCCTGCAGGAGCTGCGCCCGGAGGTGACGGTCGCGAGCTGGGACGCGGCCGCCGGGACACTGAAGGCGCTTTCCGTCGTGCCCGCCGTGCCGCCGGGCAGCACCGGCGACCTGTTCCCCGGCGAGATCACCCTGTCCAAGGACGGGAAGTTCGCCTACGCCACCGTCCGCGGGCCCAACACCCTGGCGACGTTCTCCGTCGCCGGGGAGACGCTGAAGCTGGTGTCCACTGTGTCCAGTGGCGGCAACTGGCCCCGGCACGTCGCCCTCGACCCCGGCGAGAACTGGTTCTACGTCTCGAACCAGCGTTCCGGCACCGTCACCTGGCTGCCGCGCGACCCGGCCACCGGCCTGCCCGGCGCGGTCGCCGGCAGCCTCGCGGTCCCCGACGTCAACTCCGTCTACTTCGCCTGAGCACGAACCCTCGTGAGTGTTCAGCCAGGTTCCAACCCGGCTGAACACTCACGAGGGGCACTTACTGGAGGATCCCCATGAGACTGCGACGCACCCTGCCCGTCGTCGCCGGGCTGGCCCTGCTGGCCGGCTGCGCGCCCACCCAGTCCGCGCCCGCGGGCAACGGCGGGGACGAGAAGACCGGCACCGTCCGCGTCTGGCTGTTCGACGAGGCCAACCGCGCGCCGAAGGAGGCGGCGGTCAAGGAGGCCATCACCGAGTTCAAGGCCGCGCACCAAGGTGTCGAGGTCGACGTCCAGTGGGTGCCGGTGGAAGGCCGCGCCGACAAGTTCTCCGGCGCCTTCAACGACCCGGCCAACGCGCCGGACGTCGCCGAATTCGGCAACACCGACGTCTCCAACTACGCCGCCACCGGCGCGCTCGCCGACCTGACCGGCGACCTCGCGTCGTGGAGCGAGGGCAAGGACCTCATCCCGACCGTGCTGGACACCGCCAAGTCGGGCGGCAAGACCTACGGCCTGCCCTGGTACACCGGCATCCGCGCGCTGTACTACCGCACCGACGTCTTCACCGAGCTCGGCCTCAAGCCGCCCACGACGCTCTCGGAACTCACCGAGGAGGCCCGGAAGATCCGCGCCGCCAAGCCGGACCTCTACGGCATCTCCGTCGGCGGCAAGTACACCTACGCGATGCTGCCCTTCCTCTGGGCCAACGGCGGCGAGCTGGCGCAGGAAGAGGGCGGCAAGTGGAAGTCGACGGTCACGGGTGAGCAGGCCAAGGCCGGCGTGACGCAGTACGCGAACCTCCTGAAGGACGACATCTGCCCGCCCGCGCAGTGCGCGAACCTGACTGGCACGCAGAGCGTCACGGCGTTCGCCGGCGGCAAGGCCGGGATGACCATCGGCGGCGACTTCAACCGCAAGGCCGTCGAGCAGGGCGCGGTGAAGGGCAAGTACGCCGTCGTCCCGATCCCGGGCACGGCCGCGGGCAGCGTCGCCCCCGCGTTCGCCGGCGGCAACCTCCTCGGCGTCTTCAACGCCAGCAAGCGGCGGGGCCTGGCGCTGGAGTTCGTCGAGCTGCTCGGCGGCGCGAAGTACCAGGAGAAGATGTACACGGCGATGGGGAACCTGCCGACGTTGAGCAGCGTGCAGCAGAAGCTCGCCGCGAACGACCCGTTCCTCAAGCCGTTCGTCGACACGCTCAAGGCGGGCACGAAGTTCGTCCCGGCGACGCCGGCGTGGTCGAAGATCGACAGCCAGAACGTGCTGCCGACGGCCGTCCAGCAGATCGCGACCGGGGGCAAGGACCCGGCCGCCGCGCTCACCGACGCGGCCGCGGCGATGGACAAGGCCTTCGGGTAGTGGTGACCGTCCAGGAAGCCCCTTCCGTCACGGCTCCCGCACGGAGGCCGAGACGGAAGGGGGACGGCCGGGCCGCCGCGCTCTACCTCGCCCCGGCGGGCATCCTGCTCGCGGCGATGCTGGCCTACCCGATCTACCAGCTGGTCCTCATTTCGTTCTACGACTACGGCCAGCCGCAGGCCGCGGGCAACGCGCCACTGGTGTTCCTCGGCTTCGCCAACTACGCCGATCTGCTGTCGCAGACGCAGTTCTGGACCGTGCTCGGCAAGACGGTCGGGTTCGCCGCGGCCTGCGTCCTCGGTTCGCTCATCGTCGGCACCGGGCTCGCCGTGCTGGCTTCGCGGGTGCGCTCGCTCCCCCGGACGCTCCTGTTCCTGGCCGCGCTGGGTGCGTGGTCGACGCCGGCGATCGCGGGCTCCTACGTCTGGCTGTTCCTCTTCGACACCGACTTCGGCCTGGTCAACGAGGTGCTCTCGGGGATCGGGCTGCCGTTCGAGCACCACTCGTGGACCTTCGGCACGCTCGGCGCGTTCGGGCTGGTCGCCGCCGAGGTGATCTGGTGCTCGTTCCCGTTCGTGCTGGTCACGATGTACGCGGGGATCAAGGGCGTGCCCGACGAGGTGCTCGAAGCCGCGTCGCTCGACGGCGCGTCGGTGTGGCGCACGACCTATTCGATCGTGCTGCCGACCGTGCGGCCGCTGCTGATGATCGCGACCGTCCAGTCGATCATCTGGGACTTCAAGGTGTTCACCCAGATCTACGTGATGACCAACGGCGGCGGTGTCGCCGGCCGCAACCTGGTCCTCAACGTCTACGCCTACCAACAGGCCTTCGCCGGGCAGGAGTACGGCCTCGGCTCGGCGATCGGAGTCGTCATGACGCTGTTGCTGCTGTCGATCACCGGGCTCTACGTCCGGTCGCAGCGCCGGAGCGCGGCATGGCTGTAACCGTTCGTCGCCCCGGACGGCTGATCGCGGAGATCATCACGGTCGTGATCGCCGGCATCGTCGCGTTCCCGCTGTACTGGATGCTGCTCTCGGCGTTCAAGCCGCCGGGCGAGATCCAGTCGGCGAACCCGAAGCCGTGGACGTTCGACCCGTCGTTCGACAGCTTCTCGCGCGTCCTCACGGTGTCCGGCTTCGGGCGGTTCTTCGTGAACAGCCTGGTGGTCGCGCTGGTTGTAGTGGTGCTGTCACTGCTGCTGTCGTTCCTCTCGGCGGTGGCCCTGACGCGGTTCTCGTTCAAGGGCCGGACTGTGCTGCTGGTGATGACCCTGGTCGCGCAGATGGTTCCGGTGGAGGCGCTGACAATCCCGTTGTTCTTCCTGATGCGTCAGATCGGCGGCGTCGCGCCGGCTTTCGGCCTCAACGAGCTGGGCTCGCTGGTGCTGGTGCACTTGGCGTTCAGCCTGCCGTTCGCGATCTGGATGCTGCGCGGGTTCGTCGCCGCGGTGCCGGTGGAACTCGAAGAAGCGGCGAAGCTCGACGGCGCGTCACGGATGCGGTTCACGTGGCAGATCCTGTTCCCGCTGGTGGCGCCGGGTCTGGTCGCGGTGAGCGTGCTCGCGTTCATCCACGCCTGGAACGACTTCCTGTTCGCCAAGACGTTCATCATCTCCAAGACCGAGAACCAGACGCTGCCGCAGGCGATCCTGGTGTTCTTCAAGCCGGAGGACACCGACTGGGGTGCGGTGATGGCGTCCTCGACGCTGATGACGATCCCGGTCCTGGTGTTCTTCGTCCTCGTGCAACGACGGCTGGTGTCCGGGATGGCCGGCGCCGTGAAGGGCTGACATGGCTTTCGACACCCTGCTCCCCCGCCCGGTCTCGGTGACGCCTTCAGCGGGTTCCTGCCCGTGGCCGTCCACTGTGGACGTCCGGTCCGCTTCGCTGCCGGCGGAGGGGTACCGGTTGGAGATCACTCCTTCGGGCGTGGTTTTGTCGTGTGGAGACGCGGCCGGCGAGTTCTACGGACGGCAGACGCTGCGTCAGCTCGCGGGTCCTCCGGCGTTTCGCGCAGCTTCTTTCGGTGGCGCGTTGTCCGTGCCGTGCGGCGTGGTCGAGGACCACCCGCGGTTCGGCTGGCGCGGGTGCCTGCTCGACGTCGCCCGGCACTTCCGGACCAAGGCGGAGGTGCTGCGGTTCGTCGACCTGCTCGCCGCGCACAAGCTGAACGTGCTCAACCTGCACCTGACCGACGACCAGGGCTGGCGTTTCGAGGTCCCCGAGTTTCCCCGGTTGACGTCGGTGGGTGGCTGGCGGCCGTCGTCGATGGCGGGGAGCGGGGGCGAGCAGGACGGTCGTCCGCACGGCGGGTTCTACACGGGCGACGACCTGCGGGAGATCGTGGCTTACGCTGCTTCCCGGGCCATCACGGTGGTGCCGGAGATCGACATCCCCGGGCACGCCCGAGCCGCCTTGGCCGCCTACCCTTCCCTGGGGACTTCGTCGTCGTACGAGATCTGGACTTCGTGGGGTATCAGCACTTCGCTGCTGTCGCCCACCGAGTCCACTCTGGACTTCTTCCGCCGCGTGTTCGACCACCTGCTGGAGATCTTCCCGTCCCCGGTGATCGCCTTGGGCGGCGACGAGACGCCGGGCGCGACCGACGAGCACCGCGCGTTCGTCCGGCGGCTGGCCGAGCACTTGGTGGCGCGCGGCCGGACGCCGATGGGCTGGGACGAGGTCCTCGACATCCCCGGCCTGCCCCCGATGGTGATCGGCTCGTGGCAGAACGAGGCGGCGGGCGTTCGGGCCGCTTCGGAAGGGCACGACGTCGTGATGTGCCCGGAACAGCACGTGTACCTGGACCACCGCCAGTCGTCGCACCCGGACGAGCCGATCCCGGTGGGGATGGTCCACACGCTGGAAGACGTCTACGCGTACGAGCCGGCGCTGACCGGGCCGCGGCTGCGCGGGGTGCAGGCCCAGGTGTGGAGCGAGCACCTGGACAGCGTGCGGCGGGTGGACTACATGGCCTTCCCGCGGTTGTCGGCGTTCGCGGAGGTGGCGTGGAGCAGCGGGGACCGGGACTACGCCGAGTTCCTGCCGCGGTTGCGGGACCACCACCTGCCGCGGCTGGACGCGCTCGGGGTCGAGTACCGGCCGCTGGACGGGCCGCACCCGTGGCAGACCCGGCCGGGCGTACCCGGCCGGCCGCGCTGATCACGGCCTCGCCGGTTGCTCGACGGCTCAAAGCCGGAATTCCGGCAGCACCCAGTTCGAGAGCAGATCGGCTACGTCGGCCACCCTGTCCTCGTCGTCTTCGCGGCCCTCGGCGCGCAAGAACATCATCGTGTCGAGCAGCTCCTGATACAGGTCTTCGCGTTTCACCCCGCGCTCGAGCTGCTCGACGAGCAGCGGCCTGATCTCGATGACGCTCCGCCCGGCTTCCACCGAAGCCAGCAACCGGGCACGGAAGCCACCGTCGTCCATCACTCGGCCCGGCCTCCTTCTACGGCAACAACGTCACCGTAACCGACCGGGTCGGGCCCACGTTGCCGGCCGCGTCGATCGAGCGGTACTCGATGCGGTGGCGGCCGTAGCCGGGCGTCCGGTCTGCGAACGGGGATACCGTCAGGCCGCCCGAACCGAGGTTGCCGTACGCCAGGCCGTCGATCTCCGTGCCGCGCGGGGTGAACACGTACGGTGCGTTCGGGTCAGTCGGCCAGCCGTAGTACTTGTGCCAGCCGTCGCCGTCCACGCGGAACTCCGGCATTCCGTCGGACGCCGTCAGCCGCATCGTGAACGAACCGTGGAACACCTGGTCCTTCGACGGCGGCAGCGAGACCGTCGTCGTCGGGCCGTCCGCGTCCACCCTCCAGGTCAACGTGGCGCCGCCGGTCGTCGCCGTGAGCGTGTGCCGGCCGCGTGACTCCTCGAGAGCGAAGTCGGGGCCGCTTCCGACCGGCCTGCCGTCGAGCGCCCAGCGGATCTGCGGGATCGAACCCGTCGGCTCCCCCGTCTCGACGTACACGACGTCGTGACCGCCAAGCGGGGCATTGGCCGGAGTCGACGCGACGACCGCCGGGCCGCCGGCGGGCGGGGTCGTCACCGCGGTGTCGACGATCCACGTGCGGGTCGCCGTCGGCCGCACGGCCGGGTCGCGGACGAACGGCGTCGGGTCGGTCACCTTCGCGACGAGCGTGTGCGTCCCCGGCTTCACGTGGGCCTGGCGCAGGTCGAGCGCGTCGGAACCGCGCAGGGGAACGCCGTCGAGGGTCCAGGTGACGTCGAGGCGGTGGCTCACCGGGTGCATCGGGCGGACCCACACGACGCGGTCGGCGCCGATCGTGCCGGCCGGGGTGCCGCCGCTGATGAGCGGCACCTTCGCGGAGATGCGCTGGGTCATCCGTTCGCGGCCGACCTGGTCGAACGCGTAGCCGAGCGTCTTCATCATCGAGTGGGCGCTGGGCCGCCAGACGCCGGTCTGCGTGTAGAGCCCGCCTTCGAAACGGCCGATCCGGCCGCCGGAGTCGCTGGGCTCGCCGAGCCAGCGGTACCACTTCGCGTGCTGGTCGCGCAGCTGCCGCTCGGTCAGCACGGTGTGGTGGATCGAGTCCGGCTCGCCGCCTTCGTAGGCGCCACCCGGGACGTTGCGGGCGTAGTAGTCGTACTCGTCGTCGAGGCCGCCGAGCGAATGCCCCAGCTCGTGCGGGGAGATCAGCGCGGACAGCGCGTTCCCGCCGGACGCCGTCGCGTACGTGCCTCCCGCGCCGCCGTAGGTGCCGCTGTTCGCGAGGGCGAGGATCTGCCGGTTGGCCCGGGTCGTGCCGGGCACGAGGTCGGCGTACCGCTGCGCCGCGTCGTCGTCGACGGTCAGCAGCCGCTGGACGCTCTGCGCGTTGCAGCCGCCCCAGAAACCCATGTTCAACGGGGTGTCCCGGCGAGGCGCGTCGAGCGAGGGGTCACAGTCCACACCGGACTCGGGCGAGGCGATCGACACGGCGTAGACGTTGAAGTAGCTGCGGTACGACTTGAACGGCTCGAGCGACCACAGGGTGCTCACGTGCCGCTGGACGTCGGCGAAGAACTTCGGTTGTTCGGCCGCCGTGTAGCCGTCTCCGAGGACGACGAGGCTGAACCGCTGCGCGGCCGGCCCGGTCACCTGGACGTCGGTGACGGAGGCGGCCGGTTCGGCGGCTTGTGCGGGCGTGGCGACTCCGATGGCGATCAGCAGCGCTGCGACGAACCCGGCCCACTTCGACATGGTCCCGGTCTACCGCACCGGAAAAGCCGCCGTAACCGCCGGAAGTCGGGCTATTCTGCCGCGATGGGGAATCGAGGGGGAATCGTGGCGACGGCGGCCGCGCTGGCGTTGCCGACCGCGTGCTCGACTCCGGCGCCCGCGCCGGTCGCGCAGACCACCACTTCGGCGGCGCCGTCGACGACGAAGCCGGCCCCGGCGTCCGACGCGCCCGCGCTGGGCCCCGGGCCGGGCTCGCAGCGACCGACGACACCGCAGCCACCACCGCCGAACTCGCCGGCCAAAGTGACGTCGGCCTGCCCGTTCCTCGGCGTGACCGAGTCGAGCGCCACGATGGGCGTCGTCCTGGACGCTTACGCGGTCGAGGAGGCGACGACCACCCAGCAGGACGCCACGACCTACCACTGCGACTACGCCAGCCGGACCGGCGGGCGGCAGCTGCTCGACCTGTACGTCACCGTCGTCCCGGGCACGCGGCAGGTCGCGTCCCTGGTCACCGAGTGGACCAAGGACTGCAAGGGCCCGGCGAAGCCGATCGGCGGAGTGGCCGGCACCACCCGCACCTGCTCGCTGGACGGCACCAACTCCGGCGACGTCATGGTGCTGGTCGCGAAGAAGTCGCACGGCCAGACCCGCCTGGCCGAGCTCTACCTCCGCCCCTTCACCGAAGAGGTCTACACCAAGCTGGCGCAGCTCCTGACCGACCGGATGTAAGGCGTTATACGCGAGTCAGCTGCAATGAAACACTTCTCCCGCTGTCACCGACTGATGCCATCATGGAGCAGCTCAGTTCCGGTGTGATCGGGCTTGTCGTGGGTGCTGTGCTCGGCTTGGCGCTCTCGGTGTTCTTCGAAGACGCGTTGAAACGCAAAATCGCCAAGTCTGTCAAGGCCGTTCGCCGCGCGCTGGCTGACCCAGTCGCATCCCAATTGCGGACCGAATTCAGGCTCGGACCGCTGCAGAGCACTGTCATGATCGTCGAAGGCGACGGAAGCCAGGTGATCGGCGAACAGGCAGTGGACGTGGTAGTTGATCCGGATCCGGTTGTGCTGCCGGACGAGGTGAACCAGCTTCGGCTCGAAGTCGCCGCCCGTCAGGCTGCATTGACGGAGACTGGTCTGCATGCCCAGTGGAACGGACCGACCTATGCCGTCTCCGGCTTGTCAATCCGTCGACTCGGAGTGGACGAGTCCCCAGGTGTCCGCCTTCGACTGAAGAGCAGCGACTATTTCACGTTCCTCGCAACACAGCAACTCGATCGAGAATTGCCGGACGGGACGACGCTTCGCGGCAAGTACGTGGACCCATTCGCTCCGGCGGAAGTACCGGAGTTCATGCGAGCTAGCTTCGGCACGTACACGGTCGTCGTCACCGCTGACGATCTGACCGTGTTCGCCAAGCGCAGTCAGGCCGTCGGCGCGTTCCCTGGTTGTTGGGACGTCTCGGCCAACGAGGCGCTATCCCGGTCGCTGGATTCACATGGGCGTACCCCGCCGAGCCTTTACGACGTGGCCAGGAGAGGACTCAGGGAAGAACTCGGCTTAGACCGAACCGACTACCGCATCGAGTTACTGGCCTTCGACGTCGATCGTCGGACGAACCAATGGGGGTGTATCTTCGTTGCTTTCCTGCACGAAATCTCGGGAACCCAGCTCGCGGAACACCGTACCCGTGGTGTCGCGGATAAGTGGGAGCACGACGAAACGGAGTTTGTTCGATTTTCGGTCTCGGACGTCGTGGGCCACTTGTTGCGAATGGATCGACGCGACAACTGGACGCCCGTGGCGCCCGCGGCGTTCTATCTCGCTCTAATCAGGCGGTTCGGGCGCACGCACGTCGAGCGGCGGTCAGTGCAGCTAATCCGCAAGCTGACCGACCGGATGTAAGGCGTTATACGCGAGTCAGCCGGTACCAGACTTCGGGCCGTCCGACCTGGCCGTAGTGCGGCTCCCGGTGGGCCATTCCGTTGTCCGCCAAGTACTCGAGGTACCGCCGGGCCGTCACGCGCGACGCACCGATCGCCGAAGCCGCCGCGCCCGCGGAAAGCCCTTCCGCGGCGCCCGACAGCGCGTCCGTGATCGCCTCCAGGGTCTGGACGCTCATCCCCTTCGGCAGCGGGGGCTGTTCCGTCGTGCGCAGCGCACCCAGCGCGCGGTCGATTTCGGCCTGACCGGTCACCTCGCCCGACGCGTCGCGGAACTCCCGGTAGCGCTCGAGCTTTTCGCGCAGGGTGGCGAACGTGAACGGCTTCAGCAGGTACTGCACCACTCCGACCGAGACCGCGGCCTTCACCAGGCCGAGGTCGCGCGCCGACGTCACCGCGATGACGTCGATCGGGAGCCCGGCCGCCCGCAGGGAGCGGCACACCGCCAGCCCGTGCGTGTCGGGGAGGTAGAAGTCCAGCAGCACCAGGTCGACCGGCTCGCGTTCGCAGAACCGCAACGCGTCACCGCCGGAATGGACGACGCCCGCCACCGAAAAGCCCGGCAGCCGTTCGACGTAGACGCGATGCGCCTCGGCGGCCACCGGCTCGTCCTCCACCACCAGCACCCGGATCACCGGTCCGCCTCCTGCCGCGGCAGCCGCACGGTGAACACCGCGCCGCCGTCGTGCCCGACCTCGACCGTGCCGCCGTAGCGGCGCACCGCCTGGCCGACCAGCGCCAGGCCGAGCCCGTGGCCGTCGCCGGCCTTCGTCGACCAGCCGCGGCGGAAGACGTCGGCGTCCTCGGGGACGCCCGGCCCGGTGTCGGCGACGCGCAGCAGCAGCCCGTCGTCGTCCGTGCGAGCTGTGACGACGACCTGGGGATGCCCGCTGCCGCGCACGGCCGCGTCGATGCCGTTGTCGATCAGGTTGCCGAGGATGGTGACCAGGTCGCGGGCCGCGACGCCGAGCGAGACGTCGTCGATCACCGTGTCCGGCGTGATCGTCAGCTCGACCCCGCGCTCGCTCGCTTCGGCGGCCTTGCCCAGCAGCAGCGCGGCGAGCACCGGCTCGGCGACGGCGCCGACGACCCGGTCGGTCAGTTCCTGGGCGAGCGCGAGCTCGGCCGTCGCGAACTCGACGGCCTGCTCCGGCCGGCCGATCTCCACCAGGGAAACGACGGTGTGCAGCCGGTTCGCGGCCTCGTGCGCCTGCGACCGCAACGCCTCCGCGAGGCCGCGGGCGGTGGTCAGCTCGCCGGTCAGCGCCTGCAGTTCCGTGTGGTCGCGCAGGACGACGACGGTGCCCTGCGAGCGGCCGCCCGAGCGGACAGCCGTCGTGCTCACCAGGAGCACGCGCGAGTCCGTCAGGTGCAGTTGCTCGGCCCGGTTCTCCGCCGACGTGAACGCCTCCGCCAGTTCGTCCGGCAGCCCCAGTGCCGCCAGCTCGCGCCCGACGGGGTCGGCCTCGAGGCCGAGGAGGGTGCGCGCGCCGTCGTTGCAGAGTCCGACCCGGCCGTCGCGGCCCACGAGCAGGACCCCTTCGCGGACCGAGTGCAGCACGGCTTCGTGGTACTCGAACAGGTTGCTCAGCTCGTCCGGCGCGACGCCGCGCGTCTGGCGCCGCAGCCGGGCGCTGATCAGCCAGCCCCCGAGCGCGCCGACCAGCAGCACCGCGCCGGCGACGCCGAACAGCGGCCACAGGCGTTCCCGCAGCTCGGCCGAGATCGCCACGACGGTGATCCCGACGGCCACCAGCGCGACCACGCGGCCGCCCGCGTCGAACACCGGCACGACCGTGCGCACCGACGGCCCCAGCGAACCCGTGTAGGTCTCGGTGAGCTCCCGGCCCCGCTGCGCCTGGTCGATGGTCCCGATGTAGTGCCGGCCGATCAGCGCCGGAGTCGGGTGCGTGTAGCGGATCCCGGCCGGGCTCATGATCGTGATGAAGTCGACGTGGGTGTGGGCCTGCACGCGCAACGCGAACGGCTGCAGCGTCGCGCTCGGGTCCGGCGTCGTCACCGCGGCGGCGACGGTCGGCGCGTCGGCGACGGTCCAGGCGACCGTGTGGACCTGGTCGCGCGCGTTCTCGTCCACCGCCCGCGACGCGTCGAGGTAGGCGAAGGTGATCCCGGCGCCGGCGAGCACGCAGAGCACCACCAGCTGCAGCACGAGCAGCTGGCGCGCGAGGCTCCAGCGGGACCGCATCGTCGGGGGCACCTCCTCATACCAGCACACGGGCTCACCGGGTGTCCGAACGGGACGGTGGCGATCATCGCGAACTCAATGAACACAAGTGAGCCGGGTCACCCGGATGGGCCTACAGTGTGCCGCAACCTGGAACACCCCTGAGCTGGAGGCAACGGTGCCGACCCCACCGACGACCGAGGAGACCCCGCGCAAGCGGGACAAGACCCACTACCTGTACCTGGCCGTGATCGTCGCGGTCGCGCTCGGGATCCTGGTGGGCTTCCTCTTCCCGGGCTTCGCCAAGGGCCTCAAGCCCCTCGGCGACGGCTTCGTCAACCTGATCAAGATGATGATCACGCCGATCATCTTCTGCACCATCGTCATCGGCGTCGGCTCGGTCGCGAAGGCGGCCAAGGTCGGCAAGGTCGGTCTGATGGCGTTGTTCTACTTCATCATCATGTCGACCTTCGCCCTGGCGATCGGCCTGGTCGTCGGCAACATCCTGCACCCGGGCACCGGCCTGCACCTCAACCCGGCCGACGTGAAGAGCGTCCAGAAGTCCGCCGGTGGCGCCGAAGGCCCGGTCGACTTCCTGCTCGGCATCATCCCGAAGACACTCGTATCCGCCTTCACCGAAGGCGAGGTCCTGCAGACCCTGCTGGTCGCGCTGCTCGTCGGGTTCGCGCTGCAGAAGCTGGGCCCGAAGGGCGCACCGATCCTGCGGGGCATCGAGCACATCCAGCGCCTGGTGTTCCGCATCCTCGCCATGATCATGTGGGCCGCCCCGATCGGCGCGTTCGGCGCCATCGCGGCCGTGGTCGGCGCGACCGGCTGGGCGGCGTTGAAGAGCCTCGCGGTGATCATGATCGGGTTCTACGCGACCTGCCTGGTGTTCGTGTTCGTGGTCCTCGGGATCGTGCTGTGGCTCGGCGCCCGCGTGTTCATCTGGAACCTGCTGCGCTACCTCGGCCGCGAGTTCCTGCTGATCCTGTCGACGTCGTCGTCGGAGTCGGCGCTGCCGCGGCTGATCGCGAAGATGGAGCACGTCGGTGTCAGCAAGTCGGTCGTCGGCATCACGGTGCCGACCGGCTACTCGTTCAACCTGGACGGCACCGCGATCTACCTGACCATGGCGACGTTGTTCATCGCCGCGGCCCAGGACGAACCGCTGTCGATCGGTTCGCAGATCGGCCTGCTGGCCTTCATGATCATCGCGTCCAAGGGCGCGGCGGGCGTCAGCGGCTCGGGCATCGCGACCCTGGCGAGCGGCCTGCAGTCGCACCGGCCGGAACTGGTCAACGGCGTCGGTTTCATCCTCGGCATCGACCGGTTCATGTCGGAAGCCCGTGCGCTGACGAACTTCGCGGGCAACGCCGTCGCGACCGTCCTCATCGGAAACTGGACGAAGGAGTTCGACCGCGAGAAGGCGCACCGCGTCTTCTCCGGCCAGGAACCCTTCGACGAGGCCACGATGCTCGACGAGCACAGCCACGCCGCCGGCACCGACGACCTGGACGACGTCAAGGAACCCGCCAGGTAACACCGAAAACGTTCGTGCTCACGCTCCCGCTGAGCACGAACCACGACGGGCCGCTGTGCGAGTTCCCCGACTTCGCGCAGCGGCCCGTTTCCACGTCCGCTTCAGCAGGCGGCGTGCCCGTCGTAGACGACGCGCGCGGCGGCGATGTCTTCGCGGTGCCGCTCCGCCCAGCCGAGCAGGCCGCTCAGCGACTGGTACAGCTCCTTCGCCATCGGCGTGGCTTCGTACTCCACACGCGGCGGGACCGTCGGGTAGATCGTGCGCTCCAGCAAGCCGTCGCGCTCGAGGTTGCGCAGCGTCAGGGTCAGCATCCGGCGGCTGATCCCGTTGACCGCGCGTTCCAGCTCGGTGAAGCGCACCGGGCCGCGGATGGCCTCCAGGAGGATGCCGATCGCCCACTTGCCACTGATCCGGTTGATGACCTCCAGCACCGTGCAGACGTCGAGTTTCTCCGGGTCGATCTCGGTGACCTGGACAGGTACACCGATGTTCCCCTGGGACATGGAAGTGCCTCCTTCCGGGCGCACCCATGGTCACACATGATGGGCACTGTTACAAGAAGTGCCCTGGCGACGACCAGGGGGAACGCTCGACTGGAAGGTCTGACATGGCCGAGAACCATCCCATCCGCTCCCGCGGCCTCGCGCTGGCGGTGCTGTGCGCCGCGTCGCTGATGGTCGTGCTCGACAGCAGCATCGTCGCGGTGGCGCTGCCCGCGATCCAGGCCGACCTCGGCTTCACGCCCGCCGGCCTCGCCTGGGTCGTCACGGCGTACCTGGTCGCCTTCGGCGGCCTGCTCCTGATCTCCGGCCGGCTCGGCGACCTGCTCGGGCGCCGCCGCGTCTTCCTCGGCGGCCTCAGCCTGTTCACCTTCGCTTCCCTGGTCGCGGGCCTGGCTTCGGACGCGGGTGTCCTCGTCGTCTCGCGGTTCGCGCAGGGCGTCGGCGGCGCGCTCGCGTCGGCCGTCGTGCTCGGCATGATCGTCACGATGTACCCCGAGCCGCGGGCCCGGGCTCGCGCGATCGGCGTCTACAGCTTCACGCAGGCCGCGGGCGCGTCGATCGGGCTCATCGCGGGTGGTGCGCTGACGCAGGCGCTCAGCTGGCACTGGACGTTCTACGTCAACCTGCCCATCGGGCTCGTCGCGCTGGTGCTGGCGGTGCGCGTGGTCGAGGCCGACCGCGGCCCGGGCCTGCGCGCCGGCCTGGACGTCCTCGGCGCGGTGCTGGTCACCGCCGCGGTGATGCTCGGCGTGTACGGCATCTCGTCCCACGCCTGGGGTGCGCTGGCCGCGGCCGCCGCGCTGCTGGCCGCGTTCGTGGTGCGGCAGGCGAAGGCGCGCACGCCGCTGCTGCCGCTGCGGCTGTTCCGGATCCGCGCGGTCACCGGCGCGAACGTGGTGATGGTGCTGATGGTCGCCGGGATGCTGGGCTTCCAGTTCGTCACGGCGTTGTACCTGCAGCAGGTGCTGGGCCTCGACGCGCTGCGGACCGGCGTCGCGTTCCTGCCGGTGCCGGTGGTGATCGCGGTGGCGTCGCTGGGCTTCGCGGACAAGCTGGCGGCGCGGTTCGGGCCGCGGGCGGTGCTGCTGGCCGGCCTCGGCCTGGTGATCGTGGGCTTGCTGCTGCTGACGCAGGTGTCCGGCGGCTACTTCGCCGGCGTCCTGCCGCCGCTGCTGCTGATGGGCCTCGGCGCGGGAGCGGCGATCCCCGCGCTGATGGGGCTGGCGATGTCCGGCGTCGCCCCGGCGGACGCCGGCGTGGCGTCCGGTCTGATCAACACGACCCAGCAGGTCGGTGCGGCGATCGGCACGGCGGTGCTGGCGACGGTGGCGGCGTCCCGGACGGCGAGCCTTCAAGCGGTGGATCACCGCGAGGCACTGGCGTCGGGCTTCCGGCTGGCGTACGGGGTCAGCGCGGGCTTCCTGATCGCGGCGGTCGCCCTGGGCGGCCTGGTCCTGACCCGCCGGGCCGCTTCCCCGGCCCCGGAACCCGAGGTCTGCGTCGCCGGGTAGGCCAAGAGCGCCCCAATGTGGCCTTGGTTGCGTTCAACGCACCCAAGGGGCCCTTCGGTGCGTTGAACGCACCGAAGGCCACATTGGGGCGCTCGGGCCGGGGTTACGTGAGGTAGGAGCGGAGGCCGCGGTGGCCCCGCCGCATCATCAGCGCGTGGTTCGCGCGGAAGAGCGGCCGGGCCACCGCGTCGAGCCGCCGCAGCAGCTCCTTGCGAGCCTGGACGTCCTGGGTGATCCGCAGGAGCGTGTCCGCGCCCGCCGCGTGGACCGCTCCGGCCAGCACCCCGTCCAGGTCGCCGCTCAACCGGACCCGCATCAGGCCCGCTCGCTCGTCCTGGTGCTCCCGGTGCATCCGGACGACCAGGCGGAACGGGAGCCGGGACCGGCAGACCAGCTCGGCGGTGTCGTCGTCCACCCGGCGCACCGTGCGGACGTCCGACCACCACCGCGGGTAGCCGGCGAGGTCGGTGACCGCGCCGAACACCCGCTCGGGCGCGGTACCGGGCAGCAGCCACGTGCTGCTGAACCGGTAGCGCGCGCCCTTCACGGCCTCACACCTGGGCCGAGACCAGCTTCCGGCCGTCCATCGTGACGATGTCGACCGACTTCACGTCGTCGGGCGCGACCAGCGCGGACCCGTCGAGCGAGAAGCCCTGGCTCTCCCACTTCTCCGACACCTGCCAGCTGCCGGCGGTCACCGACTGACCGCCCTTGGTCGTGATCTGCAGCAGGCACTTCTCCCCCGCGTGCACGCCCTTCACCGCGACGTTCACCCGGACCCAGCCCTGGAAGGGGCTCACCGACGCGGCCAGCTGCACGCCGGTCGTCGGATCCCGCCCTTCGACACTCTTCGTGCCGGGCACCTCGGTGGGCTGTGCGGGAATCGCGATGGGCGCGCTGTCCGAACCGGTCTGCCGGCCCACGAGGATCCCGCCGCCGAGCGCGGCCACCACCAGCACCGCCGCCGCGACCAGGGCCAGGCCCCGGCGTGACGACCCGCCCGAACGGACCGGTGCCGCTTCTTCTTCGTCGCGCACCCGCCGCAGGGTCTTCTGCAGCAGCAGGTCCCCGCCTTCGGGCGGCCCGTCGAGGAACGCCTCGGACGGTACCTCGTCGAGCGACTCGCGCAACGCCACGAGCTCGTTCAGGTCGAACCGGCACTGCGCGCAGGTCTGCAGGTGCCGCCGCTCGAAGTCGGCCGCCTCCCCGGGATCGAGCGCGCCGAGGGCGTACGCGCCGAGCTGCGTGTGACTCTCGTCGACCGAGTTCATCGCGCCACCTCCGTTCCGCTCGAAATCATCGCTGCTCTCAGTGCTCTCAGTGCGTAGTAAGACCTTGATTTCACGGTACCTGGTGCGACGCCCAGTGTTCTCGCCGCTTCGGCCACCGTCCGTCCCCGGTAGTAGATCTCCACCAGGACCTCTCGGTGTTCGTTCGACAGGCCGTCCATCGCGCCGAGCACCGTCATCGAGTCGACCACGCCCTGGGCGTGATCGCGCTCGACGGCCGGGGTCGGCGCGCCGTCGGCCGGTTCGGCCACCTCCTGTGGCCGGGCCGCCCGGGCACGTGCCCGGTCGGTGACCAGGTTGCGCGCGACGGTCAGCAACCAGCCGCGCACCGAGCCCTTCCCGTCGTTCTGCAGGTCGTCGGCGTGTTTCCACGCTCGGACCAGCGTCTCCTGGACCACGTCCTCGGCTGCCGCCCGATCACCGGTCAGCCTCGTCGCGTAAGCCAGCAGGCTCCGGCCGTGTTCGGCGTACAGCTGCCGAATCAGGTCCTCGCCCTTGGCCTTCTTAGGCCGCCTGCCTCCTATGGCCACCCTCGTCCTCCCGACGGTGTTCTGAGTCGTCGAGGACAGTAGTGCAACCCTCAGCTCCACCGGCGGTGCGTGCGTCGAGCGCAGCGCGACCATGGTGTTCATCGGCTGCCATCCTTCCTCGTTCTGCCCGGAAACCGTCGGTGTTCAGTAGCCGGAGCCACCGGCCGCGGGCTGCCCTTGGCCGCCCGCGGTGATCTTGCTGCCGTCCGGCGCGACGGCGAACCAGGTGCCGTTGGCGCCCTGGCCGTTCAGCTGCCCGGGGGCCTTGTCGCCCGAAAACTCGTACAGCGCCCAGCCGTTGAGCGTGAGCTGCTTGCTGCCGTCCGGCCGCGCCAGCGTGCCGACCTGGCTGTCCTGGATGCCCTCGAGCATCGGCGAGCCTTCTCCGGCCAGCGCGGGCGGCCACGTCGTGGCGCACTCGGCCTCGCAGTGGGACATCGGCGGCGTCGCCATGTCCTTGTCGAACCGGTAGAGCGTCTTGCCGGCGGCGTCGGTGACGACCGTGCCGACCCCGGCGACCTGCGTGGCGGCGAGCATCACGTGCCCGGGCCGGCCGTGGTCCGGGTTCCCGGCCCCCGCGGACGCCATGTCGCCGCAGGCCGACAAGGGGGCGACGACGGCGATCGCGGCGGCGCACAAACTGGCCGTCCGGATACGGTTCATGGCGTTTCTCTCCTCGGTGAGGGCGGCACCGCCGTCCGGCGGACCTCGACACCTGAGACACGGACGGTCGCGGGAAACGGTTCAGCGGGGTTTCGCGCGATTCGGTGCCGATCCGGGGCCGGATTGGTGCGTTCCGGTGATCGGCACGACCTTGTCGCCGTGCGGGCGGGTTCCTAAGCTGATCACGTTCGCCGCCGCCCCCGCTTCACCCGGGAGCCGCCGTGTCCGTGAAACCCCTCTTCCTCGTCGTGCTACTGGCCGCGGGCTGTTCGGCCGCCGCGCCGGCACCGTCGTTCACCGCGACGCTCACCACGCCCACCGACGTGGTGCTGAGCTGGCCGGACGACGCCGACGGCCACCGCGTCGAGTACGCCCACGATCCCGCCGGGCCGTGGACGACCCTGCGGTTCCTGCCGCCGCACACGACGAGCTACCACCACCCGGACCTGATCCCGGAGACGCCGTTCTACTACCGGGAACAACCGTTCACCGGTCCGGTCTCGACCGAGCTGCACCAGGTGACGTCGGGCGGCACGGTGACCTTCACGTGGGCCGATCGCACGAGCGACGAAGCCGGCTTCCTGCTGGAGATCCGGCGGCCGGGCGCGCCGGGCTTCGACCCGGTCGAGGTGACCGGCCCGGACGCGACGACGTGCGTGTTGTCGCTGCTGCCCGGAGAGGAGGACTCCGCCTACCGGCTCCGGACGCTGCACTACGGGCCGCTCTCCCCGGTGGTCCACCAGACCACCGGGAAGGAGCGGCAGTAGGCCTTACTCGGGCGTGAGGACGTGGCGCAGGAACTCGCCCGTGTAGCTCTCCTCGACGGCCGCGACGTGCTCCGGCGTGCCCTCGGCGACGATCGTGCCGCCACCGTTGCCACCCTCCGGGCCCATGTCGATGATCCAGTCGGACGTCTTGATCACGTCGAGGTTGTGCTCGATCACGATCACCGAGTTGCCCTTGTCGACCAGCCCGTTGATCACGCCGATCAGCTTGTTGATGTCCTCGAAGTGCAGACCGGTCGTCGGCTCGTCGAGGATGTAGACCGTCTTGCCGGTGGAGCGCTTCTGCAGCTCGCTGGCCAGCTTGACGCGCTGCGCCTCACCGCCGGAGAGCGTCGGCGCGGGCTGGCCGAGCCGGACGTAGCCGAGGCCGACGTCCACCAGCGTCTGCAGGTGGCGGTGGATGGCCTTGATCGGCTCGAAGAACTCCGCGGCCTCCTCGATGGGCATGTCGAGCACGTCCGAGACGGTCTTGCCCTTGTAGTGCACCTCGAGGGTTTCCCGGTTGTACCGCGCGCCCTTGCAGACCTCGCACGGGACGTAGACGTCCGGCAGGAAGTTCATCTCGATCTTGATCGTGCCGTCGCCGGCGCACGCCTCGCAGCGGCCGCCCTTGACGTTGAACGAGAACCGGCCCTGCTGGTAGCCGCGGACCTTCGCCTCGGTCGTCGCCGCGAACAGCTTGCGCACGTGGTCCCAGACGCCCGTGTAGGTGGCCGGGTTGGACCGCGGGGTCCGCCCGATCGGCGACTGGTCGACGCGCACCAGCTTGTCGACGTGGCCCAGGCCGTTCACACGGGTGTGGCGGCCCGGCACCTGGCGGGCACCGTTGAGCTTGTTCGCCAGCACCGTCGCGAGGATGTCGTTCACCAGCGTGGACTTGCCCGAGCCCGAGACACCGGTGACCGAGACCAGGCAGCCGAGCGGGAACGAGACGTCCAGGCCGCGCAGGTTGTGCTCGCGCGCGCCCACGACGGTCAGCTGCCGCTTCTTGTCGATCGGGCGCCGGATCGCCGGCACCTCGATCTTCCGCCGCCCGGACAGGTACTGGCCGGTCAGGGAGTCCTTGCTCTTCAGCAGCTTCTTGTACGGTCCACTGTGGACGATGTGGCCGCCGTGCTCGCCCGCGCCCGGGCCGATGTCGACCACCCAGTCGCTCGAGCGGATCGTGTCTTCGTCGTGCTCGACGACGATCAGCGTGTTGCCCAGGTTCCGCAGCCGCGTCAGCGTCTCGATCAGGCGGTGGTTGTCGCGCTGGTGCAGGCCGATCGACGGCTCGTCGAGCACGTACAGCACGCCGACCAGGCCGGAGCCGATCTGCGTGGCGAGCCGGATCCGCTGGGCCTCGCCGCCCGACAGCGTCGCCGACGCGCGGTCGAGCGAGAGGTAGGTCAGGCCGACGTCGAGCAGGAAGCGCAGCCGCGCCTGGATCTCCTTGAGCACCGCGCCGGCGATCATCGACTCGCGCTGCCCGAGCTCCAGCTCGTCGAGGAACTGCGACGCCTCCGCGATGGAGAGCGCGCAGACCTCGGCGATCGACATGTCGCCGCGGGACTTGTGCGCCAGCGTGACGGCGAGGATCTCCGGCTTGAGCCGGGTGCCCTGGCAGGCCGGGCACGGCACCTCGCGCATGTAGCCCTCGTACCGCTCCCGCATGTACTCGGACTCGGTCTGCTCCTGGCGCCGCTCGAGGAACGGGATGACGCCCTCGAACGCCGCGTAGTACGACCGCTGACGGCCGTAGCGGTTCTTGTAGCGGACGTGCACCTGCTCGTCGACGCCGTGCAGCACGGCCTTCTGGGCCCGCGCGGGCAGGCGGCGCCACGGCGTGTCCATCCGGAAGCCGATGGTCTCCGACAGCGACTCCAGCAGCCGGATGAAGTAGTCCGCGCTCTGCCCGCCCGACCACGGCGCGATCGCGCCCTCGGCCAGCGACAGCTCGTCGTCCGGGACCACCAGCTCCGGGTCGACCTCCTTGCGGATGCCGATGCCGGTGCACTCGGGGCAGGCGCCGTAGGGCGAGTTGAAGGAGAACGAGCGGGGCTCGAGGTCCTCGATGGCCAGCGGGTGGCCGTTCGGGCAGGCCAGGTTCTCGGAGAAGCCGCGGATCCGGTGCGGGTCGTTCTCCGGCAGGTCGACGAACTCGAGCTCGATCAGGCCGTCGGCCAGCCGCAGCGCCGTCTCGACCGAGTCGGTGAGCCGCTGGCGCGAGCTCGACTTCACGCTCAGCCGGTCGATGACCACGCCGATCTGGTGCTTTTCCTGCTTCTTCAGCTTCGGCGGGTCGGTGAGCGCGTGGACCGTGCCGTCGACGACCACGCGTGCGTAGCCCTGCTGCTGCAGGTTCTCGAACAGATCGACGTACTCGCCCTTGCGCCCGCGCACCACCGGCGCGAGCACCTGGAAGCGGACGCCTTCGTCCATCTCCAGCACCTGGTCGACGATCTGCTGCGGGGTCTGCTTGCTGATCGGCTCGCCGCACTTGGGGCAGTGCGCCTTGCCGGCTCGCGCGTAGAGCAGGCGCAGGTAGTCGTAGACCTCGGTGATCGTGCCCACGGTCGAGCGCGGGTTGCGCGAGGTGGACTTCTGGTCGATCGACACCGCGGGCGAGAGGCCCTCGATGAAGTCGACGTCCGGCTTGTCCATCTGCCCGAGGAACTGGCGGGCGTACGCCGAGAGCGACTCGACGTAGCGCCGCTGCCCTTCGGCGAAGATGGTGTCGAAGGCGAGGCTCGACTTCCCGGACCCGGACAGACCGGTGAACACGATCAGGCTGTCGCGGGGCAGGTCGAGATCCACGCCGCGGAGGTTGTGCTCGCGGGCGCCGCGAACAACGAGGCGATCAGCCACGCCAGGTCCCTTCAATGTCATTCTCAGCTGCGGTTGCCGGCCCGGAGAGGAGGCTGCACGGGCGGCGTCTCCATGCTACGAGCCACCACCGACAGAAACTGGTTCCGCGTCTCTGACCTGCGGTTCTTCCGGGTTTCGGCGGGCGGTGAGCCACCGGTGGACCGGCCGTTCGACCCCCGCGGTGACCGCCCAGCCGGCCAGCACGGCGGCGCCGACGACCACGGGGAGCCGCAGCCAGCCGGGCAGGCCGGCGTCGAGCAGAGCGCGGGCCAGGACGTAACCCAGTTCCTGGTGCACCAGATAAAGACCATACGAGATGCCCGCGAGCCAGGTGACGGCCGGGGCGATCCTCGCCAGTCCGGGGAACCGCCAGTCCGGGCCGCGGGCGGCGAGGCAGACCAGCAGCAGGAGCACGGCGAACCCGATCGTGGACGGCCAGCGCTCGGCGTCCTGCGGCAGCGCGACGTGGAACGGGAAGACCTGCAGGTCCTGCGCCGCGACCGCCGCGGCGGCGAACAGCGCGGCGTGCCACGTCCGGAGCCGGTGCCGAGACCAGAACCACAGCGCGACGCCGATGGCGAAGACGTGCAGCCGGTGCAGGCCCAGGCCGTAGAAGAAGGTCTCGGCGACCGGGCTCGCCGTCCCCGGCGGGAAGACGAGGAAGCGGAACGCGAGCGGGACGAGGATCAGGGCCCACAGCAGGGCGACGGTCAGCCGGTGGGTGCGCCACGACCGCGGCCACAGCAGGGCGGCGCCGGTGAAGGCCAGCAGCTGCACCGGCAGCGTCCAGTAGGAGCCGTCGAGGTAGTAGAACGTCTCCGAGCGCACGCCCCACTCCTGCACCATGCCGAGGTTGGCGACCAGGTCGAGCCCGGTCGGGATGTACCACGGCGACGGGTTCGACGGCGGCCCCGCCGGCACCCCGAAGAGGAAGCCGGTGACGCCGGGCGGGTAGGGCAGGCCGCTGAAGGAGATGGCGGCGTACCGCGTGACGACGTAGGTCACCAGGACCGCGACGAGGTAGGCGGGCACGAGGCGCGCGACGCGGTTCCACAGCCACCGGCGCGGATTGCCCTTGCGGAGGCTCGCGCAAACGAAGAAGGCGGAGATCACCAGCAGGATCGCGGCGCCGAACTGCGCTGTCACCCTGATGGGGTACCCCGTGAGTTCGGGGTGCAGGAGCGCCCCTTGGTGCGTGACGTGCCCGAGGATCACCGCGAGAACGGCGACTACGCGGAGGAGGTCCCAGCTGATCCGGCGCGGCGCCGTCGGGGTGGTGGGCACGGTCTTCCTGGGGTCGGCGGGCTGGGCTTCCCGAGCCTACGTGGCGGGGTGAGCGCGCGCTTGTGCGGGTGGAACCGGTTGGAGCGAAACGACTACCGTGTGCGGGGTGAACATCGTGGAGACCTACACCGGGCACGTCGACCCGGGCGGCGACGCCACCCGGCGGACCCTGGACGCGCTGACCATCACCAAGCTGTCCGTCGGCCCGATGGACAACAACGCGTACCTGCTCGTGTGCCGGGCATCGCAGGAGGCGCTCCTGATCGACGCGGCGAGCGACCCGGAGCGCATCTCGGACCTGATCGGCCACGGCCCGGACCGCCCGGCGCTGCGCACGGTGGTGACGACCCACCAGCACCAGGACCACTGGCAGGCCCTGGGAGCGGTGGCGGGAGCGAACGGCTCCAACACGGCGGCGCACCCGTTGGACGCTTCGCCGTTGCCGGTACCGCCGGACTTCCTCGTCGAGCACGGCGACACGCTGACCGTGGGGCAGGTCACGCTGTCGGTGATCCACCTGCGGGGGCACACGCCGGGATCGATCGCTCTCCTTTATCGCGACCCGGCCGGGGATCCGCATCTGTTCACGGGGGATTCACTGTTCCCTGGGGGTCCTGGGCGGACGACGAATCCCGAGGACTTCGGGAGCCTGATGGACGATTTGGAGTCGCGCGTCTTCGGCGAGCTGCCGGATGAGACGTGGTTCTACCCGGGTCACGGGGACGACTCGACGCTGGGAGCCGAGCGCCCGAAGCTGAAGGAGTGGCGCGAGCGCGGCTGGTGAGCTGAAGGCTTACGGAACGGGGCTGCCCGCTGCGCGGGCGGCCCCGTTCACGTTACGTGACGGGGCAAGGAGTTCGCACCGCGTAACAGGCACTCCGAGCGAAGCGACCGTGTCCGGGAACCGAAGCAGTGCCGAGTCGGCCCACTGCACCGGGATTCCCGCCGAACGGCCGACCGAGGAGTGACCCATGTCCGACTGCCGCAAGTGCCACCGGCCGCTGCACGACTGTTCCGCCTGCAACGGCGGACGGGCGCGCAGCCTGCTGGGCGACAAGCTGTCGTGCAAGAACTGCTCGTCCACGGGCCTGGTGTGCAACGAACACGGCGGCCACTGGAAGTAGGGCCCGCCCGCGCCGCGGCTGCTCCGGACGCCGAAAACACGTTCGGAGCAGCCGGGTAACGATCCGGAACCCGAGCGCAACTTCCCGGACGAACCGGACGTCCCCCGTAGACCCAGCGCTGGGACTTCCACCGGTTTCACCCAGGAGGCCCACCATGTCCAGACCCGTCAGACGCGCGCTCCTCGCCGTCGCCATCGTGCTCGCCGGGACGCTCGCCGCCGCTGCGCCCTCGGGTGCCGCCGTTCAAAGCGTTCCCACGCTGACCGCCATCCGGACCGGGAACAACCCCACGTTCGACCGGATCGTGCTCGACCTCGGGCCCGGGAGCGCGCCCACCCCCAGCTACCAGCTCGTCGACGAGCTCATCGCCGATCCGAGCACCGAAGTCGTGTGGCTCACCGGGGAGTACTTCATCAACGTCAGCGTGCCCTACGCCGCCGCGCACGATGACAACGGGAATCCCACCTACCCCGGGCCGCAGAAGTTCCGGACGCGGAACCTCTCCAACGTCAT
Source organism: Amycolatopsis sp. NPDC051106 (assembly GCF_040682775.1). Lineage (NCBI taxonomy): Bacteria > Bacillati > Actinomycetota > Actinomycetes > Pseudonocardiales > Pseudonocardiaceae > Amycolatopsis > Amycolatopsis sp. NPDC051106. Next base: position 270,470 of record NZ_JBFBBQ010000002.1, on the reverse strand, counting down.
GGCCGTCGCCGTCATCGGGGACTGGGAGGCCCATCTGCTGGTCGGGCTCGGAGTGCGGTCGCGGACCACGGTGAACGTCTTCACGCTCACCGCGCCCAACCGCATCGTCATCGACGTGGCCCACTGATCGCGGGCGGGGGAGTCATCCGCGCTCGTACGGGATCTTCTCCCCCGCCTCGACCGCGAACGGCAGGTGGTTGCCCGCCGGCGGCAGCGGGCACGTCGCGAAGTCCGTGAACGCGCACGGCAGGTTCACCGCCCGGTTGAAGTCCAGCGTCACCGAACCATCCGGCGCGGGCGCGCCGACCGGCAGCGAGCGGTTCGCCGCGTACGTCGTGACGCCGCTCGTCTCGTCCGTGAACAGGATGCTGAAGCCGCCGTCCTTGCCGTTGAACGCAGTGAGCGTGTGCGACTTTCCCGCCCAGGAGAAGTGGACCACGCCCGGCGCCGTGTAGACGTGGCTCAAGCCCTCCACCACGGCACCGACCGTCGTGGGCCGCGGCGAGTCGAACGGCTCGAAGCGGCCCGAGACGACCCAGGACGGCGACGGCTCGTACGCCGGGATGCCGTGGAACTCGCGCAGCACCTCGGCCTTCGGGTCGTGGACGCGGATCAGGTACCCCGACCGGCGGGCGACCTCGATCTCGACGTCGCCGGCCAGCACGCGCGTGCCCGCGCCGCTGTTGACCAGCTCGAAGCGGCGGGTCTCGGTGATCGGGCAGCCCTCGTGCGTCAGCGTCGCGCCGGCGGGGTCGACGTACGCCGCTTCGGCGTCCTGCCACCAGCGGCCGGGGATGCCGGGGTACTCCCGCGGGGCGTCGGTCAGCCAGTCGAGCGACACCAGCGCCAGCCAGCCGTGGGGTGCCGCGAGGTCCTCCTCACGCTGCGTCTTCCAGTCCTGCCACTCGCTCGTGAACGTGCTCATCGCGGGCCCCTTCTGCTCGGCTATGACGGTGCCAACCCCTCGCCCGAGCCGGTATTCCGCGTCCCAGTATCCGGACCCGTCCACAGCCACGCGATCTCCCGCTCACCACCGGCGGGGACGACGACGCGCCGGAAGCCCGCCAGGTCGTCGATCGCCGCGTGGAACCGGTCGGAGACGATGAGCAGCCGGTCGAGCTCCGGTGCCTCGGCCATCGCCGCCTTCAGCACCTCCGCCTCGCACAGCCAGACCGCCAGCGCGATCGCGGCGCCGCCGAAGTTCGGCGGCCGCAGCACGACGTCGCCGTGGTCGGCGGCCAGCCTCAGCCGAAGCCGGCCGAACTCGTTGAGGTGGCGGTTGCGGCGCCGCAACGCCCCGGCCACGTCGCCCGCGAACCCCGTCACGACCCACTCCCGCGGCACGGCCGGCGGGAGGACCAGCGTCGTGTTGTCCCCCTCCGCCCGGCGGTACCAGGTCGGCGTGCGGTACGGCACCGGGACGTGGTCGAACACCTCGTCCAGCACCCCGTCGAGGGTGGCGCCGAGGTGCACCGCGCGGGCGGTGCCGCCGCGGCTCGGGGCGACGATCCCGATCCGGACGACGGTCGCGGCCACCGGGACGGTCCGCATGGCTTCAGTCCTCCCGGGGATCGAAGGACCACTGCAGGCCGTAACTCAGCCCTTGGTGCAGGTCGTGGAACTCGAGCGCCACCTCGCCGACCCGGTTGACCGTCAGCGCGTCGCCCGAGTCGACGCCGTCGTCGACGACCCGGCCCGGCACGCCGTTGAGCCGCCACACGCGCGGCGGCGGCTCGGCGCGGTCGAACCGGACGCGCACCGAGAACTCTTCACAGCGACGCAAGGGCGTCATGACGTAGTACGGCCGCAGCGACGTCCGCCGCGGCGCGAAGCGGATCCCGTACTCGTGCCGCTGGCCGAGCCGCAACGGGCTGGGGAGCCGCATGACGAACTGCGCGTGGCTCGCCGAAACCTGGCGCGCTTCGACGATCTCGCCGCCGAACAGGACGTCGGCGGTGATGTCCGGCACCGGGTCGCTGCCCGGCTGGGCGGGGACGCTGAAGGAGAGCACCAGCTCGTCCAGCTCGTCGACCTCCGCGACGATCCGGCGCTCCTCCTGCAGATCGGGCGGGTCGTGGTCGAGCCGGAGCACGGCCTTGGTCGACTCGGCGTACCAGCCGGCCAGCGGGTGCCGGTCACGCCCCGGCGGGGGTGCGCCGAGCAGCTCGTCGAGCCGGCGGAACGCGAGGTCGATCCGGCGGCGCGCGGTGCGCGGATCGCGGTCCAGGACGCTGGCCAGCCACGAGATCCGCCGGTCGAGGAACTCCCCCGCGGCCTCTTCGTGCAGGCCGAACGCCGCGAGCGCGGCCAGCCGCAGGTCGGCCGGCAGCCGGCCGCACAGCTCGGTGAGCCGCAGGACGAGCTTCTCCCGGGCGGCGGACGGCTGGTCGGCGTCGGTGATATCGCACGCTTCGCGCAGGCAGGGACCGATCCGCTGGTGCAGGTCGGCCGCGTCGAGCCCGCGGCCGCGGCGCAGTTCGTTCAGCTCGCGCACGAACGGGAAGGAGTTCTCCGGCCGCATCCCACCCCCTCCCGGCGCCGCGGTGAAATGACAGACCACATTACCAAAGAATGTTCCGCGCCGAGGGTGACAGATCGCGGACACCCGCATTCACGGAAACACCCGGCCGGCCGGCCCCCCACGAGCCGGCCGGCCGGGCCGCCGCGGGTCAGTTCGCGCCGAAGATCAGCGCCCAGATCAAGTGGCTCTCCATCACACACACCTCCTCATCGCTGCACCCAGGCCGAGGCGGAGATCGGGGCGGAGCCGTGCAACGCCGGCGCGGCCGGCTCCGCCGCGTTTCCGGTGGCCGCGAGGAATCCCGCGACGGCCGCGGTCCACGAACGCGACGAAGACGGATTTCGCCAGGGTCAAGATCTTGCAGTAGACGTCCACGGCAAAGCACTCCCCGACCTCGCTTCGAAAATGGAATCCGGCCGGTCGGCATCCGATTTCTTTTCCGGCCGGAACCCAGGATCGCGCGGGGGCGGGGTCCGCTCAGAGGTCCGCTGTCACGGGCGTTGTGTGCCGTTTGGCTCAGAACGGGCGAAGGCGCGCAGGACGCGCGGTTCGCGGATGAGGATCCGGCGGCGGCCGGTCTCGACGATCCCCCGCTCGCGCAGAACGTGCAACGCCCGGGCGACGGTACGCCGCGCCGCGCCGATCTGCGCGGCGATGTCCTCCTGCGACATCGCGCCCTCGATGAGCACGCCTTCCGGGACGCGCCGGCCGTGTTCCTCAGCCAGCCGGACCAGGACCACCGCGACCCGGCGGCTGACGTCGAAGGCGGCGGAGTCGACGCGGGCCGACTCGGCGGCGCGGAGCCGGGCCGCGACGGTCTTGATCGTCGCGATGGCGATCTCGGGCCGGGTGTGCAGGACGTCGACGAACTCCGCGCCGGTCAGCTGGAAGACGGTGCACGGTTCGATCGCGCGCACCGACGCCGACCGCGGCCGCCCGGTCACGGCGGCGAGATCGCCGAGGACCTCACCGGGGCCACGCAGGCCGAAGAGCACTTCACGGCCGTCCTCGACGATCGTGGAGACGCGCACCCAGCCGGACACCAGCACGTGGACGTGGTCGGACGGATCGCCCTCCATGAGCACGACGTCGTTCGCCCGGAACCGGCGACGGGTGCCGCGGCCGAGCAGGTACTCGCGGTCGGCATCGGCGAGGTAGGCGAGGAGTGCGTCCTCGCCCGTGTCGTCGTGCCCGCCCATGGTTCCCCTCCGGAGGTTCACCGTAACCCGGCGTGGCGGGCCGGGGCGAGAGCCGGGACCGGTAGGGTCGCCGCGTGGACGTGGAGATCTACACCGACGGCGCGTGCAGCGGGAACCCCGGACCGGGCGGCTGGGGCGCGGTCCTCCGCTACGGACGGCACGAGCGCGAGCTCTACGGCGGCGAAGCCACCCCGACGACGAACAACCGGATGGAGCTGACGGCGCCGATCCGGGCGCTGGAAAGCCTGACCCGGCCGTCGCAGGTCCGCGTGTACACGGACAGCACTTACGTGCGCAACGGGATCATGCAGTGGCTCCCGCGGTGGAAGAAGAACGGCTGGCAGACGGCGGCGCGCGAGCCGGTGAAGAACGCGGACCTGTGGCAGCGCCTGGACGCGGCGGCGGGCGAGCACCAGGTCGAGTGGCTGTGGGTGAAGGGCCACGCGGGACACCCGGAGAACGAGCGCGCCGACCGGCTCGCGGTGCGCGGGGCCCAGGAAGCGCGGGAGACCGGGAAGCCGGTCAACGCGGAATAGTCCTCAGTAGACGGTCGCGGCCGCCGTGGGATGATTCCGGGATGACCTCGTGCCCGTGCGGCCTCGCCGAGTCCTACGCCGCCTGCTGCGGCCGGTTCCACGAAGGCGGCCTCGCCGCGCCGACCGCCGAACTGCTCATGCGTTCCCGGTTCAGCGCCTTCGCCGTCGGGGACACCGCGTACCTGCTGCGCACCTGGCACCCGGACACCCGCCCGCGCCGGCTGCAGCTGGACCCGGCGCAGGAGTGGACGCGGCTGGAGATCCTCGCCCGCACCGGCGGTGGCCTGCTGCACGCCGAAGGCACGGTCGAGTTCCGCGCGCACTACCGCCACCACGGCCGCGACGGCTTCCTCGAAGAGAACAGCCGCTTCCGCCGCGCGGACGGCCAGTGGGTCTACCTCGACGCCGAAGCCTGATGGGCACCGCGGTCGTCGGCGTGGCCGGCGCCCTCCTCGGCGTCCTCGCCGGCGGGTTCCTCCAGCACCTGCTCGCTGCGCGCACCCGCCGGTGGCAGCGGGAGGACGCGCTCGGCAAGCTGAAGCAGGCCGGGTACGCCGAGTACCTGCGCTCGATCAGCGCGAGCTACGGCCAGGCGCTGGCCGGCGAGCGGAGCCGCACCGAGGACGCCCGCCTGCACGCGGCCACGGCCGAGATCGAAGTCCTGGCCGGCGCAGAGGTGTCCGGACCGGCTCGGGAACTGGCGACCACGGTGATCGACGTGCACACGAAGATCGCCGGAGGCGACGGCGTCGAGGAAGCGGAGGTGGCCGCCGTCGACGCACGACGGCTCGAAGTGATCGCGCTGTTCAAGATCGACCTCGGGATCGAGCCGTAGCCGGAAAACCGCCCCACGCACCACCTTCACCGTGCTAAACACAGCGGCGATGGGAAAACTGACGCGTCGCGCCCGGGCCAGGGCCGACTACCTCGGCTTCATCGGTGCCCGGGAATGGCCGCTCGCCGCGTCCGGGCTGGGGGTCGTGCTCGGGGTCGTCACGATCCTGCCGAGCGCCGTCGGGGTCGTGCTCTCCGTGGTCGCCCTCGGGCTCGGCGTCGCCACCTTCACCCGGGATGTGCGGCTGCTGCGCCGCCGCTGGGCGGGGTTCGCCTTCACCACCATCGCCGCGCCCTTCCCGACCGCCGAGCTGCCGCCACCGTCGGCCTACCCGCCGTCGGACTACGTCGCCGTGCCCTCCCGAGGGACCGCGCTGGTCAGCGCCGCGATCGACCGGGACCTCTGGACGGAACGGCACACGATCACCGTCGCCGAGGAGCCGTACCGGCTGCCGCCCGCGCTCAAGGCGACCGCACCGCACGTGCTGCCGCTGCGGGCGCGCGGCCGGTTGCTGTTCAACGGCCCCATCGTCGGCATGCGCGGCGACCCGCTGCCCGCCGCCGGCGCGCGGCCCGCACCGATCCGGCTGCACCGCGCCCGGTTCTTCGACGCCGTCTGCTCGAACGAGCTCGGCACGCTCCGCATCGTTCGCGCCGACACCGGCGAGGAGTACGACCTCCGCAAGGCCGAGCTGACCGACACCGACGGCGCGCTCCGCGAGCTCGGCAGCAGCACGCTGGCCGACCTCGTCGGCGTCTCCACCGTCGCGTTCACCACCGACGGCAAGCTCGTCACCGTCCGCCAGTCTTCGCTCAACGCCGTGAGCGGGCTGCTGCTCGCGCCGTCGGGCAGCGGCTCGCTCGAACCCCGGGACCTGCGCACCCCCGACGGCGGCCCGCGCCGGTCCCTCCACACCGCGGTCCGCGCGGGGATGGAACGCGAACTGTGCGAGGAGAGCGGCCTGCGGCCCCAGGACGTCCGCGGGACGAAGCTGACCGGCTTCGCGCGCTGGATGGAACGCGGCGCCAAGCCGGAGTTCTTCGGCGTGACCGAGCTGGCGGTCGACAGCACCGAGGTCGCCGCGCGCCGCCCGGTCAGCGGCGAGCGCCTCTACAGCGCCGGGCTGACGCTCTTCGACGTCGACCTCCCGGCCATCGGGACCGCGCTGGACGGCGGTGTCCCGCTCAGCGAGGCACTTCCGCAGCGGATCTGGGAGGACGGTTCGCTGCCGCTCCTGCTGGCGCTGCGCGCCGCGGCGGCGTGGCAAGCGGCCCGCGTCTGACCGGAACGCCCCTGTTCTCCGGGTGACCGGACCGCTACGATCGTCCGCAATTGTTAGGAAAGTTCCCTAACGATGGTCCGCTGTCCCACGCCGCCACGGTGCCTAGGAGGCGCGCTAGTGAGCTATCGGCAGAAAAGAACCCGGACCCTCGTGGCGGCGGCGGTGCTCGCCGTCGCCGTGAGCGGGGCGACCGTCCCGGCGGCCACCGGCCAGGAACAGGCGAGAGCGACGGTCACGGCCGCGAGCCCGGCCACCGCCGTGCCCGGCTTCCTGATCCAGACGTCGGCGCAGGTCGGCGACGAATCGGCGGTCTCCAAGCCCGGCTACAACACCTCCGGCTGGTACCCGGTCGGCCCGCGCTCGACCGTCTACGCCGGCCTGCTGGCCAACGGCAAGTACGCCGACCCGTTCTACTCGACGAACATGAAGAACGTGCCCACCGCGGACTTCCAGGTCCCCTGGTGGTACCGCACCGACCTCACCGTCACCGACACCGCCCAGCGCACCTATCTGGACTTCAGCGGCGTGCTGTCCAAGGCCGACGTCTGGGTCAACGGGACCCGGATCGCGGACAAGACGCAGGTCACCGGCGCCTACACCCGCCACGACCTGGACATCACCTCGCTGGTGAAGGCCGGCACGAACAGCGTCGCGTTCAAGGTCTACCCCAACGACCCGAACAAGGACCTGTCGATGGGCTGGATCGACTGGGCGCAGACCCCGCCGGACCAGAACATGGGCATCGTGCGGGACGTCCTGGTCCGGCGCAGCGGCCCGGTGGCGCTGCGCGGCGGTCACGTCGTCACGAAGCTGACCGGGCTGAGCCACGCCGACCTCACGGTCAAGGCCGACGTCCGCAACGACTCGGCGAGCGCGGTGAGCACGACGGTCTCCGGCACGGTCGCCGGACGCGCGATCAGCCAGACGGTTTCGCTGGCGGCCAAGGAGAAGAAGACCGTCAGCTTCCCGGTGGTCGGGATCGACAACCCGCAGGTCTGGTGGCCGGCCGGGATGGGCGGGCAGCCGCTTTACGACCTCGACCTGACGGCGAGCGTCGGTGGCACGGCCTCGGACACCTCGCACTCCAGCTTCGGCGTCCGCCAGGTGACGGCGAACAAGAACTCGAGCGGCGGCCGCGCGTACACGATCAACGGGCGCCCGCTGCTGATCAAGGGCGGCGGCTACTCGCCGGACCTGTTCCTGCGCTGGAACGCCCAAGCCGCCGCGGACAAGCTGGCCTACGTCAAGGACCTCGGGCTCAACACCGTGCGCCTGGAAGGGCACATCGAGCCGGACGAGTTCTTCGACCTCGCCGACCGGATGGGCGTGCTCACGCTGCCCGGCTGGGAGTGCTGCGACAAGTGGGAAGGCCAGGTCAACGGCGACGAGAAGGGTGACCCCTGGACCGCCGCGGACTACCCCGTCGCCAAGGCGTCGATGACCGCGGAGGCCGAGCGCCTGCGCGACCACCCGAGCGTCATCTCGTTCCTGATCGGCAGCGACTTCGCGCCCGACGCGACGATCGAGAAGAACTACCTCGACGCACTGAGCGCCGCGGACTGGCCCACCCCGGTGGTCCCGGCCGCGTCGGCGAAGTCGTCGCCGCAGCTCGGGGCGTCCGGCATGAAGATGAACGGCCCGTACGACTACGTCCCGCCGAACTACTGGTACGACAAGGCACACAGCGATCTCGGCGGGGCGTGGAACTTCAACTCCGAGACCAGTGCCGGGCCGGACATCCCGACGATGGACACGCTGAAGCGGATGATGTCGCCGGGTGAGCTGGACACGATGTGGAAGAGCCCGTCGACCCCGCAGTACCACCGGTCGTCGTCCTCGACGTTCGCCAACCTGAAGCTCTTCGGTGACGCGCTGACCGGCCGCTACGGCAAGCCGGCGAGCCTGGACGACTTCGTCCGCAAGGCGCAGCTGGCGCAGTACGAGAACGTCCGCGCGGAGTTCGAGTCGCACTCGCGCAACTTCAGCGACAGCTCGAACCCGGCCACCGGGATCATCTACTGGATGCTCAACAGCGGCTGGACGTCGCTGCACTGGCAGCTGTTCGACGCCTACCTCGACCAGAACGGCTCGTACTTCGGGGCCAAGAAGGCGAACGAGCCACTGCACATCCAGTACTCGTACGACACCAAGTCCGTCGTGGTCGTCAACCACAACCACGACGCGGCGTCGAACCTGACCGCGTCCGTGAAGCTGTACAACCTGGACGGGACGGAGAAGTTCAACCAGTCGAAGACCGTGTCGGTGGGCGGTGACGGCGCGAAGACCACCGCGCTGACCATCGGTTCGGTGAGCGGCCTGTCGACGACATACCTGGCGAAGCTGGTCCTGACCGACCCGTCGGGCAAGGAGGTCAGCCGCAACGTCTACTGGCTGTCCACCAAGGCCGACACGCTCGACTGGGCCAACAGCGACTGGTACTACACGCCGACGACGTCGTACGCGGACTTGTCCGGGCTGAACGGCCTGGCCCAGGTCTCGCTGGGGTCGACCGCCACCTCGACGGCCAACGGCGACGGCACCACGACGACCAAGGTGACGCTGACGAACCCGGCGTCCGGCAAGGTGCCGGCGTTCTTCGTCGACGCGCACGTGGTCGGCGCGGCGGGCGCACCGGTGCTGCCGGTGCGGTGGACCGACAACCAGGTCAGCCTCTGGCCGGGCGAATCGACGACGCTGACCGCGACGTACCGGACCGCGGACCTCAAGGGCGCCAAGCCGTCCGTGCGGGTCGCGGGCTGGAACACCGGGACGAAGACGATCCCGGCGGACGGCACGGTGACCCCGGGCACCCCGGCCGACTACCAGGCCGAGAACGCCACGATCACCGGCGGCGTCGCGGAGTCGAACCACGCCGGCTTCACCGGCACCGGGTTCGTCAACTACGACAACGCGACCGGCAGCGCGGTGGAGTTCTCCGTCACCGCGGCCGCCGCGGGGTCCGCGAACGTCGTCCTGCGGTTCGCCAACGGCACCACGGTGAACCGGCCGATGGACGTCTCGGTGAACGGCACGACGGTGGCGTCCGCGGTGGCGTTCGGCGGCACGGGCAACTGGGACACCTGGCAGACGGTCACCATCCCCGTGACGCTGACCGCCGGTCCCAACAAGATCAAGGCGACCGCGACGACCGCCAACGGCGGCCCGAACGTCGACAAGATCACCGTCTAGCGCAAGTCCGTGAAGGACTCCTTACCGGCTTCTATGGCCGGTAAGGAGTCCTTCACGGCTTTCAGAGGGTGTCCCAGAGGAGACGCTGGTCGCGGTCCGGGTCGGAGACCGTCGTGGAGACGTCGTCGAAGAGGCGCGTGACGCGGTCGGCCGGGGTGTAGCGCGGCCAGCCCGAGTCACCGGTCGTGACGAACCGGACCCAGGCGTCGAACATCTCCGTCGCCATCGCCTGCATCCGCTCGGCCGGGAACGTCCGGCCGGCGAAGAGGAACCGCCAGTTCTTGTTGCGGATGTCGTCGAACACCAACGGCAGGTCGAGCCCGTGCGGCGCGCCGAGGCCGCGGCCGCGCGGGGCGATCCGCCAGTCGAGCCGGTACATCCAGGCGTCCGGCTGCTTCTCGGCGAAGCGGATCGCCGGGATCCACCAGTCCCCCGCGGTCAGCGCGCGGTTGCGGATCTGGTCCTCGGGCCAGTCGAGCAGCGCGGCATACGCCGCGACGGCCTTCTCGATCTCGGCGGGACCCAGCATCGTCGAACCGACGCCCAGGAGCTTCGCGCCGCCCGACTGCAGCCAGCTGAACAGGTCTTCCTCGTCGGCCGTCGTGCCGATGAGCAGCGGGACCTCGCGGACGCCGTCCAGCGGCCGTTCGGGCAGCAGCTCGTCGCCGACGACCACGCGGTAGGTCACCTTGGTCCCGGAGACGGCGGAAACCCGTTGCTGCGCCTCGAGAATCCGCCTCACGGGCAGCGTGGCGAGGTCGTCCGGTGGCGCGTCCAGTTCGGACAAGACCGCCGAAGCGACCGCCGCGCCTTCGGCCGGGGTGTGCACGACCGAGCCGACGCCGGTGCCGCTCTGCACGATCGCCTGCCGGACGAGCCCGCGCGTGGCGGGCACCGCGAGCAGCGTCCCGACCGTGCGCCCGCCGTTGGACTGCCCGGCGAGCGTCACGCGGTCCGGGTCACCGCCGAACGCGCCGACGTTGCCGCGCACCCACTCGAGCGCCGCGACCTGGTCGCGCAGGGACAGGTTGGAGTCGGCGACCCCGGGCAGGTGCAGCATGCCCAGCACGCCGAGCCGGTAGGCGACGGTCACCACGACGACGCCTCGCCGCGCGAACGCGGACCCGTCGAACTGGTGCGGCGCGCCCATCACGCCGCCGCCACCGTGGATCCACACCAGCACGGGGTACGAGCCGGGGGACGACGGGGCGTAGACGTTCAGGTAGAGGCAGTCCTCGTCACCGGTGAAGCCGCGCCCGGTCAGCTCCGGCTGCGGTGCCCGCGCGGCCCACTTCGTAGCGTCGCGCTCCCCGGACCACGGCCGCACCGGCCGGGGCGCGCGGAACCGCAGCTCCCCCACCGGCGGCTCGGCGTAGGGCACGCCGAGGAACGTCCTGACCCCGTCCTGTCCGGACCCGCGCAGCGCGCCGGCCGCGATTTCCACCGTCGTCACGCGCCCAGCCTAGGCGCGAGAGTTGCCCTGGAGTGCACTCCAGCGTGTTGACTGGCTCTCACACACTGGGAGGACGTTTTGACCGCAGCGGAGAACAAGCAGCTCCTGAGAACCGCCTTCGACGCGTGGGCGACCGGCGACATCCGGCCGCTGATCGCCGCCATGGCCGACGACGTCACGTGGACCGTCAGCGGGCACACCAGCTGGTCCGGCACCTTCACCGGCAAGGACTCGGTCCGCCGTGACCTGCTCGGCCCGCTCGGCGAGCAGTTCGCCGGCACCTACACCAGCACCGCGAGCCGGTTCGTCGCCGAGGACGACGTCGTCGTGGTCGAGACGCGGGGTCGCGTCGCCACGAAGGCCGGGCCGCGCTACGACAACGAGTACTGCTTCGTCTTCCGGCTCGAAGGCGGCCGGATCCGCGAGATCACCGAGTACCTGGACACGCAGCTGATCGCCGAGGTGCTCCCGGAGCTGGCCCGCTGACGTCCGCCGCGGCGGGCGGGTGATGATTAGCCGGTGCACATAGCGGCAGAGATAGTGGCGCTGGTCGTGACGGTCCTCGTCGTCAGCGCGGTGGCGCGGCGGCTGGACTGGTCCGCCCCGCTGTGCCTGATCGTCGTCGGCGTCGGCGCGTCGTACGTCCCCGGCGTGCCCGAGTACCACCTCGACCCCGAGGTCGTGCTGCTCGGCCTGCTCCCGCCGCTGCTGTACTCGGCGGCCATCCAGACGTCGCTGATCGACTTCCGGAAGAACCGCGGGGCGATCGGGCTGATGTCGGTCGGGCTGGTCGTGTTCACCGCGTTCGGCGTCGGGCTGGTCGCCTGGGCCGTGATCCCCGGCCTCCCGCTGGCCGGCGGGATCGCGCTCGGCGCGATCGTGGCCCCGCCGGACGCGGTCGCCGCCAGCGTCGTCGCCCGGCGCGTCGGCATGCCCCGGAAGCTGATCCGGCTGCTGGAGGGCGAAAGCCTGTTCAACGACGCGGCCGCGCTGGTCGCCCTGCGCACGGCCATCGCCGCGCTGGCCGGCTCGGTCAGCCTCTGGCAGGTCGGCGCCGACTTCTTCCGCGCGGCCATCGGCGGGATCGTGGTCGGGCTGGTCATCGGGTTCGTGACCGCGTTCATCCGCGCCCGGATGAACGAGCCGGTGCTCGACACCGCGCTGTCGTTCGCGGTGCCGTTCATCGCCTACATCCCGGCCGAGGCGATCCACGGGTCGGGCGTGCTCGCCGTGGTCGTCGCCGGCCTGATCCTGGGGCACAAGGCTCCGAAGATCCTCTCCGGCTCGGCGCGCCTGGCCAGCCGGCTCAACTGGCAGACCATCGCGTTCCTGCTGGAGAACATGGTCTTCCTGCTGATCGGCCTGCAGCTGCGGCGGATCCTGTCCGAAGTCAGCGAATCCGGGCTGTCGCTGGGGCTGCTCACCTGGATCTGCGTCGCGGTGCTCGCCGCGACGATCCTCACGCGCATGGTGTGGCTGGTCGGCATCGGCACGGTGAAGCGGCTGGAACGGCGGCTGCTGCCGACCAAGGCGCGGGCCAAGATCTGGCCGTGGCGCTACTCGGCGGTCATCTCCTGGGCGGGCATGCGCGGAGTGGTGACGCTCGCCGCGGCGTTCGTGCTGCCCGCGGACACCCCACAGCGGGCCGTGCTGGTGCTCGCGGCGTTCGTCGTCGTGGCCGGCACGCTGGCCCTGCAGGGCATGACGCTGCCGCCGCTGATCCGGCGGCTGCGGCTGCCCCGGCCGGATCCGGCGGAGGACGCCCTGCAGGAGGCGTCCGTGCTGCACGACATGACCACCGCGGCGCTGGCGAAGCTCGAGGAGATCCGGCAGCCCGACGACCCGCCGGAGATCATCCAGCGGCTCCAGGACCGGCTGCGGCACCGCGCCGACTCGGCGTGGGAACAGCTCGGCCGCCAAAGCGCGCTGGCCGAGACCCCCAGCGACGCCTACCGCCGCCTCCGCCTGGAGCTCCTCGACGTGGAGCGGGAGCAGTTCCTCAAGGCCCGCGACAGCGGCAGCGCCGACGACGACGTCCTGCGGAAGGTCCTGGAGCGGCTCGACATCGAGGAGTCGATGCTCGATCGGAAGGACGAAGAACCCGAGGTCGAAGGCCGGGAGCTGCGCACCCCGGCCGCGACGGCCGGCTCGTGCAAGCACCTGGCCCACGAGTGGGTGGACAAGGACCCCAGTTCCCAGGACAGCTGCGCGGCCTGCCTCGAGGAGGGCACGACCTGGGTGCACCTGCGGATGTGCCTCAAGTGCGGCAACGTCGCCTGCTGCGACTCCTCGCCGCGCCGGCACGCCACGCTGCACTTCCACGAATCCCGGCACCCGGTCATGCGCAGCTTCGAGCCGGGCGAGACGTGGCGATGGTGTTTCGTGGACAAGCAACTCGGTTAGGGTCGGGGCCATGAGCACGCCCGAGCAGGAGATCGAGTACCGCCAGCACCGCTTCAGCCCGCCCCCGGGCGCGACGGAAATCTTCCTCGTGCGGCACGGCGAGTCGGCTCCCGCACGTGGCGAAAACCCCTTCACCCTGGTCGAGGGCCAGGCCGACCCGGAACTCGCGCCCGACGGCCGCGACCACGCCCGGCGCGTCGGTGACCGGCTGGCCGGCGAGCGGATCGACGCGATCTACGTGACGACGCTGCGCCGCACCGCGGAGACCGCCGCGCCACTGGCGGAGAAGCTCGGGCTGACCCCCGTCGTGGAGCCGGACCTGCGCGAGATCCACCTCGGCGACTGGGAGAACGGCCTCTTCCGGAAGTACACGGCCGAAGGCCACCCGATCGTCGAGCGGCTGTGGGCCGAGCAGCGGTGGGACGTCATCCCGGGCGCGGAGTCCGACGAGCGGTTCGGTGCCCGGCTGCGCGGCGCGCTGACCCGGATCGCCGCCGCGCACCCCGATCAGCGCGTCGCCGTGTTCACCCACGGCGGCGTGATCGGCGAGGTGTTCGCGCAGGCCAGCCGCTCGGTCGAGCGGTTCGCGTTCCTCGGGGCGGACAACGGGTCGATCTCGCACCTGGTGCTGCACGGCGACCGCTGGATCATCCGGCGCTTCAACGACACCGGCCACCTGGCTACTCCGCTCGGCTGAGCTTCCCGGCCGCGACGCACTGCACGGTCACCAGGATCGAGACGGCTTCCGCGGCGAGCAGCCCGATCAGGACCAGCACCTGCGTCAGGCCCGCCTGGATCGGGCCGGCGCCGCCCAGCAGCACGCCGACGTAGGCGCCCGGCAGCGTCACCAGGCCGACCGTGCGGGTCTGGTCCAGCACCGGGATCAACGCGTGCCCGGCGCTCGGACGGCAGATCTCGAGCGCGGCCGGACGCGGCAGGAATCCCAGGGCGAGCGCGGCTTCGTACTCGCCGTGGCGGGCTTTCAGCTCGTCGAGGGACCGGCGCGCGGCCTGCGACGTCGCCGTCATCGCGCCGCCGATGACGATGCCGGCGATGGGCACGACCGCGATCGGCTCGAGCGGGACCACCCCGGCGCCCAGGACCAAGGCCAGCACGGGGGCGGCGCCGGCCGCGATCGCCAGTGCCGTCCACGGGAGGTTGGCCCAGGTGCCGGCGCGGCGCGCCGACGTCACCGCGGCGATGCCGAACATCAGCAGCACGAACAGACCGGTCAGCGGGCCCGACCGCAGGACGGCGGTGATCACCAGCGACACGAGGGCCAGCTGCACCACCGCCCGGACGGCGGCGATCAGCACGTCGCGTCCGCGGCCGAGCCCGCCGGCCCGGACGACCGCGGTGCCGGCGACGGCGAGCAGGACCAGCACCGCCACGAGGGCGGGCCCGAAGGTGATCGCGGCGTCGTTCACGCCGCCCATGGTGGGCGTCAGACGGCGCAGCTGAACTGGCGGCCCGGCTCGGCGACGGTCTTCTCGGCGACGACGACCCCGTCGACGACGATCCGGCAGCGCAGCTCACCGGGCCCGGGGTTGCGGGCGGCGACGCTGTAGAACTCGGTGCGGCCGGCCGGGCCGACGCGGGTGAACTCGGCCGACCACGGCGTCGTCACCTCGGCGTGCTGGGTCAACGCCGAGCCCTCGCCGGCGTACGTGACGTCTTGCGCGCCGTGCGCGCCGAGCAGCTCGTAGACGACGGAGTGGCGCACCGTGGCGACCGCGGCCGCGACGACCGGCGCGGCCACCGGCGCCGCCTGGGCCGGTCCGCGCGCGGACCGGGGCACGACGAACGCGGTCACGGCGACGGCCGCGGCCAGGACGCCCAGCACGACCACGACGCTGCCGGCCGACCGGGCGCGGCGCGGGCAGTCGTGGCGGGACGGGATCGCGGTGGGAACACCCATGAAGAGGTCTTCTCTCGTCGCGCGCACTTCCGTCGAGTGCGTCGACCTCTATCTCGCCGTGACCTCACTGCGCGTTAGCACCGAATCGCGAGAAGTCCAACTTTCACCCAATCGGGTGCTCGGGCGGTGGTGCGGTTTTTGTCGGACCCCGGGTGCATGATCGGGGTGTGTACGAAGAGGCGGCTCCACCCGCGCGGCTGGCGGGCGTGGCGCGTTGCGTGTGGCGGTCGGCTTCGGCGGGACCGAAGTGGATCGTCCCCGACGGCTGCCTGGACCTCGTCGTCGGCGACGGCGAGGTGTTCATCGCGGGCCCGGACACGGCGGCGTGGTCATCGGTGACCCAGCCGGGCGCGGAGCTGCGAGGGGTGCGGTTCACACCGGGTCGCGCACCGGCGGTGCTCGGGGTGGCGGCGGACGAGCTGCGCGACAGGCGGGTGCCGCTGGGTGAGCTGTGGGGGCGTGCCGGGGAGGTGCTGGCGGAGAGGTTGCTGTCGGGCGAGCTGACCCCGGCGCAAGCGGTTGCGTCCCGGTTGCCGGAGGTGGCCCCGGCTGATCAGGCGGTGGCGGCGCTGATCGCGAGGCTGGACGCTGGGGCGGCGCGGGTCGCGGAGGCGGCGGCGATGGTGACGGGTGCTGCCGAGGGGCATGCGCCGGGAGGTACGAGTCCTGGACAAGCTGGCGGTGCGGCCGTTCGTGGTGGCGCGGAGCCGGCGCGTGTCGCGGCCGCACTCGCCCGGCCAGGCGCCGGCCCGGCCGAGGCAGCCGCACTGCTCGGCCGGCCAGGCGCTAGCCCTGCCGAGATCGCCGCAATGCTCGCTCGGGGAGGCTCGAGCCCGGCGCAAGCCGCCGCACTCCTTGGGCCAGGCGCTCCCCGCGGCGCGCCGGAGGTCGCGGCCGCCCGGCTCGAAGATCCCGGGCCCTTCGCCGTGAGCGAGCGGCGGCTGCGGCGGCGGTTCGTCCAGGCCGTCGGGTACGGGCCGGCCACCTATCTCCGCGTCGCCCGGTTCCAGCGGGCCGTCGCGCTGGCTTCGCGGGTTCCCGGGCTGGCCGCGCTGGCCGCCGCCGCGGGGTACTCCGACCAGGCGCACCTCAGCCGGGACTGCCGGGCCCTCACCGGCCTGACCCCACGCGCCTACTTCCGGGCACCCTCCACTGTGGACGAGCCGGTGCGTGATCGGCTCCGTTCGGCGTAACCCGTGCGGGCAACCGGAAGTGAACCTCGGCCGGGAAGGTAAGCGGACGGTAAACGACCACCAAGAGCGCTATCCTCCGTTCGACCGGCGATCAGGGAGGGCGTGTGGCCACCATCAGCGACGTCGCGGCGAGGGCCGGCGTCTCCACGGCGACCGTGTCGCGCGCGCTCAACGGCAAGTCCACTGTGGACCCGATGCTCGCCGCGCGCGTCCAGGAAGCCGCCACCGAGCTCGGCTATCACCCGAACGGGCTGGCGCGGAACCTCCGCCGCCAGGAGACCGCCGTTCTCGCGCTGATCATCTCCGACGTCGAAAACCCGTTCTTCACGGCCATCGCGCGCGGCGTCGAGGACCTCGCGCAGCGGTCCGGCTACTCGGTCGTGCTCTGCAACTCCGACGAAAACGAGGACAAAGAGCGCCGCTACATCGAGGTCGCGCTGCAGGAGCGGGTCGCCGGGGTGGTGCTGTCGCCCACCGGGCGGTCGACGAACGTCGAGGGCCTGCGCCGCCAGGGCACTCCGCTGGTGGCGGTGGACCGGCCGCTGCCGGCCGACGCGGGCGACCAGGTCCTGGTCGACACGCGTCACGCGGCCGCCGACGCCACGCGGCACCTGCTGACGGGCGGCTACCGCCGCGTCGCCTGCCTGACCGGGCCCGCCGGCGTCCGCACGGCCGACGATCGCCTGGCCGGGTACGCCGACGTCGTCGGCGAAGCGAACGTCGTGTCCCGGCGGGCGGAGTACCGCGCCGAGGGCGCCCGCCTGGCGGCGTTGGAGCTGCTCGACGAGCCGTCCCCGCCGGACGCGCTCCTGGTCGCGAACAGCACGATGGCGATCGGCGTCCTCGAGGCCCTGTCGTCGCGCGGCCTGCGTCCGGGCCGCGACGTCGGCATCGTTTCGTTCGACGACGCCCCGTGGACGACGCTCATCGACCCGCCGCTGACGGTGGTCGCCCAGCCGGCGTACGAGGTCGGCCGGGTGGCAGCGCAGCTCCTGCTGGCCCGGATCACCGACAGCGGCCGCGAAGCGACGACCACGACGCTCGAGGCACGGCTGATCGAGCGCAAGAGCTCCCGCCGCTGACGCTGGGCGAAACCGGTTCGCACACCACGAGAACCAGTTCCTACGCAAGGAAACCGCGAAGGTCGACCCGCGTGACTGGAGAGTCGACTCGCGTGATTGGAAGGTCAACTCGCGTGTTTGAAGGGTCGACTCGGGTACCGGGAAGGTCGGCTCGCGTACCCAGAGGGTCGGTTCGCGTACCCAGAGGGTCGGGTTGCGTGCCTGGAGGGTCGGCTCGCGTGATCGAGGGGTCGACTCGCGTGATTGGAGAGTCAACTCGCGTACCCAGAGGGTCGGTGCACGTACCTGGAGGGTCGGCTCGCGTACCCAGAAGGTCGGCTCGCGTGCCTGGAGGGTCGGCTCGTGCGCATTTGGGGGTGTGTGGAGCGACGTGCCCGGGGGGCCGGCTCGTGCCGGGCCCCCCAGGCACGCCCCACCCCCTGTGTCCCCCATGGCCGGCGCCAACCTCGCCGGATCCTGTGAGCACGGAGCGGAAATCGTTTACTCACCTCGGAACGTAAGTCCGGACCCCGCGCACTGTCAAGCCTGGACAACGTCCTCCGTTCCGGGCAGACTGACCGGAAGTTGCTTACTCAACGTGTTGAGTGATGTGCGTTAAGTGTCGATCCTGGTGAATTCACCCACAGTCCGGGCAAGAAACCGCACGAACCCGCACACGCGCGCTGTTTCAGGTTAACCTGAGCCACATGTCTGTAGCGCTGGAGAACATCCTCGCCAAGGCGGGCCTGAAGGTCGACGCGAACGAGTTCCTCACGCTCGTCGAAGACGCGGCGCGCAGACTGTCCCCACCGAATCCGGATCCCTCGCACTACTTCTCCGCCGATCAGCGCGCCGCGCTCACCGACGTCGGCCTCGATCTGTCGCCCCGCAAAGAGGGCGAGCCGGACTTCCGGGCCCGCACCGTCGCCGCCCACGCCGTCCTCGCCGAGGGCGCGCTCAGCGTCAACGAGGCGGCGAGGACCCTCGGGGTCGACGACAGCCGGATCCGCCACCGCCTCAAGGAAGGCAGGCTGACCGGCTGGAAGGACGGCGGCTGGCGCCTGCCGGCGTGGCAGTTCGCCGGCTCGGGCGTGCTGCCCGGCCTCGAGGTCGTGCTCAAAGCCCTCCCCGGCGACCAGCCCGCGCTCGTCGTCGCCGCGTTCATGAGCACCCCGCAGGCCGACCTGGTCATCAACGAGCATCCGGCGACCCCGCGCCAATGGCTCCTATCCGGGGGTGACCCGGACCACGTCGCCCGCCTCATCGCCACGCTCGGCTCGCCGTTCTAGGCTGGGCCTCTCCGAGCAAGATCACCGACAAGGACGGACCACCCCCGACCCATGGCCCGGCTCCCGCTGCCGCCCGCCCGATCCGTCCTGGTCCGGCAGCTGAACCGCGCCGATGACGTGGTGACGGTCCAGCCCGCGACCAGGCTCGTCCGGATCTTCACCGCGCACGGCAACCACCCCCAGCAGTGGAACTCGTTCCGCTACACCGGCCCGCTCCCGCACGGCCGGTTCGACCAGCAGTCGCCCGGCCGCGGCGGCGCGCCGGTCACCGACCCCGCGAACGGGGTCCTGTACTTCGGCCTCACGGTGCGCACCTCGGTCGCCGAGGTCTTCCAGACGAGTTCGGCGGTCGACCGCCGCACGCGCGGCCCCCGGCTGGTCGTCGTCCGCCCGACGCGCACGCTGCGCCTGCTCGACCTGACCGGCCTGTGGCCGACGCGGGTGGGTGCTTCGCAGGAAATCTCGAGCGGGCCGAAGAAACTTACACAGGCGTGGGCCCGCGCGATCCGCGGCGCGTTCAGCGACCTCGACGGCCTCTGGTACCGCTCCTCGATGGATTCCGGCGACCCGGCGATCTGCCTGTGGGACCCGCCGGCGGGCGCAGCCCTGCCGATCGCGCCGGACGTGCTGCTGCCGCTGGACCACCCGGGCCTGGACGTCCCGCTGGGCCGGGTCTGCGAAGAGCTGAACTACACGCTGCTGAACTGAGCTTCGAGCAGCGGGAGGATCGCGGTCAGGTCGCCGGAGTCGACGACGTGGGTGGCGACGGCGCGGGCCGCCGGCGCGGCGTTGAAGCCGATGCTCATCCCGACGGCGGCGAAGAGCGGCAGGTCCGACCGGCTGTCCCCGACCGCGACGCACCGCTCCGGCGCGATGCCCTGGGAGAGGGCGAAGTCCCGCTTGCCGTACTCGTCCAGGTGCTCGGCGACCCGGCCGGTGTAGCGCCCGTCCACAGCTTCGGGCACCGGCCCGCAGTAGGCGGCGAAGCCGAACCGCCCGGCGAGCAGCCGGCCCACCGGGGTCCACGCGAGCGTCGTCAGGATCGGGCGCAGGCCGTGCTCGCGGCACCAAGCCACCGTCTCGGCGATCCCGTCGACCAGCGGCAGGGACTCCAGCCGGGCCCCGATCTCGGCCTCGGTGTGCCCGGCCCAGCCGCGGGCGTCGATCACCGACGCCTCCTGGTTCGTCATCCGGCCCGCGACGTAGGCGGCTTCGGCCGCGACGAGCTCGGCCTCGTGCCCCAGCACCGCGGCCACCCAGGCGCAGGAGCTCGTGCCGGGGACCAGCGTGCCGTCGACGTCGAAGCAGACCAGCCCGTCAGCCAAGGGTGCCTCGCGGGCAGACGAACCCCACGATCTCCGACGCGATCAACCCCGCCTGCTCCGCCGGATCGGCGTCCAGGATCGCCCGGGTCTCCGCTTCCGAGGTCCGGAAGAACGCCACGCCCGTCACCGGCAGCGAAGACGACGGCTCCGGCACCGCGCCCGCGAACAGCAGCGTCCCCGCCGCCTGTTGCCGGCGAGCCGACGAAAGGTGCCGGGCCCGCAGCTCGCGCGCCATCTCCTCGGAGATCTCACCGGCGCGCGGGCCCGCCCGGAACAGCACCATCCGCCAGGTCTCGAGCTCGAAGTCCACCTCGGGCACCGTCATGACCACGGACGTTCGCAGGCGGCGGCCCCCGGCGCAAGTGGCCTACAGGTGCCGCCCCCACCACTCGAGGATCGCTTCGAAGCGCTGCACCCGGTGGCGCGGCCGCCCGGACCGGGACAGCTCGTGCCCCTCACCCGGGAACAGCAGGAACTCCGCCGGCGCGCCCGCCCGCCGCAGGGCGACGAACATCCGCTGCGCCTGCTCCAGCGGGCACCGCCAGTCCTGCTCCGAATGGACCACCGCGAACGGGATCTTGATCTGCGCCGCGTAGGAAAGCGGCGAGCGCTCGCGCTGCACTTCCGGCGAAGCGCCGATGTACGCGTCGACGAACGTGTAGCCGATGTCGGAGCTGCCGACCATCGAGTCCCACGCGTTGACCGCGCGCTCGCTCCACGCCGCCTTGAACCGCTCGCCGTGGTGGGCCGCCAGCCAGCTCGTCATGAACCCGCCGTAGGAACCGCCCATGATGCCGACGCGGGAGGCGTCCAGGTCCGGCCGTTCCAGGGCCTTGTCCAGCAGCGCCAGGACGTCGTCGACGTCGACCGTGCCGAAGCCGTGCGTGATCGCGTGGCCGTGGGTCTGCCCGTAGCCCGCCGACCCGCGCGGGTTGCCGAGCACCACCGCGTACCCCGCGGCCGCGTACACCTGCGCCTCGTCGAACACCGCCCAGTCCTGCTGGGTGAACGGGCCGCCGTGCACCACGCGCAGCACCGGGTGCGGGCCGTCGCCCTCGGGCACCACCAGCCAGCCGTGCACCGGGTAGCCGTCCGGGGCCGTCGTCTCCAGCTCGATCATCGGCCGGATGCCCTTGTCGCGCAACGGCTTCGAGTAGTCCGTCAGCACCTGCGGGGTGCCGTCGCGGAGCAGCACGACCTCGCCCGAGGTGTCCGGCGTGGCGATCACCGCCGCCAGCGTCGTGCCGTCCAGCGTGAACGACCGCAGCGCGGTCCGGTCCGCGTAGACCACCGGCAGGTCGGCCAGCGGGGCGTCCGCGGCGTCGACGGCGACCGCGCGCAGCTCCACCGCGCCGCGGTTGCGGACGGCCACGAGCACGTCGCCTTCGCGCGGCGCCGGCGGGCCCGCCGAGGTTTCGCAGTCCACGGTTTCGATGTCGGTGAGCCGGCGCGCCTTCGCGGGGCCGGCCCCGAACTCCGGCGTCGCCGTGTAGAGACCCGTCATCGCGGCTTCGTGGTGTTCCGCGAAGGACTGTCCGAAGTAGAACAACGTGCCGTCGGCGGCGAACACCGGACGCTCCGAGTACCCCTCGCCCCGCACGACGACCTCGGGCTCCCCGCCCTCGGCGGAGATCGCGCAGACGTCGCGGTAGTCGCTCTCGGCCGCGCCCCAGTCGGGCGGCGCCGTGAAGACGACGCGGGTGCCGTCCGGCGTCCACACCGGGCCGGTGACGTCGTACCCGTCGCCGGTCAGCGGTTCGGGGTCCGGCAGTTCCTCCTCCAGGGCGTCGACGACGAACAGCCGCTGCGTGCGGTCGCGCAGGAAGCCGACGTCGTCGATCCGGTAGTCCATGCGCGTGATCCGGCGCGGGGCCTCGGCGGCCGGTTCCGGCGTCTCGCCGTCGGCGTCCGCCGTCCCGTACCGGCCGGCTTCGGGCACGCGCGCGGTGAAGGCGATCCGCCGCGAGTCCGGCGCCCACACCGGCTCGCCGGCCCCGAGGTGCAGCGACGTCAGCCGGCGCGCGTCACCGCCGTCGGCCGGCATGACGTGCAGCTGCGGGCTGCCCTCGGCGCCTTGGCCCTCCCCCGCGCGGAGGAACGCCACCCAGCGCCCGTCCGGGGAGATCGCGGGCGCCGAGTCGCGCGGACCGTGGGTCCACGCGGACTCGCCGCCGTCGAGCGACACGCGCCGCAGCGAGCTGTGCGCGGCGTTCGTCTTCAGGTCGGGCTTCTTCAGCGCCGTGAGCAGCAGGTTCCCGCGCAGCGCGGGACGGCCGGGAACGACGAGGGCTTCGATGTCGGCAGGACGCACGCCCTCGACGGTACCCGAAATCCTTAGCGCTGCGAACGACCTTCGTCGGGACTTACGCGGCGACCTGCTTGCGCTCGTCGCGGCGGGCCTTGGCCAGGCTCGCCACCGTGGTCACGGTGAGCACGACGATGATGACGCCGAGGGAGACCCAGTTGTTGATGTCCAGCCAGTCCGGCACGACGTGGTACTCGTGCAGGGCGTGCAGGAACAGCTTCGCGCCGATGAACGCGAGGATCACCGCGAGGCCGTAGGTCAGGTAGACCAGCTTCGTCACCAGCCCGCCGAGCAGGAAGTACAGCTGCCGCAGGCCCATCAGCGCGAACGCGTTGGCGGTGAAGACGAGGAACGCCTCCTGCGTGATGCCGAAGATCGCCGGGATCGAGTCGACCGCGAAGAGCAGGTCCGCCGAGCCGATGGCCACGATCACCAGCAGCATCGGCGTGATCATCCGCTTGCCGTCGATCTTCACCGTGTAGTGGTGGCCGTGGTAGTCGTCGGTCACCGGGGCGAACTTGCGCACCTGCCGGGTGACGGCGTTCTCGTGGTACTCCTCGTCCTCGCCCTTGCCGCGCAGCATGCTGACCGCGGTCCAGACGAGGATCGCGCCGAAGAGGAAGAACACCCAGACGAACTGCGCGATCAGCGCGGCCCCGATGGCGATGAAGACGCTGCGGAAGGCCAGCGCGAGCAGGATGCCGACCAGCAGCACCCGGTGCTGGTGGATGGCGGGCACCTTGAACGACGCCATGATGATCATGAAGATGAACAGGTTGTCGACGCTCAGCGAGTACTCCGTGATGTACCCGGTGAAGAACTCGACGCCCGGGTCGTGCCCGGCGAAGATCCACACGCCCGCACCGAAGAGGACCGCGCAGGAGACGTAGAAGATCACCCAGCGAGCGGCTTCCCCCGTGGTCACTTCGTGCGGCTTGCGATCGACGATGACCAGGTCCAGCGCGATGAGCGCGAGCAGGCCACCGATCGTGGCGATCCACAGCCACAGGGGGACAGTCATGAAACCCAAACCTCCGGATAGTGCGCATGAGCAACTAACCGGAGGTCTCTTCCGCCGGTGGAACACCGGCCGACGGTGCCGGGGGACGCTAGGCCACCGTGCTGACGACACCGCCGCGAAGGAATACTCCCCTCACAGCGGCTCCAGTCTGCCGGTTACCCCCGCCTGAACGCCAGCCGAGATCGCGCACGTCACCAGGTTGGTCCTGTAATTTCGGTCACCTCGGTCCACCAGGCGGTCACGGGGAGTGTGATCGACGTGAGCCGGTGAGGACGTTCTCAGGAAACTTCACCTACGGTCACCTCGTGCCCCGACTCCCGCTCCCGCGCACTCGCGGAGCCCGCCTCACCGCGCTCGCCGCCGTCGTCGTGGTCCTGGCCGCCGGCGCGGTCTTCTGGATCACGCGCCCCGGTGCGCCCCCGCCGGTGCCCACCCAGGACGCATTGATCGACATGCCCGCCGCGCCCGGCTCGGCGGAGCAGGTCAAGATCGACACGACCACCTACCTGCCCGCCACCGTGCCCGCCCCCGCGGTGCTGCTCGCGCACGGGTTCGGCGGGGACAAGAACAGCGTCGCCGACGACGCTCGCGAACTCGCGCGGAAGGGCTTCGTCGTCATGACGTGGTCCGCGCGCGGGTTCGGCAAGAGCACCGGCAAGATCGGCCTCAACGACCCGGACGGCGAGGTCGCCGACGCGAGCCGCCTGATCGACCGCCTCGTCGCGCAGCACCAGGTGACCACCGGCCCGGACGGCGACCCGAAGGTCGCCGTCACCGGCGCCTCCTACGGCGGCGCGCTGTCGCTGCTGCTCGCGGGCACGGACAAGCGCGTCGACGCGATCGCCCCGGTCATCACCTACAACGACCTCGCGCAGGGCCTGGTCCCGAACGCGGCCACACCCGGCCCGCAGGTCTCGGGCACCCCGGCCGCCGGTGCCTTTGCGACCGACGGCGTGTTCAAGAAGAGCTGGGCCGGCATCTTCTTCTCGGCCGGCTCCGGCGGCTCGCCGTCGGCCGAGGCACCGGAAGCCGGCCAGGCGACCGACACGGGATCCACCGGAGCCGCCGGGGCCGCGGCCGCCGTTCCCGCCGCGCCCCCGGGTGCGGGCGGAGGTCGCCAGAGCGGGCCCGCCGACCCGTGCGGCCGGTTCACCGCCGCCGTCTGCCGCGCCTACACCGAGCTCGGCACCACCGGGCGGGCGAGCCAGGCGAGCGTCGACCTGCTGCGCCGCGTCTCCCCCGTCTCGGTGACGGGCAAGATCTCCGTCCCGACCCTGCTGGTCCAGGGCGAGAGCGACACCCTGTTCGGCCTCGACCAGTCCGACGCCACCGCGCGCCAGATCACCGCGGCGGGCGGCAAGGTCCGCACGATCTGGTACACCGGCGGCCACGACGGCGGCAAGCCCGGCCCGCAGCTGCGGGCCAAGATCGCGGACTTCCTGTGGACCGCCGTCGAGGGCGGCGACCCGGGCACCGGGTTCAGCTACGACGTCCAGGGCACGTTGCGCGCCAACGGAACGCCGTCGGTCCGCACGGTCACCGCGGCCGCCTACCCCGGCCTGACCGGCCCGGCCACCGAGCGCCGGCCGCTGGCGATGAGCGGGCCCGCGCAGGCGATCGTCCGCCCGGCCGGGGCGAACCCCTCGGCGGTGAGCGGGATCCCCGGCCTCAACGGCGTCGCGAGCAGCACGTCCCGGCTGGGCGCGCTGTTCAGCAACGACCCGCCGGGTCAGGCCGCGCAGTTCACGACCGCGCCGGTGGACGCGCAGGTCGTCGTCAGCGGCTCCTCGACCGTGCGGCTGCAGGTCGCCGCGGACCCGGCGCACCCGCAGCCGGACGCGGTGCTGTTCGCGAAGCTCTACGACGTCGGCCAGGACGGCTCCCGGGTGCTGCCGGCCAACGCGATCGCGCCGTTCCGCGTGAGCGGGCTGCCGGCCGACGGCACGCCGGTCGAGGTCACCGTGACGCTGCCCGGCATCGTCCGGCCGATCGAGGGCGGGCACTCGCTGCGCCTCGTCGTCGGCACGACCGACCAGGCGTTCGCGACGCCGGCCGCGCCCGCGGTGTTCCGGGTCGCGCTGGCCGGCGGCACCGCTTTGGCCGTGCCGGTCGTGCCCGGGACGTCCGTCGGCTCGCCGGCCCCGGTCGGGCAGCTGGTGGGCATCGGCGTGACGCTGGCGATCGGGCTGGCCGCGGTGCTCTTCGCGGTGCTGCGGCGCCGCCGGGCCACCGACATCGATCCGGAACTGTCGACGACGCCGCTGGTCATCGAGGGCCTGCGCAAGGAGTACCCGGGCGGGTTCGTCGCGGTGAACGACCTGTCCTTCCGCGTCGAGCCGGGCCAGGTGCTCGGCCTGCTCGGGCCGAACGGCGCGGGCAAGACGACCACGCTGCGGATGCTGATGGGCCTGATCACGCCGACGAAGGGCCACATCCGGGTCTTCGGGCACAAGATCACCGGGGGCGCACCGGTGCTCTCGCGCATCGGCTCGTTCGTGGAGGGGTCCGGCTTCCTGCCGCACCTGTCCGGCCGGGCGAACCTCGAGCTGTACTGGGCGGCCACCGGACGGCCGGCGG
Source organism: Amycolatopsis sp. NPDC051106 (assembly GCF_040682775.1). Taxonomy (NCBI): domain Bacteria; kingdom Bacillati; phylum Actinomycetota; class Actinomycetes; order Pseudonocardiales; family Pseudonocardiaceae; genus Amycolatopsis; species Amycolatopsis sp. NPDC051106. The sequence goes on along the minus strand of NZ_JBFBBQ010000002.1, from coordinate 244,363 downwards.
ACAAGGCGCACTTCGGCGAGGCGCTGGAGATCGCCGGGCTCGGCTCCGCGGTCGACCGCCGGGTCCGGACCTACAGCCAGGGCATGCGGCAGCGGCTCGCGATCGCGCAGGCGATGCTCGGCCTGCCGGAGCTCATGGTGCTCGACGAGCCGACCAACGGGCTCGACCCGCCCCAGATCCACCAGATGCGCGAGGTGCTGCAGCGCTACGCCGCGACCGGCCGCACGGTGGTGGTGTCCAGCCACCTGCTGGCCGAGGTCGAGCAGACCTGCACGCACGTCGTGGTCATGCACCGCGGCGCGCTGGTCGCCGCCGGCGAGGTCGGCGAGCTGGCCGCGGCCGGCGGCGAGGCGACGTTCCGGGTCGACGACCCGGAAGCGGCCGCGGCCGCGCTGAAGGCCGGCGGGGTCACCTCGGTCGACGTCGACGGCGACCTGGTGCACGCCGACCTCGACGGGCTGCCGCGCGCCGAGGCGGTCGCGACGCTGGTCCGCGCCGGCGTCGCGGTGGAGCAGGCCGGGCCGAGGCGCCGCCTGGAAGACGCGTTCCTGCAACTGGTCGGAGACGAGTCGTGAACACTTCGAATTCGGGCGTCCACACCGACCCGCACGCGCTCGACGAGCTGACCGACGTCGCGTCGCACGAGCACGCCGAAGTCGGGCCGGACGGCGCCGTCGCGGGCTACTCCGCCCGGCGGACGCTGCGGCTCGGCGTCGAGCTGCGGCGCCAGCTCAAGCGGCGGCGAACGCAGTTCCTGCTCGGGTTCGTCGCCCTCCTGCCGTTCATCCTGGTGATCGCGTTCGAGGCCGGGCAGTCGAACCCGAACCGGCGCAGCGGCGGGTTCGTCGACCTGGCCACGGCGTCCGCGCCGAACTTCGTCGTGCTGGCGCTGTTCGTGTCGGGCACGTTCCTGCTGCCGATGATCGTCGCGCTGTTCTTCGGCGACACGATCGCGAGCGAGGCGTCGTGGTCGAGCCTGAAGTACCTGCTGGCCGTCCCGGTGCCGCGGCACCGGGTGCTGCGGCAGAAGGCGATCGTGTCGGGGCTGTTGTCGGCCGCGGCGCTGGTGCTGCTGCCGCTGGTGTCGCTCGGCGTCGGGGTGCTCTGGTACGGCGCGGGCGACGCGATCAGCCCCACCGGCGACGCGGTGTCCTTCGGCGACAGCCTGCTGGCCATCGCTCTGTCCACTGTGTACATCATTCTCCAGCTGGCCTGGGTGGCCGGCCTGGCGCTGGCCCTGAGCGTGTCGACGGACGCCCCGCTCGGCGCGGTCGGCGGCGCGGTGCTGGTGGCGATCCTGTCGCAGATCCTGGACCAGATCACGGCGCTGGAGGGCCTGCGCAACTACCTGCCGACCCACTACGCGTTCTCGTGGATGGACCTGATCTCGACGGACGTGGACTGGACGAATCTGGCGAGCGGGATGCTGTCGGCGGTGATCTACGGGACGGTGTTCTTCCTGTACGCGGGGCGGCGCTTCGCCCGGAAGGACATCACGAGCTGACGTGGGCGGCGGGCGGCGGATCCACGCCGCTCGCCGTCGCCGGCCGGACCGCGCCGGGGTACGGTCGGGCGCGTGCCGATCACCCTGGACAGCCACCACGACGTCGCCGTGCTGCGGATCGACCACGGCAAGGCCAACACCCTCGACACCGACTCCTGCCGGGAGCTCGTGCTCCGGCTCGAGGAGGTCTCGCAAGCCCGCGCCGTGGTGCTCACCGGCACCGGGCGCATCTTCTCCGCGGGCGTCGACCTCAAGCGGATCCACGACGGCGGCGCGTCGTACGTGTCGGAGTTCCTGCCGCTGCTGTCGGACGCGCTGCTGGCCGTGTTCGGCTTCCCGCGTCCGGTGGTCGCCGCGCTGAACGGGCCCGCCATCGCCGGGGGTGCCGTGCTCACCGCCGCGTGCGACCACCGCGTGCTCGGGCCCGGTGGCATCGGCGTGACCGAACTGCTGGTCGGGCTGCCGTTCCCGCTGGCCGCGCTGGAGATCCTGCGCTGCGCCTACGGCACGGCGCCGCTGCCCGCACTCACCTACTCGGGCGAAGTCCACCGCGGCGAGGACGCCCTCGCGCGCGGGCTGGTCGACGAGCTGGCCGCGCCGGACGACGTCGTCGAGCGGGCGCTGGCGGTCGCGACCCGGCTCGGCGAGCTGCCCGCCGAGGCGTTCGGGCACACGAAGGCCCAGATCCGCCAGCCCTTCCACGAGCGGATCGCCGAGTACCGCCACACCGACGACCCCGAGGTCGAGCGGCTGTGGCGGGCACCCGCGGCGCTGGCCGCCGTCAAGTCCTATGTGGACAAGGTGCTGCGCTAGGCGGCGCGGACGCCGCTCTCGGCGAGGGCCTTGATGCCGTCGACCGTCTTCTGCATGTTGCCCTGCAGCTCGCCCAGCCGCATCGCGACGATCTCCTCCTCGTGCTCGGGCATCGAGCCGATGATCGTCGTCAGGTTGGACGGGCCGGGGCCGATCTGGGCCCACTGGCGGAGAATCGTGCCCTCGCCGTCGGGGACGAGCTCGAAGCGCCACGACGCGGCCGGGTTCGTCACGTCCATCACGGCCCACGCGAACAGCCGCCCGGGCTCGTAGCCGGTCACGGTCGAGACCGTCTCCCACTCCCCGGCGACCGGGTGGGAGTTGCGGCCGCGGAACTGCGCGCCCAGGCCGGGCTCGGCGCCCTCGACCCAGCCGCCGCCCTGGAACTCGGTGGAGAACCGGGCCGGCAGGTCGATGTCCAGCAACCAGGACCAGACCTCGGCCGGTCCCGCGTCGATGCGGACTTCGACCTGCGTCGTCGGGCAGTCGGAAACCTTCATGGCGGACCCCTCGCTCGATGCCGGTGCCTACGGGATCGGACCGTAACGTCGCGCTGATCGGCCGGACAACTCGCACGGTGCCCGCGGGTGCGCACGGCGGAGGACGCGCGCGCCACCCGCCGAAAGTCGGATTCTGACCGATGCTGCGCCCGGACAGCCGATTGCCGACCGCCGCCGGTTCTGTGAGGGTCCCACGGTGGGATCCGAAGCCGGGGAGGGTGCGTCCATGCGCAGACTGTTCACCGCCGTCGCGGCGGCCGTGCTGGCCGTGGTGGGGCTCGCGCCCGTCGCGAGCGCGGGGCCGGCCGACATCGAGGCCGCCCTGCGGAAGGTCCCCGGCCTGACGATCGTCAAGGAGGACCCGGCGCCGGCCGGGTTCCGGTTCTTCGAGCTGACCTTCACCCAGCCCGCCGACCACCGCCACCCCGGCGCGGGCACCTTCCAGCAGCGGTTCACCCTGCTGCACCGCGACTTCGCCGCGCCGACGGTCGCCTTCACCAGCGGTTACAACGTCAGCACCGCGCCGAACCGGTCGGAGCCGACGCAGATCGTCGACGGCAACCAGCTCTCGATGGAGTACCGGTACTTCACGCCGTCGCGCCCCGAACCGGAGAACTGGGCGAAGCAGCTGACGATCTGGCAGGCCGCCGCGGACGAGCACCGCGCGGTGCAGGCGTTCAAGGCGATCTACCCGGGCAAGTGGCTGGCCACCGGCGGCAGCAAGGGCGGCATGACCGCGACGTACTTCCGGCGCTTCTTCCCCGACGACGTCGACGCGACGATCCCCTACGTCGCGCCCAACGACGTCATCGACCCCGTTGACGTCTACAACCGGTTCCTGTCCCGGGTCGGTGACGACCCCGGCTGCCGGGACGCGCTCAAGGCGATCCAGCGCGACGCGCTGAAGCGGCGGGCCGAGCTGGGCGTGATCGCCGCGGCGGACGCGGCGAAACGCGGGCTGACGTTCTCGATCGTCGGCTCGGCCGACAAGTCCCTCGAAATCTCGGTGATCGACTCGTACTTCGCGTTCTGGCAGTACCAGAAGCAGGCGGACTGCGCGACGGTGCCGGCGCCGGGAGCGCCCGCGGCCGACGTCTACGCCTGGTACGAGAAGGTCGAGAGCCTCAACACCTACTCGGACCAGGATCTGGCGCCGTACGTCCCGTACTACTACCAGGCGGCCGCGCAGCTGGGTTCGCCCGAGGCGTACGACGGCTACCTGCGCGACCTGCTCCGCTACCCCGGCGCCGACCAGCCGAAGACGTTCGTGCCTTCGTCGGTCAAGATCCCGCGGTTCGACTACCTGGCCATGCCGGACATCGACTTCTGGGTGAAGTCCCGCGGCACCCGGCTGCTGTTCGTCTACGGCTCGAACGACCCGTGGGGCGCCGAGCCGTTCGAACTGGGCTTCGGCAGCCGCGACTCGTACCGCTACTACGTGCCGGGCGGCAACCACGGGTCGAAGATCGCGCAGCTGCCCGCGGCCGACGCCGCCGCGGCGACCGCGACCGTCCGGCGCTGGGCGGGGTTGTCCCCCGCTTCGGCGTTGACAGCCCGGAGCGCGCCGGCCGGGTTCCCGGACTTCGACGCGGACCTCACCCTTTCGGCGCGGCCACCACTGTGACTTCCCCTCAGGCCGGGCGTAGTCTCACGGCACCTTGACGGCCCGGCCTGAGGAGGCGGCATGCCTCGTCCCGTCCACTTCGAGATCCACGCGGGTGAGCCCGAACGCGCGGTGGCCTTCTACACGGCGGTGTTCGGCTGGAAGTTCGAACGCTGGGGTGACGTCCCGTACTGGGTGATCACGACGGGCGAAGGCGACGGCATCGACGGCGGGCTCGTGCCCCGGGTCGGCCCGGCCCCCGAGGACTCGGCGCCGGTGCACGGTTTCGTGAACACGGTCGACGTCGCCGACCTCGACCACGCGCTCGCCGCGGTGGCCGAGGCGGGCGGATCGCTGGCGCTGCCGAAGAGCCCGGTGCCGGGGGTCGGCTGGCTGGCGTACGTCAAGGACACCGAAGGCAACATCCTCGGCATGCTCCAGCCGGACTCGGAAGCGCCGGCACCGGCTTAAGGACGTTTCGCCTTCGGCAGCCTCCGGACGACGTCGTCGTAGGAGACGTCGATGAGTTCCTCGAGCTCGGCGTCGGGGACACCGGCGCCGAGTTCGACGCGGTTCCAGCCGTAGCGGCCGAGGTAGTCCATGACGGTGACGGCGTCCGGGTACCGTTCCCGGATCTCGGCGGCCTCGTCCTTGGTGGCACCGCACTTGACGGCGACGCTGCCGGGCTCGTCCTGCCCGATGAAGGCGAAGCCCTTGCCCCCGACCTTCGCGACGAGCACGTGGTCGCCGAAGGGATAGGTCTCCTCGGCCCCGGGCTTGCCGAGGCAGTAGGCGACGACGGCGTCGATGTTCACGACTCGAGCTTCACGAGTTCGAGATCGGTCTGCGGAAAGTCGTCCCCGATGCACAGCAACGGTTCCCCGGCTATCTTGGCCGTGGCGTAGGTGTAGCAGTCACCCATGTTGAGCTTGGCCGGATGATGCCCTTTCCCGTATTGGCCGAACGCGTCGATGGCGACCTCCGCGTGCTCCTCGGTGAACGACACGGTGGCGATGTGGTTGTCCTGCAAGAACCTCGCCAGTACGAGGCGGCCCCGTCCGCCCAGTCTCGTAGTCAGGACGATGCCGACCTCGACCAGGGTCGGCGCTCCGATCTTGGCGTCACTCGCTTCGGCGAGGCGTTCCTCCAGTAGCTCGTGGTCCGGTTCGCGGCGAAGAATCGCGACGATCGCCGAGCTGTCGATGATCACACGCCCTCCGGCCCGAAGCCGAGGATCTCTTCCCATTCGTCCTTGGGGATCGGCTTCCCCAGCTCCTCGGGCGGGATCAAGGGCCAGATCTCCTCCTCCAAGACCCGTCGCATCCGCTTCAGCCGCTCTTCGGTGTTTTCCTGCTTACGGAGTTGATCACGCCGCAAACGCAGCGCCTCCCGGACGGCACCGGTCTTCGTGTCGCCGGTCAACTCGGCGACCTCGGTGGCCAGTCGCTCGGCCTCCGGGTCCTTGATGTTCATCGCCATGGTGTAATCATACCGCGCAAGGTGTAATACTCGATCGAGTGACCGGTGTCACTTGATGCCGGCCGCGTCCATTCCGCGCAGCTCCTTCTTCAGGTCCTGGATCTCGTCGCGCAGCCGGGCCGCCAGCTCGAACTGCAGGTCCCGCGCCGCCTGCATCATCTGGTCCGTCATCTGCTGGATCAGGTCCGCCAGCTGGGCGCGCGGCATCGCCGAGACGTCCTTGTCGACCAGCATGCCCGAGCTGCGCACCCGGTCGCCCTGCTCCGGCTTCTTGCCGCGGGAGGAGTTGCGGCCCGAGCCGCCCACCGAGACCTGCTCGGTGTCCTCGGCCTCGCTGTAGACCCGGTCAAGGATGTCGGCGATCTTCTTCCGCAGCGGCTGCGGGTCGACCCCGCGCTCCACGTTGTAGGCCACCTGCTTCTCGCGGCGGCGGTCCGTCTCCTCGATGGCGTGCTTCATCGAGTCGGTGATCTTGTCCGCGTACATGTGGACCTCGCCCGACACGTTTCGCGCCGCGCGGCCGATCGTCTGGATCAGGGACGTCCCGCTCCGGAGGAAGCCCTCCTTGTCCGCGTCGAGGATCGCCACCAGCGACACCTCCGGCAGGTCGAGACCCTCGCGCAGCAGGTTGATGCCGACCAGCACGTCGAAGTCGCCCGCCCGCAGCTGGCGCAGCAGCTCGACCCGGCGCAGGGTGTCGACCTCCGAGTGCAGGTAGCGCACCCGGATGCCCAGCTCCAGCAGGTAGTCCGTGAGGTCCTCGGACATCTTCTTCGTCAGCGTGGTGACCAGGACGCGCTCGTCCTTGTCCGCGCGCTCGCGGATCTCGTGCACCAGGTCGTCGATCTGGCCCTCGGTCGGCTTCACGACCACCTTCGGGTCGACCAGGCCGGTCGGCCGGATGACCTGCTCGACGAACTCGCCGCCCGCCTGGCCCATCTCGTACGGCCCCGGCGTCGCCGACAGGTACACCGTCTGCCCGATCCGGTCGGAGAACTCCTCCCAGGTCAGCGGCCGGTTGTCGACCGCGCTCGGCAGCCGGAAGCCGTACTCGACCAGGTTGCGCTTGCGGGACATGTCACCCTCGTACATGCCGCCGATCTGCGGGACGGTCTGGTGCGACTCGTCGATCACCAGCAGGAAGTCGTCCGGGAAGTAGTCGATCAGCGTCGCCGGCGCGGTGCCCGGCCCGCGGCCGTCGATGTGGCGCGAGTAGTTCTCGATGCCGGAGCAGAACCCGACCTGCCGCATCATCTCGATGTCGTAGGCCGTGCGCATCCGCAGCCGCTGCGCTTCCAGCAGCTTGCCCTGCTTCTCCAGCTCCGCCAGCCGGTCTTCGAGCTCCTTCTCGATGCCCTGGATCGCCTTTTCCATCCGCTCCGGGCCCGCGACGTAGTGCGTCGCCGGGAAGATCCGGACCTCGTCGACCTCCTTGACGATGTCCCCGGTCAGCGGGTGCAGGTAGTAAAGTTTTTCGACCTCGTCGCCGAAGAACTCGACGCGGATCGCCAGCTCCTCGTACGCCGGGATGATCTCGACCGTGTCCCCGCGCGCCCGGAACGTGCCGCGCGCGAAGGCGATGTCGTTGCGCGTGTACTGCACGTCCACCAGCGCCCGCAGGAAGACGTCCCGGTCGAGCTGCATGCCGACCGCCAGCTTCGACGACCGGTCGAGGTAGGACTGCGGGGTGCCCAGGCCGTAGATGCAGGACACGCTCGCGACCACGATGACGTCCCGCCGCGACAGCAGGTTCATCGTCGCCGAGTGCCGCAGCCGCTCGACGTCGTCGTTGATCGACGAGTCCTTCTCGATGTACGTGTCCGTCTGCGCGATGTACGCCTCGGGCTGGTAGTAGTCGTAGTAGCTGACGAAGTACTCGACCGCGTTGTGCGGGAAGAGCTCGCGCAGCTCGTTCGCCAGCTGCGCGGCCAGGGTCTTGTTGGGCGCCATCACCAGTGTCGGCCGCTGGACGCGCTCGATCAGCCACGCCGTGGTCGCCGACTTGCCGGTACCGGTGGCGCCCAGCAGCACGATGTCCTTCTCGCCCGCCCTGACCCGGCGTTCGAGGTCGTCGATGGCCGCCGGCTGGTCACCGGCGGGCTGGTAGTCGCTGACCACCTCGAAGCGGCCGCCGGTCCGGGGGATCTCCGAGACCGGGCGGAAGTCGGACTGGGCGAGCACGGGGTGTTCGGTTGCGAAAGCCACGTCGACCAGAGTAAGCCGACCCACCGACAATTTCCGTCGGGCCTGGTCAGCGGGGCCGGGAGACCGTGACGGAGATGACTTCGCCGCCGGTCACGGCGCAGTGCGGGACGGCGCCGGCTCGTCTCCCGGAGCGCGAGGCCGGCGCTCGGCCCGGCCCGGCGGCCTGGGTTTCGGCGCACGGGAACTCCCCGAGCACCTCCGCGACCTCGGCCTCGGTCGAGGCCGGCGAAGGTCTCGCGGCCCGGTCGGGCCGGCCGTCCATCGTCATCGCGTTGTCACTTCAGCAACTGCAGTCACAGCAGGAACAACAGTCGCAGCAGCCGTCGCAGCCGGCACAGTCGCAGCCGCCGGTCGAGCGCGGTTTGCCGCTCCACGGGCCGGGAAAGGGATCGCGGCAGCAGAACTGGCAGGTGCAGCACATGTAGGGGGTGAGTGCGCAGCCGAGGAAGAAGTTGCGCTTCTTCGGCGGGACGGCGAACTTCGGGTACCAGAGGCCACCGCCCTTGCCGTCGAGCGACTCCGGACCACCGGAATCGCCCGGCCCGCCGGGACCACCCGGGCCGCCAGGACCTCCCGGCCCACCGGGACCACCCGGGCCGCCCGGGCCACCGCCGCCAGGGCCACCCGGGCCGCGGCCGCCGGGCGCACCCGGCGGCGGGACCGGGCCGGGCGGCGGAAAGCCGTGCGGCGCACCGGCTCCCGGACCACCCGGAGGCTGGTGCGGGTACTGCTGCGGAGCCGGCCCCCGGCCGATCCAGCCCGGCGGCGGCTGCTGCGGGTGCTGCGGCGGGGTGGGTCCCGGCCCGATCCACCCGGGCGGCGGCTGCTGCCCGGCAAGGCCGCCCGGCCACTGTTCGCCGGCCGCGAACGCCGCGCCGGACCCGGCACCGGAAGCCGAGCCGTGACCATGCGCCGAGCCGTGTCCGAACGCGCGTCGCACCGCCTGCCGCAGCTCGTGGACCAGCAACGCGTGCACCAGCCCTGGCTCCGCGAACTCCGCTTCCCGCAACGCCAGTTCGACCCCGAGCGCCGCGTCGTCGCACAACCGGCGCGCCTCCTCCAAGGAGGTTCCGGTCGCCCGCAACGGGTTCCAGGCGCCCGCCGCCGCGTCGGCCGCGTGGTCCTCGACCGCGTCCAGCAGGTGCGCCACCCGGCCGAACAGCCGGCCGGCCTCCGCGAGCGGGGCCACGTTGCCGGGCCGCCCGGCCAGTTCCGCCGTCCGCGCGAAAGCCGCGGACGTCGCCAGCTCGGCGGGCTCGGTCGCGAGGAGCGCCGAGTCGCCGAAGCGAACGGAATGCTCCAGCTCCCCCTGCCGCTCGACGGCTTCGGTGAGCACCGACGTGTCGAACCCGATCCGGCCGCCGGTGCTGCTGCCCTGCGCCGCCCAGCGGGCCGCGACCCGCCGCGCGGCCATGGCCACCGGACGGCGCCCGAACGCGCCGTCGCGGTCCTCGACGTGGTCGCCGACCTTCGCCGCGGCCAGCACCAGCGACACCGCCGCGGCGAGCTGGGCACCCTCGCCGCGCGCCACCGAGGTCGAGCGCATGCCCCGCAGCGGGCACGGCCCGGCGTCCCGGCGCTGGTCCGCGCGAGGCGTCTGCGCCTCGACCAGCGCGGAGATGATCAGCCCGTCGTAGTTGGTGACGACGCGGGCCAGCTGCCCGTGCTCGTCGCGCAGCGTGAGGCACAGCCCGCACAGGTGCGCGACCCAGTCCGCGTGCAGGCGGCCGGACAGCCGGTGCCGGCACGGCCTGATGATCCCGAACATCCCCAGTCCCCTCGGCTCCTCTGATCGTCGGCGCACCCTAGCCCGAACGAGTGGCGCGCGCGTCGCGTATACGCGATTCGTGACCTGCCCGGCAGGATGACCGCATGGCTGAACTGCACGCGCCGAAGGTCGAGCTCTTCGACCCCGCCGAGCGCGCGAACATCGACCCGAAGGGCATCCGCCGGGAGGTCGAGGAATACCGCGAGGAGCCGTTCGGCCTGTACCTCGCGCGCCCCACCCCCGGCCGCGCCCAGTTCCACTACCTCGAGTCCTGGCTGGTGCCCGGGCTCGGGCTGCGGTTCACCGACTTCTGGTTCTCCCCCGGCCACGAGCGCGACCAGGACTTCTACCTCGACGTCGTCCGCGTCCGCCGCGACGGCCCGCGCTGGGTCGCCACCGACCTCTACGTCGACCTGGTGCTCAAGGACAAGCTGTCCCTCCGCGTGATCGACACCGACGAGCTCCTCGAAGCCCACGCCGCGGGCCTGCTCTCCGCCGAAGACGCCGAGTACGCGCTGAAGACCACCTACGCCGCGGTGGAAGGGCTGGCCGCCCACGGCTACGACCTCTCCGCCTGGCTGTCCACGAAGGACATCACGCTGACCTGGCGCCGGCACCCCTAGGCCGAGTAGTAGGCGAGGAACATGTCCACGCCGCGGCTGATGAGGTCGTGGGTGCGCTGCTCGCCGATCCGTTCGCCGTAGGCGGCGTGGGTGAAGTGCGGGTAGAGGACCAGCGCGTAGAGCTGCACCAGGGCCAGGTCGACGTCGGGGATGGCGAGTTCGCCGGCCTCGATGCGCTTGCGGAACTCCCCGGCGAGGATGGCGGACGTCAGGTCGGGACCGTTGGCCTTCCACGCCTGGCCCAGCTCGGGGAACCGCTGCGCTTCGCTGGCGACGAGCGCGCGTAGCGCCAGCACCTGCGGCTGCGCCATTCCCGCCACCCAGCCCGTCGCCGTCCGCACGAGGATCTCGCGGATGTCGTCGGACTCGGCCAGGCTCTTCTCCAGCGCCAGCGTCGACTGCTGGAGCGCTTCCTTGAGCGCGTCGTGGATGACCGCGTGGAACAGCTCGCTCTTGCTGCCGAAGTGGTTGTAGATCGTCACCTTCGACACGTCGGCCTGCCGGGCGATGACGTCGATGCCGGCTTCGAAGCCGCGAGCCAGGAACGTCTCGCGGGCGGCGTCCACGATCGCCCGGCGCTTGAGGTCGGCTCGCTCGCCGGAAGGGGCACGCCGTCGCGTCTCGGTCATCGCCGCAGCATACCAAGCTCCTGAACTGAACCGTTGAGTTCATATGAACTGAAGCGTACAGTTCAGCGGCAACCCCACGCGACGACCAGGAGGAACCATGCTGACCGAACCGGAAGTGACCTCGGTGGCGCGCCGCGACCACCCCCGCGCGCGGCTGGCGCTGCTGGCCTTCGCGATGCTGATCGTCTCCCTCGACCAGTACATCGTCGTGGTGGCGCTGCCCGAAATCGGCCGCGACCTGGGCTACTCCGCCCAGACCCTCCAGGCGGTGATCAGCACGTACGCGATCGCCTCCGCCGGGTTCCTGCTGTTCGGCGGCCGGGCCGCGGACCTGCTCGGCCGGCGCCGGGTGCTGGTGACCGGCCTCGCCCTCTACGCCATCGCGTCGGTCGTCGGCGGGCTCGCCACGGTGCCACTCCTCCAGCTCGCCGGCCGGGCGCTCCAGGGCCTGGGCGGGGCGCTGGTCTTCCCCAGCACCTTGGCGATCATCACCACGACCTTCGCCGAGGGCCGCGAGCGCAACCGCGCGCTGAGCGCGTGGGGCGGAGCCGGTGCCGCCGGCCTGGTCGTCGGCGTCCTGCTCGGCGGGGTGCTGACGCGGGGTTTCGGGTGGCAGGCGGTGTTCTTCGTCAACGTTCCGCTGGCCGGCGTCGCGCTCGTGGCGGCGTTCGCGCTCATCGCGCCCGACCGGCCCGGTGCGCCGGGGCGGCGGTTCGACCTGGCCGGCACGCTGAGCGTCACCGGCGCGGTGACCCTGCTGGCGTTCGCGCTGGTCCAGGGCCCGGACGCGGGATGGGACTCCCCCGGGATCGTGGCGGCCCTGGTCGCGGGGACGCTGCTGGCCGGCGCCTTCGCGGTGATCGAGCGGCACAGCACCGACCCGCTGGTGCCGCGCCGCCTGCCGGCCAATCCGAGCCTCCGGCTGGCGCTGGTGGTCGCGTTCCTGTTCACGGCCACCTTCGGCTCGCTGCTGTACTTCCTGTCCCTCCACTTCCAGGACGTCCGGGGCTACGACGCGCTGGCCACCGGGCTCGCGTTCCTGCTGCCCACCGCGGTGGTGGTCGCCGGCTCGGTGCTGGCCGGGCCGCTGGTGACCCGGATCGGCGTCCGGCACACCCTGCTCGGCGCGCTCGCGACCGGCGCGCTGGGCGCGTGCCTGCTCGGGTTCGCGCTCACCCCGGACGGCTCCTACGCCGGGCTGGTGCCCGGCCTGGTCGCGGTCAGCGCCGGCGACGGGATGGTGTTCACGGCCATGTACATCGCCGCGGCGACGCGCGTGCCCGCCCCGCGGCAAGGGGTCGCCTCCGGGATCGTCACGACCGGTTCCGGCATCGGCGCCGCGGCCGGGCTCGCGGTGCTGGTCCTCATCGCCAACGCCGGTACCCGGGACCTCGGCGGCGACGCGCTGCGCGTCGCGACCGGTGACGGGATCCGGACGGCGGTGTTCGTCATCGCCGGCGGCATCGCGTTCACCTTCCTGCTCGTGCTCGCGTCACCCCGGCGCAGCTCCTGACGCCTCGCGCATCCTCCGAACGGTGGATGCGGGGTCCGCCGCCGGAGGACCCCGGTCCGGACCGTCCTGACGATTCGCCGGAGGCCCCTCGCGCGGGAATCTCGGTGTGTCGCAAGCGGATCGAGAGGGGAACAGCGCCATGCCGGTCATCGAGGTCGAGCACCTCCACAAGCGGTACGGGGACAAGGTCGCGGTCGACGACGTGTCGTTCAGCGTCGAACGCGGGGAGATCTTCGGGATCCTGGGCCCGAACGGGGCGGGCAAGACCACGACCGTCGAGTGCCTGGAGGGCCTCCGGACGCCCGACGGCGGTGAGCTTTCGGTGCTGGGGCTCGACCCGCGCCACGACCGGGCCGAACTGCGCCAGCGCGTCGGCGTCCAGCTCCAGGAGAGCCGGTTGCAGGACAAGCTGCGGGTCGGCGAGCTGCTCGACCTCTACGCCGCGTTCTACCGGACGCCGGCCGATCCGGAGCGGCTGCTCGCCACGCTCGGCCTGACCGAGCACCGGAACACCGCCTACAAGAAGCTCTCCGGCGGTCAGCAGCAGCGGCTGTCCATCGCGCTCGCGCTGGTCGGGAGCCCGGAGGTGGCGGTGCTCGACGAGCTCACCACCGGCCTCGACCCGCAGGCCCGCCGCGACACCTGGGACCTCATCGAGGCCGTGCGTGCGCAGGGCGTGACGATCCTGCTGGTCACGCACTTCATGGCCGAAGCGGAACGGCTCTGCGACCGGATCGCGGTGATCGACGCCGGGCGCGTCGTCGCCGTCGACACCCCGGCCGGGCTGGTCGCCCGGGTCACCGACGAGCAGGTCGTGCGGTTCCGGCCGTCGGCCCCGCTCGACCCCAGCGCGCTCGAGGCGCTGCCGGAGGTCCGCAAGGCCGAGTGGCACGCCGACCGTCTCGTGGTCAGCGGCCGCGGGAACGTGCTCCACGCGGTGACGTCGCTGCTCGCCCGCCTCGGCGTGATCGCCGAGGACCTGCGCGTCGAGCAGGCCGGCCTCGACGACGCCTTCGTCGCACTCACCGGCCACCGGCCGGAATGAAGGGGGAAACCATGTCCGTCCTGACCAAGCTGACCACCGCCGAAGCCAAGGTGTTCCTGCGGGACCCGGGCGCGCCGGCCGTCGTCGTCGGCATCCCGCTCGCCCTGCTGCTGGTGTTCGGGCTGATGCCCGGCGCGAACGAGCCGGACCCCGAGTACGGCGGGCACAGCGCCCTGGCCACCTTGATCGCGCCGATGGCCATCACGATCCTGCTGGCCATGCTGGCGCTGACGCTGTTCCCGACCGCGATGGGCACCTACCGCGAAAAAGGCCTGCTGAAGCGGCTTTCCGCGAGTCCCGTGCCGCCGAGCCTGCTGCTCGCCGCGCAGCTGCTGGTGAACCTGGCCGCCGCCGTCGTCGTGGTCGCGCTGATCGCCGGGGTGGGCGGGCTCGCGCTCGGCATCCCGTTGCCGGGCAACCCGGGCGGCTTCCTGCTGTCGCTCGTGCTCGGGGCCGTGGCGCTGTTCTCCGTCGGCCTGCTGGTGGCGGCGCTGGTGCCGACCGGCCGCGCGGCCAGCGGCATCGGGAGCGCGCTGTTCTTCCCGATGCTGGCGCTGGGCGGGGTCTGGGTGCCGAAGGAGAAGCTGCCGGTCTTCCTGCAGCACGTCGCCGACGTCCTGCCGCTGGGAGGCACGCTCAACGCGCTGCGCGCCACCTGGGCCGGCGACGCCCCGGAGCTGCTCCAGCTCGGCGCGATGGCGGTCTTCGCCGTCGTCTGCTCGACGATCGCGGCGCGGGTGTTCCGGTGGGAGTGACGAGCGCGCCCGCCGCGGCCCGGGTCCGGCCGGTCGCGCCGGTCGCCACGCGCCCGGTGGCGATCGTGACGGCGCTGATGGCGATCCCGTTGCTGCTGACCGCGAACCGGTACGGCTACTTCGGCGACGAGCTCTACTTCCTGGCCGCCGGACGGCACCTCGCCTGGGGCTACGTCGACCAGCCACCGCTGCTGCCCCTGCTGGCCAAGACGATGGACGCGCTCGGGCAGTCGCCGTTCGTGCTGCGGATTCCCGCCATGCTGGCGATGCTCGGGGGCATCGCGCTGACCGCGCTGATCGCCCGCGAACTCGGCGGCGGGAGGAAAGCGCAGACTCTGGCCGCCGCGACCTTCGGCGTGTCGTCGCTGTTCCCGGCGGGCGGGCACTACCTCGCGACGTCCACAGTGGACCCGTTCCTCTGGACCGTGCTGTTGTGGCTGCTGGTGCGGTGGCTGCGGACCCGCGCCGACGGCCTGCTCGCACTCGCCGGCGTCGTGACGGCGCTCGCGCTGTACACGAAGTTCCTCATCGGCGGCTTCTGGCTCGCCGCCGGGGTCGCGCTCCTGGTGTGCGGACCACGGGAACTGCTGCGCCGGCCCGCGTTGTGGCTCGGCGCGGCGATCGCCGCGGTGGCTCTGGTGCCGACGCTGCTCTGGCAGGCCACGCACGGCTGGCCGCAGTTCGGCATGGGCGCGGCGATCTCCCAGGAGGTCGGCAACACCTGGGGCGGGCGGCTCACGTTCGTGCCGGCGGCGTTGCTCACCGCCGGGATCCCGGTCGGCGCCGTCCTGCTGGGGTACGGCCTGTGGCGGGTGCTGCGCGACCGGGAGCTCCGCTTCCTCGGCTGGACGACGCTGCTGCTGACCGTGGCGTTCGTGGCGGTGAACGGCCGGTTCTACTACCTCGCCGGGATGTACCCGGTGTGCTGGGCGATGGCCGCGGTGGCGCTCGAGCGCCGGGAACCGTCGCGCTGGTGGCGGTGGCTGGCGGCCTGGCCGTGCTACGCGCTGTCCGTGCTCCTGGTCCTGCCCGTCGCGCTGCCGGTCTGGCCGCGGGCGTGGCTGACCGAGCACCCGTCCCTGCCGTCGCCGGTGTTCGCCTTCGCCGAGATCGGCTGGCCGGAGGGGACCCGGTCGGTTTCCGACGCCTTCGCGAGGCTGCCGAGCCGGGAACGCACGGCGGTGGTGACCGAGACGTACTGGGAGGCCAGTGCGCTCGACCGCTACGGCCGTGACCTCGGCCTGCCGGAGCCGGCCAGCGGCAACCGCGGGTACGCGACGCTGGTCGTACCGCCCGAAGACGCGACGGACGTCCTGTACGTCGGTGCCGACCCGCGGCCGCTGCTCGGGCACTTCGCCGTCGTGCGGCCGATCGGGACGGTCGACACGGGCGCCGCGAAGCCGAGCTACTTCGACGGCGTGCCGCTGTGGGTGGCGAGCGGGCGGACCGAACCGTGGTCCGTGCTGTGGCCGAAGCTGGTGAACACCCACACCTGAGCCACGTGCCCGGCGTCACCGGTCGCGGGGTGACGCCGGGTGGCCCCCGTAGGGTGCGGGAAGGACCGGCGCCTACCCAGGACGAAGGAGCACGATGGACGCCGTAGCCACGGCCCCCGACCAGGCGACAACCCAGCTCGCCCCGTTCGCCCGGCTGCCGGTCGCGCTGCTGGCGCTGGGCACGGCCACCGCGCTGCTGCTCACCGCGGGCCGCTACGGCTACTTCGGCGACGAGCTGTACTTCCTCGCCGCCGGGAAGCACCTGGCGTGGGGCTACGCCGACCAGCCACCGCTCGTCCCGTTCCTGGCCTGGGCGATGGACTCGCTGGCGCCCGGCTCGCTGGTCGTCTTCCGGCTGCCGGCGGTCGCCGCGACGGCGGCCGGCGTCGCCGTCACCGCCCTGATCGCCCGCGAGCTGGGCGGACGGCGCAAGGCGCAGGCGCGCGCCGCGGCGGCGTACGCGATCTGCGGGCAGTTCGTCGGCAGCGGCCACTACCTGGCGACGTCGACGCTCGACCCGCTGCTGTGGACGCTCGTGCTGTGGCTGCTGGTCCGCTGGGTCCGCACCCGCGACGACTCGCTCCTGGTGTGGCTCGGCGTCGTGACGGCCGTTGCGCTCAACGGCAAGCTGCTCATCGGCGCGTTCTGGGTGGTGGCCGGGCTCGCGGTGCTCGTGTTCGGGCCGCGCGAGCTGCTTCGCCGGCCGAAGCTCTGGCTGGGCGCGCTGATCGCCGCCGCATCGCTGGTGCCGACGCTGCTGTGGCAGCGCGCGAACGGCTGGCCGCAGCTCGGCATGGGTGACGCGGTCGGCGCGGAAGTCGACGCGGCGGGCGGGCGCGAGAGCTTCGTCCCGAACCTCCTGGCCGGCGCCGGCTGGGTGATCGGCGCGCTCGGTGTCCTCTACGGCGTCGCCGTGCTGCTCGGGAGCGCACAGCTGCGGCCGTACCGGTTCCTGGGCTGGACGGCGCTGGGTGTCGTCGCGGTCTTCCTGCTCGCCAACGGGCGGTACTACTACGCCGCCGGGATGTTCGGCGTGCTGTGGGCCGCGGCCGCGGTGCACCTGGAAGGACGTGAACCGGCCCTGTGGTGGCGGTGGGTGCCGACCTGGCCGGTCTTCGTGCTCTCGGCCCTGTTCAGCCTGCCCTTCACACTGCCGCTCTGGCCGGCGCACTGGCTGGCCGACCACCCGGGCGCGCCGCGGCCCGCCTACGCGGCCGAAGAGATCGGCTGGCCGGACCTCGCCGGCGACGTCGCCAAGCTGTACCGGACCGCGCCACCCGGCACCGCCGTCGTCACCGGCGGCTACTGGCAAGCCGGTGCGCTCGACCGGTACGGGCCCGAGCACGGCCTGCCCGAGGCCCACAGCCCGAGCCGCGGCTTCTGGTACTTCGGCCGGCCTGCCGACGACGCCGACACCGTGCTCTTCGTCGGCTACGACCCGTCGAAGCTCGCGAAGTACTTCGCGTCCGCGCACCTCGCCGGGCAGGTCGGGAACCGCCTGGGCGTCGCGAACGCGAGCGAGCACATGCCGGTCTGGCAGCTCACCGGCCGGACCGCGGACTGGGCGGCGATCTGGCCTCGGGTGAAGGACATGAGAGCGTGAGCGTCCGGGTCGACTGGAACCGCCCGATGTGGCCGCTGGAGTCGGCGAAGGCCGCCACCGGCTGGCAGCCCCTGCTGAACCGGGTCGAGCGGTACCTGGGCGGTGGGCTGCTCGCCACCGCGACCCTGATCACCCTCGCCTTCGGCGGGCACGACGGCCGCTGGTGGGCGCTCACCGGCGCGCTGGTCGCCGCGACCGCGCTCTGGCTGCTCGCCACGATCACCCTCCCGGTCCCGCGGGTGCGCGAGCACCCCGCGTTCGCCCTGCTGAGCTTCGCCGGCGTCATCGGGCTGGGCAGCGTCCTCGAGTCCCGGGACGTCACGTTCGTGATCTTCATGATCTTCGCGTTCTTCTCCGCGATGCGGCTGCGGCCGACGTGGCTCGCCTTCGTCGCGCTCGCGGTGACCTCGCTGCTGATCAACACCCTCGGCAACGGCGGGCCGGCCCACGCGTTGCAGGAGAGACCGGGGATCTGGATCACGATCATCCTCGTGCAGACCACGGCGATCGGGGGCGGCGGGCTGCTGTCGGCGGCCGTCGCCCGGCAGAACGAAGAACGCCGGCGCATGCTCGACGACCTCGCCGCGGCCCACGCGGAAAACGAAGGCCTGCAACGGCAACTGCTCAGCCAGGCCCGCGAAGCCGGGATCCTCGACGAGCGGCAGCGCCTCGCCCAGGAGATCCACGACACCCTGGCCCAGGGCTTCACCGGCATCATCACCCAGCTCGAAGCCGCCGCGCTGGCCGAGGACGAGCCCGCGGAACGGCAGCGGCACCTGGACTCGGCGGCCGCGCTGGCGCGGGAGAACCTCGTCGCCGCCCGGCGTTCGGTGCGCGCGCTGCACCCCGAACCGCTGGACACCGCGGCGCTGCCCGACGCGCTCGCCGGCGTCGCGACGCGGTGGAGCGGGCGGACCGGCGTGCCCGCCGCGTTCACCGCCACCGGCGAACCGCGGCCACTGCACCCCGAGATCGAGTCGACCATCCTGCGCGTCACCCAGGAAGCGCTGTCCAATGTGGACAAGCATGCCGAGGCGGGTCGCGTCGGCCTCACGCTGTCCTACATGGACGACGAGGTGACCCTGGACGTCCGCGACGACGGCGCCGGGTTCGTCCCCGGGCCCGGCCCCGGCTTCGGGCTGCCCGGGATGCGGCGGCGCGTCGAACGGCTCGCCGGTACGCTGCACGTCGAGTCCGAACCCGGCGGCGGCACCGCGATCTCGGCCGTCCTGCCCGCCGTCCCGTCCCCGCCGGAGGCCTCCCCGTGACGATCACCGTGCTCATCGCCGACGACCACCCGATCGTCCGCGACGGCCTGCGCGGCATGTTCACCGGCCGTGGCTTCGAGGTCGTCGGCGAGGCGGCGAGCGGCGCCGAAGCCGTCGCGCTGGCCGAGCGGCTGCGCCCCGACGTCGTGCTGATGGACCTGCGGATGCCGGGCACCGACGGCGTCACGGCGATCACCGAGCTGGCCCGGCTGGGCAACCCGGCGCGGGTCCTGGTGCTCACGACCTACGACACCGACTCCGACGTCCTGCCCGCCATCGAGGCGGGCGCGACGGGCTACCTGCTCAAGGACGCGCCGCGCGACGACCTCTTCCGCGCGGTCGAAGCCGCCGCCCGCGGCGAAGCCGTGCTCTCCCCCGCGGTCGCCAGCCGGCTGATGGGCCGGATGCGCGAGCCGGCGCGGGAGCCGCTGTCCCAGCGCGAGCGCGAGGTGCTCACCCTGGTCGCCCGCGGCTCGACGAACAAGGAAGCGGCGAAGAAGCTCTTCATCAGCGAAGCGACGGTCAAGACGCACCTGATCCACGTCTACGCGAAGCTCGGCGTGAACGACCGCGCGGCGGCCGTCGCGGTCGCGTTCGAACGCGGGCTGCTGGGCTCCTAAAGCGTCCAGCCGGTGGCCGCGGCCCACTTCTCCGCGCGGGTGAAGACGCCGTTGACGAACTCCTGCTTCTCGTCCGCGTAGGCCGCGACGTTGCCGTCGTCGGCGTGCGCGGCGGCCAGCCGCAGCTTGACGTCGCGGTAGTCGTCCCGCTCGTCCGCGTTCGCGCGCAGGTAGTCGCGGAACAGCAGGGCGAGCCGCCACGCCGGCGTCTCTTCGGACCGGACGTGCAGGTTCACCGCGCGCTTGGGGTCACCGCCGACGTGCAGGCGCTTGGGCCACGTCCCGGCGCCGTCCAGGGCGTCGTCGACCCAGTCGCCCTCCAGGCGGGGGAACCCGGCGTCGGAGAGCAGCTCGCGGAGCGTGTCCGCGTCGTCCAAAGTGGACACGGTCAGCTGGAAGTCGAGGACGTCCTTGGCGGGCAGGCCGGGGACGGCGGTGGACCCGATGTGGTCGGCGCGGCGGGCGAGCTCCCCGGCCACGGCGCGGATCCGGGCGAGCACCCGCTCGGCCTGCGCCGGCCAGGTGAGGTCGTACTCGGCGATCTTCGGGGACACCGGCGGCCGCGGCCGGCGCAGCCGGACGTTCGCCTCGAACGGCACGAGCCGGTCGGCCCACAGCGCGTCGACGTCGGCGAGCACGGCGTCTTCGGCACCGCCGTTGTCCAGGAGCACGTCCGCGACGGCGCGGCGCTGCTCGTCGCTCGCCTGCGCGCGGATCCGGGCCCGCGCGTCCTCCTCGGCCATGCCCCGCGCCGTCACCAGCCGCCGGACCCGCACCTCGACCGGCGCGTCGACGATCACGACCAGGTGGTACGCGGTCGCGAGGCCGTTTTCGACCAGCAGCGGGATGTCGTGGACGATGACGGCGTCCGGCGCGGCGGCGGCCATCAGCTCACCGGTGCGGGCGCCGACCAGCGGGTGCACGATCGCGTTGAGCCGGCGTCGCGACTCGTCGTCGCCGAACGCCTTGGCGGCGAGCGCGGGCCGGTCGAGCGAACCGTCGGCGGCCAGGATCTCCTCGCCGAACTCCTCGACGAGCCGGGCGAGTCCCTCGGTGCCGGGCTCGACCACCTCGCGGGCGATCCGGTCGGAGTCGATCAGGACGGCACCGTGCTCCGCGAGCCGGTTCGCCACGGTCGACTTGCCGGCCCCGATTCCACCTGTCAGCCCCACGCGCAACATGCCGATCACCCTAGTCAGGCTCGCCGGACGGACGAGGGGGTGCGCCCATCCGTGTGACACAGGCAGCCACCCTGTAACTCCGGTAAACGTTTTCCGATACGCCCGGCAGCGGGTCACCGGCCCGCCTGGTCAAGGGAGGGACCATGGACATGGCGAAGCTCGGCAGGGCGGCGGTCGTGGTACTGGGGGCGGGCGGGCTCGCCATGGGGGCGCCCGACGTGCCGGCGGGACGGGCCGAGCCGGCCGGGCACTGCCTGTCCGGTGTCTACCGGATCCAGGTTCAGCCGTCTCGCACGGTGTACGCGGTGAAGAGCACGTGGATCCCGTTCGTCGTGACGTGCCCGAAGGGCCAGGTCACGACACCGCCCGCGTGACGGCGTAGCGAAGGCATACGAACGGGTGAACCGCAAGGTGATCGTGACGCGTGACTCAACCGATATCCGGACACGCCGCGTTGCTTACTCACCTTCACCGGCCCGGCTGCGTACCGTGCGCGCGACAGGGTCGCCCACACGGAGGAACGATGGCGGACAGCAAGCACGCCGGGAGGCACCGGCTCGGCACGCCGGGGCTGGTGCACTGCCTCGTCCACCGCACCGTGGCCGACGCGCTGGCGGACTACCGCCGGACGTGGCTCAGCACCCTGCTCGTGCCGGCCAGGCACAGCTTCGCCGGCCTCCGCCGCAAGGCCCGCGCCGCAGCCCTCGAGCGCATCTGGGTCCCCGCGGTGGGCACGGCGACGATCCGGCCGGTGACCGCCCAGGCCGCCGCTGCCTGACGGCGGCCGCTCGCGGGCTTGCCTCAGCGGCCGGCCTCGTGCGTCTCGATGGCGATCTCCGAGGACAGCGTCCGGTGCACCGGGCACTTGTCGGCGATCAGCATCAGCTTCGCGCGCTGGTCGTCGTCCAGTTCGCCCTCCAGCACGATTTCGCGCGTGATGCGGCTCAGCATCCCGCGCTCGGTCTCGCACTTGGCGCAGTCCTCGGCGTGGATGCGGTCGTGGCGGAGCCGGATCGTCGCCCGGGTCAGCGGGAAACCCTTGCGGTTCGCGTACATCCGCAGCGTGATCGCCGTGCACGAACCCAGCGAGGCGAGCAGCAGCTCGTACGGGTTCGGGCCGGCGTCGGCACCCCCGGCCTCGACCGGTTCGTCGACGAGCAGCTCGTGGGTCGCCGTCGTGACCTGCTGCGTGTAGGTGCCGTCGCCGCTCGCGGTGACGACGACCGTGCCGGGCTCGGGGTGTTCCATCCGGGTCAGTCCTCCCAGGGTGATGCCAGGATCGTGGTGACGAAGTCCGTGCGCTCGAAGCCTGGCACGAACCGGGCCAGGACATCGGCTTTGACGTTCCCGAAAGCCGTGTCGGGCCGGTCACGGATGCCCTCGGTGAAGGCCTCGAGGATGCGCCGCTTGAAGTCCGGCCGCGGGTGCTCCGCCACGACCGCGGCCCGGGCCTCGGCGGGGAGGTCGTGGTAGCCGATGCCCAGGACGTCGTACTCGACGCCGGCCGTCACCAGCGCGACCTCGGGTTCCATGTACTCGGGGATGCCCGGGGTCGTGTGCAGCGCGATGGCCGTCCAGGCGACGCGGGCGCGTTCGGCGTCGACGCCGTGGCCGAGCAGGAAGCGGCGGGCCTCGTCGGCGCCGTCGAGCTCGAAGCGCCGGTCGGTGCGGTGGCCGGCGACGAGCCCGAGGTCGTGGAACAGCGCCGCGACGTAGAGCAGCTCGGCGTCGAAGTCGAGACCGCGGCGCCGGCCTTGGAGCGCGCCGAACAGGTAGACGCGCGCGGAATGGTCGTAGAGGAGCGGGCCCGCGGTGTCGCGAACGTACTCGGTGGCTTCGCGGGCGAGGGCGGTGTCGGGGATGTCGAGGTTCATGACGCCGACGATGCCCGCCCTCGCGCTGCTCGGACATGCGTCCGGCGGACGGGAACCCCGCACATCCGGACATCCGGCACGTTCCCAAGAGGCGCCGGATATCGTATCTTTTGCTGCGGGTCGATCACCCGGATGTGCGCGAAGGGGGTGCGCCGTGGCCACCAGGCACCTGTCGATGCGCCCCGCCGAGCAGGGCAGCCGCGAGCGCTTCCTGGACACGGCGCTGGCGGTGCTGTTCGACCGCGGCGTCCCGGGGCTGACGGTGCGCGGCGTGGCCGAGGCGGCCGGCGCGTCGACGATCTCGGTGTACGCGCGCTTCGGCGGCCGCGCGGGCCTGCTCGACGCGCTGTACGAGCGCACGTTCGACTCGCTGCGGAAGCTGCTGGAGAGTCTGCCGCCGGCGGGCCCGGACGGGGTCGCGGACCTGCTGCACCTCGCGCTCGAGTACCGGCTGTTCGCCCGGGAGAGCCCGGCCCGCTACGCGCTGATGTTCGAGCGCCCGGTGCCGGGGTTCGACCCGGACCCGGCGCTGCGGTCGGCGGTCCTGCGGACGACGTTCACCCTGTTCGTCGCCCGGATCCAGCGGGTGTGCCCACCGGGAGCGGACGCCCGCGAGACGGCGTACCAGCTGTGGACGGCGATGCACGGCCTGGTCGGGGCGGAGCTGATGCTGGCTTCGCGGACACCGCTGCCGGACTGGTTCATCCCGCCGACCGACGAGGCGAACGAGCGGATGTACCGCCGCGGCATCACCGCGACGATGGCCGGCTTGGACCTGCGCAACCGCTGAGCCGGCTAGGCCTTCGGCCCGGCTTGGCGACGCAACGCACCCAATGTGGCGTTCGGTGCGTTGCCAGCGCCCCAATGTGGCCTTCGGTGCGTCAGACGCACCCAAGGCGGCCTTCGGTGCGTTGAACGCAACCAAGGCCACATTGGGGCGTTCGAGCCGGTACCTGCGCCGGGGTGGGACGGGAAAGCAGCGAACCCCCGGTCCACTCGGGACCGGGGGTTCGCTGTCAGCTCAGAGCGCTACTGCTCACGCACCGCCGGAGAGCTTCTCGCGGAGCGCCGCGAGCTGCTCGTCGGAGGCGAGGGTGCCGCCGCTGCTCTTCGTGTCGGCCGGGGCCGAACCCGAGGTGTAGCTTTCCGCGCCGCTCTCGATGCCGGTCGCCGCGTCGGCCGCGGCCTCCGCGTCGGCCTCGACGGCCTTCTGGACCTGCTTCATGTGGGCCTCGTAACGAGTGTGCGCCTCGGCGTACTGGCGCTCCCACTCCTCACGCTGCTTGTCGAAGCCTTCCTGCCACTCCTGGGTGTCCGGGTCGAAGCCCTCGGGGTAGATGTAGTTCCCCTCGGTGTCGTACTCGGCGGCCATGCCGTACTGGGCCGGGTCGAACTCGGTGTCCGGCGTGACACCCTCGTTCGCCTGCTTCAGCGACAGCGAGATGCGACGGCGCTCGAGGTCGATGTCGATGACCTTGACCATGACGTCGCCGTTGACCTGGACGACCTGCTCCGGGATCTCCACGTGGCGCTCGGCCAGCTCGGAGATGTGGACCAGGCCCTCGATGCCCTCTTCGACGCGCACGAACGCACCGAACGGAACCAGCTTGGTGACCTTGCCCGGCACGATCTGGCCGATCGCGTGGGTGCGGGCGAACTGGCGCCACGGGTCTTCCTGGGTCGCCTTCAGCGACAGCGAGACGCGCTCGCGGTCCATGTCGACGTCCAGGACCTCGACCGTGACCTCCTGGCCGACCTCGACGACCTCGGACGGGTGGTCGATGTGCTTCCAGGACAGCTCGGAAACGTGCACCAGGCCGTCGACGCCACCCAGGTCCACGAAGGCACCGAAGTTGACGATGGACGACACGACGCCCTTGCGGACCTGGCCCTTGGCGAGCGCGTTGAGGAACTCGCTGCGCACCTCGGACTGGGTCTGCTCGAGGTAGGCGCGGCGGGACAGGACCACGTTGTTGCGGTTCTTGTCCAGCTCGATGATCTTCGCCTCGAGCTCGCGGCCGACGTACGGCTGCAGGTCGCGGACGCGGCGCATCTCGACCAGGGACGCGGGCAGGAAGCCGCGCAGGCCGATGTCCAGGATGAGGCCGCCCTTGACGACCTCGATGACGGTGCCCTTGACGGGCTCGTCCTTCTCCTTGAGCTCCTCGATCGTGCCCCAGGCGCGCTCGTACTGCGCGCGCTTCTTGGACAGGATCAGACGGCCTTCCTTGTCCTCCTTCTGGAGAACGAGGGCTTCGACCTCATCGCCGACGGTGACAACCTCAGCCGGGTCGACATCGTGCTTGATGGAGAGCTCACGCGAGGGGATGACGCCCTCGGTCTTGTAGCCGATGTCGAGCAGGACCTCGTCGCGGTCGACCTTGACGATGGTGCCTTCGACGATGTCGCCATCGTTGAAGTACTTGATCGTCTTGTCGATAGCCGCGAGGAAATCTTCCTCCGACCCGATGTCGTTGATGGCGACCTGCGGGGCCGCGTTCGGGGCGGTCGGGGCGGTGGCGGTGTCGATGGTCATTAGGCGGGTTGCTCCGGTGGATGGGAATCGAGGGTTGGCAGTTGTCGGCGCGATGGGCACTACGGCATGCGAAGACCCTGCGAGCAAACGTCCACCAGTGAACGACCGCGGCATGACCCGCAAACGGTGCGCGACCCGAGCCCGACCAGAAGCTGAGCGGAAGGCAGCGCGAACCCACTGCGCTAACACTCATCCTACGCGGCGGCCGCTAGGCGGCACAATCAGGGTCCCCCTCGGTCGCTAAGGTCCTCGCGGAAGCAAACCGCACGCACCAGGACGCAGGGACCGGAGACCACCATCATGCCACCGGAGGAGCCGCCCGCGCCGGGGCGCCACGACGCGGCCGAGCACCGGCTGGGCACCACGGCCGTCGCCTACCGCGCCGTCGAAGGCCCCGAAGCCGCCGCCGCCAACCTCGCCTGGTGGGACGCCGACGCCGACGACTACCAGGCCGAACACGGCGGGTTCCTCGGCGACGCCGACTTCGTCTGGTGCCCGGAGGGCGTGCGCGAAGAAGACGCGCGGCTGCTCGGCGACGTCCGCGGCAAGCGCGTCCTGGAGGTCGGCTGCGGGCAGGCCGCGTGCTCGCGCTGGCTGGCGGCCCACGGCGCCCGCGCCGTGGCGACCGACCTGTCCGCCGGCATGCTGCGCCACGCCCGCGAAGGCAACGAGCGCACCGGCGCCGACGTCCCGCTCGTCCAGGCGAACGCCGAGTACCTGCCGCTGGCGTCCGGCAGCTTCGATGCGGCCTGCTCGGCCTTCGGCGCGATCCCGTTCGTGGCCTCGGTGGACGCCGTGTTCGCCGAGGTGCACCGGGTGCTGCGGCCGGGCGCGCCGTGGGTGTTCTCGGTGACCCACCCGATGCGGTGGATCTTCCCGGACGACCCCGGCCCGCAGGGGCTCACCGTCACCCAGCCGTACTTCGACCGCACGCCGTACGTCGAGGTCGACGACGAGGGCACCGCGACCTACGTCGAGTACCACCACACCCTCGGCGACTACGTGCGCGCGCTGGCCGCGGCCGGGTTCACCCTCACCGACCTGGTCGAGCCCGAGTGGCCGGCGGGGCACACCCGGGTCTGGGGCCAGTGGAGCCCGCTGCGGGGGCGGCTCTTCCCGGGCACCGCGATCTTCCGCACGCACCGCTCGTGAACCCCCTCGAAAAGGAGCAGAACGCCCGGTTCGCCGCGCTCGACCCGCTGCTGCCGCCGATCGCCGCCCCGCCGGCGGCGAGCGAGCCGCTGGTGGTGACCGTCGGCGGACGCCGGGCGGGCGGGCTGCTGACGCACGTCGTGCACGCCCCGGGAGCGTGGCCCGCGCTGTGGGGCCCGCTGGAGGTCTGGGACCTGACGGCGGTGCCGGGCGACAGCGGCGCGGCGGGCCTGGCCGCGCTGCTGGGGGCCTGGCGCGAGCGGATGCGCGGGACGCGGCCCGATCCGGACTCGGGCTGCTCGCTGGCCTGGCCGAGCCGCGACGCCGAGGCGTCGGCGGTCCTGCTGGCCCACGGCTTCGCGCCGATGACGTGCCTGGCGGTGCGGACCCCCGCGCCCCCCGCGGCAGAAGGGCCGTCGCGGGTGACCGTCCGCCTCGCCGGCGAGGGCGACGTCGAGGCGCTCACCGATCTGCGCGTGGCGGAGTGGCAGTACACGTCGCTGGTCGGCACCGCGGTGCCGCGGCCCGGCGCGCGGGAGCTGCTGCGCGCGGAGGTGGTCCGCTCGCTGCGCTTCAGCGGCCTGGTCTGGCTCGCGGAGGACGACGGCGTCCCGGTGGGCCTGGCCGCGTGCTTGCTGACCGCGCCCGCGCCGGGCGACGGCATCCACGGCCGGCTGCTCCCGGGCCGCTGGGGGTACGTCGACACGCTGTCGGTCGCGCCCGGCGCGCGGGGTGCCGGCGTCGGCCGGGCGCTGATGGCGGTGGCCCATCGCGAGCTGCTCCGGCCGGAGGGAAACGGTACGTTCCTCTTCTACCACCCGGCGAACCCGCTCTCGCCGGTGTTCTGGCACCGGCAGGGCTATCGTCCACTGTGGACGATGTGGATCCGGCGCCCCGCCTGGTCCTGACCGACGCACCACCAGGGGGATCCATGGACATCGCCGAACCGCTGCTCGCTGCCCACCGCGCGCGCTTCGCCGCGGTGGACGCCCTGCTGCCGCCCGCAGCGCCCCCGGCCGAGGGGCGCCGGCTGGACGCCGCGACCGCGGACGGCACCCGGGTCGCCGGCGTGCTGCAGCGGCACCGCGCGGCGCCCGGCGACGTCACGAGGCTGTGGGCGGCCGCCGACGTCTGGCAGCTCTTCCCGTACTTCGGCGCCACCGGCACCGAAGGCGTGGACCTGCTGCTTCGCGCGCTGAAGGGCGTGCTGGAGGCGGAGGAGATCGGCGACGACTCGTCGTGCGTCGTCCTCTGGCCCAGCCGGGACGCCGAGGCGATCCGCGCCTTCCTCGACCACGGCCTCGTCCCGCTTTCCGCCGTCGGCGTGCGCACGGCTCCCCCGGCCGAGCCGGACCCGGCGGTCGCCGTGCGCCGCGCCGGGCCCGGCGACTTCGCCGCGGCGCTCGAGCTGGCCACCGCGACGTTCGACTACACCGGGCTGGTGGCCGCGACCCGCCGGGCGAACACGGCCGAGCTGCTCGCCCCCTCGCTGCGAGAGGCGCTGGCCGAGGACGAGCCGGCGGTGTGGCTGGCCGAGGAAGACGGCGAGGCGCGCGCCCTCGCGCACTGCGCGTGGCTCGACGCGACGCCGGGGAGCGCGGCGGCCGAGCTGCTGCCGCCGGGACGCTGGGGCTACGTGAACAACGTGGTGACAGCACCCGGCGAGCGCGGCGGCGGCTTCGGCCGGGCGCTGATGGCGCACGTGCACCGGGAGCTGCACCGGGGCGGCGCCACCCGCACGTACCTCTACTACAACCCGACCAACCCGCTGGCCTCGGTGTTCTGGCACCGGCAGGGTTACCGTCCACTGTGGACCAGCTGGGAAGTGCGCCCGGCGTCGGCGCTCCGCTGAGCGAACGCCGGGTCCCGCGTTCTCCCCCGTTCGGGGTCACCAGGCAGCGTCGCGGCTCCCGGGATGCGACAGTCGGCCGCGGACCGGTGCATCACCCACGGGTGTGACGTGCGTCCGGTGATCTTGCCGCGCTCCTCCGTCAGGACTAGCTTTTGCACTGACCGGTCAGTTCAAAAAGTTCCCGACGCTGGAGTAACCGTGCAGGTCCGAGCCGATCGGGTGTCCCTCGAAGGACACCACGGCCCCTTATTACCGCCCACCTCGCTGACCGTCGGCGAGGGCGACCTGGCGATCGTGCACGGCGAACCCGGCATCGGTGTCACCGCGTTCGGCCTCGCGCTCGCCGGGCGGCTGAAGCCGACCACGGGCACGGTGCACGCCGAAGGAACCGACGCCGGGCTGCCCGAGCTCGTCGCGGTCGTCGACGCCCCCGGCGTCAGCGAGCCCGACGACGCGCTGGCCCTGCGCGTGGTCGTCGGCGAGGAGCTGGCGCTCGCCCACCGCCCGGCGGGCAAGGAGGACGTCGCCCGCTGGCTCGCCGCGCACGACGCCGCGCCGTTCGCGGGCACGCGGTTCGAGAACCTCGCCCCGGCCCTGCGCACCCGGCTGCTCACCGAGCTGGCCGCCGAGCGCAAGGGCGTGCGGCTGCTCGTCCTCGACACCCCCGACCGGCACACCAGCGACGTCGAAAGCTGGGCGGGCCTGGCGCGCGAGCAGGCCGAGCGCGGCCTGGCCGTCGTGGTGCTGGCCGCGACGACGCCGTTGTCGGCGCTCCCCTTCCCGCCCGCGCGCCTCGGCTCGGCCGAGCAGCCCGAGCCGCAGCACCACTCCCCCGAACCCGCCCCCACCGAAGAGCTCCCCGAGAGCACTGACGGAGTCCCCGAATGAACGCCTTCCGCATCGCCCGCAACGAGCTGCGCCGCCTGTCGACCGGCACGATGCCGAAGCTCGCGCTGGTCGCGCTCGTGCTGGTGCCGCTGCTCTACGCGTCCTTCTACCTCTACGCGAACTACGACCCGTACGGCCGGCTCGACAAGCTGCCCGCCGCCGTCTTCACCAGCGACGCCGGCGCGAAGGACGCCGGCGGCCAGCAGCGCAACGTCGGGCGCGAGGTGACCGACGAGCTGGTCAGGTCCGGCACCTTCCAGTGGCACGAGGTGTCCGAGCAGGAGGCCCGCGACGGCGTCCGCGACGACAGGTACTCCTTCGCCATCGGCATCCCCAGCGGCTTCTCCGCCGCCCTGCTGGGCGTCGGCACCTTCCAGCCGCAGCAGGCGACGATCACGCTGACCACCAACGACGCCAACAACTACCTCTCCGGCACCATCGCGAAACAGGTGGCCGAGCAGGTGCGCAAGACGATCGCGGAGAAGGTCGGCAGTGAAGCCGCGGACCGGTTCCTGGTCGGCTTCTCGACGATCTACGCCAAGATCCAGGAGGCCTCGACCGGCGCGAACCAGCTCGCCGACGGCGCGAACCAGCTCAAGACCGGCCAGCAGAAGCTGGCCGACGGCGCCGCCAAGCTCGCGGACGGCTCGTCAACGCTGGCGACCGGCCTGGGCACGCTCAAGAGCAGCACCGCGGAACTGCCGTCGCAGACGCAGAAGCTGGCCGACGGCGCTTCGCAGGTGGCGGCCGGGGACCAGAAGGTCGCCGACGCGGCGTCCCTCGCGGCCACGGCGTCGTCCGGCATCCAGGGCAAGCTCGACTCCTACCGCACCCAGCTCGTGACGGACCTGCGCGACGCCGGCGTGCCGGAGGCCCAGATCCAGGCGATCGTCGCCAAGGCCGACCAGCTGCGCTCCCCCGTCGACCAGGCGAACAGCAAGATCCAGCAGGCCAACGGCGACCTCGCGAAGCTGGCCGACGGCGCCCGGCAGGTCTCCGACGGCGCGGCCAAGCTCGCCGCCGCGTCACCGCAGCTGACCAGCGGCATCGCGCAGGCGTCGGACGGCGCGAACCAGCTGAAGGACGGCGCTTCGCAGCTCAACGACGGCGAGAAGACGGCGGTGAACGGGACGAACCAGCTCGCGGACGGCGCGGTGAAGCTGCGCGACGGGCTCGCGGCCGGCCTCCAGCAGATCCCGAACCCGGACGACCCGACCCGCAACGCGACGGCCACCACGATCGCGGACCCGGTGGCGGTGAACGCCAACGGCGAGGCGTCGGCGGGGACGTACGGCGCCGGTCTCGCGCCGTTCTTCATCTCGCTGGCCACCTGGATCGGCGCGTTCGTGCTCTTCCTGATCCTGCGGCCGCTTTCGACGCGGGCGCTGACCGCGGGCGCGGCGCCGTTCCGCGTCGCCGTCGGCGGCTGGCTGTCGTCGGCGCTGCTCGGCATCGCCCAGGTGATCGTGTTGTTCGGCGCGGTGACGTGGCTGGTCGGCATCCACATCGCGCATCCCCTGGCGGCGATCGGGTTCGCCGTACTGGTGTCGCTGACGTTCACGTCGGTGGTGCACGCGCTCAACGCGTTCTTCGGCGCCGTCGGCAAGTTCCTCGGCCTGGTGCTGCTGGTGCTGCAGCTGGTCAGCGCGGGCGGGACGTTCCCGTGGCAGACCATCCCGGACGCCCTGTACCCGCTGCACGTGGTGCTGCCGATGGGCTACGCGATCGACGGCTTCCGGCACCTCTTCTACAGTGGCGCCACCGTGCAGATCCTGGGTGACATCGGCGTGCTGCTGGCGTACCTCGCCGGCGGGATCCTGGTGTCCACGCTGGCCGCGCGCAAGCGTCGCGTGTGGACGGTGTCGGCGCTCAAGCCCGAGCTGAGCCTGTGAGCGGCGGGACGAAGCAGAAGCTCTTCGAGGCCACCTTGCGGCTCTCGAAGAGCCGGGGCCTGGTCGGGCTGACGGTCGACGACATCGCCGCCGAAGCCGGCGTCGCGAAGGGCACGGTCTACTACAACTTCGGCTCGAAGGACGGCCTGGTCGACGGGCTCCTGCGGTACGGGGTGGACATGCTCGCTCTTCGGCTGCGCGCCGCGGTTTCGGATGCGGATCCGCTCGACGTGATCGAGGCGCAGGTCGACACGACGCTGGAGTTCATCGCGAGCTATCCGGGGTTTTCGCAGATCCTGGTGAGCGAGCTGTGGCGGACACCGGGCCAGTGGCACGGCACGCTTTCCCTGCTGCGCGAGGAGATCATCTCGATCGTGAAGACGCAGTTGTCGCGCCTGGAAGAGGCCGGCCGGCTGCCGGAAGGGGTACAGATCCCGACGGCGGCGGCCGGGCTGTTCGGCACGATGCTGGTGGTGGCGCTGGACTGGCAGGTGTTCGGGCCACAGCGGACGCGGGCCGAGGTGCGGGAAGCGGTGATGGTGCTGATCCGCGGCCTCGGCCGCCGCTGACGCCGATCTCGCGGCGCGCGCCGCGATTCCTGCGGGGCGCCGGATTCGAGGCCGGGCGCCGGCTTCGCGGGCTTGGCCGCCGCGGAGCCAAGTCTCTGGTGTCTTGAATGGGACATTCAGGTCTTCGGAGGTCCTGTATGACTCATTCAAGACCTCCGGCGCGCACCGCGACCGTTGCGGAGCGCCGGGTTTGAGGCCGGCCGCCGCTCCGGGGCCCGCGGGGGCGCCCCCGTTTTCCACGCTACCGCCTGGCACCGACAGTTCCCGGTCTCCGATGCAGTGAATGACTCATTCCTGGCGTCCGACGCAAGGAATGAGTCATTCACTGCGTTCGGGCGTTCGGGCGGGCGGCTGAGCGGGCAGCGGGTGAAGCCGTCAGCCGCAGTCTTCGATGCGAGCTAAGGGCGCAGCCCTCAGCCGCGGTCTTCAATGCGGGCCCGGACCGCCGCCGCGTACGTGTCGACCGCCGTGGCCGCCGCTGTCAGCTCGCAGGGGCCGTCGATCAGCAGCCTCTTCGCCGGGGTGTACGCCTGCTCCAGCTCCGGATCGCCCGCCAAGCCGTGCTCGCGCGCGAGCTCGTTGTCCGCAGTCAAGCGGGCTCGCAGTTCCTCGCGGCGGGCGACCAGACCGTCGAGCACCGCGCGCTGGCGGCGGCCGTCCTCGACCGCCGGGGCTACCGCGTGCTCGTGTCCGCCGATGTGCTTCTCGACCCACTCCGCGTCGCCGTCGACCTCGGCCGAACGCAGCTGCTTCAGCGCGCCGCGCAGTCGCTGGGCCCGGGCCGGCAGCATCGCGACGCCGGTGAACCGGGTCGCCACGCGCAGCTGGTACGCCTCGATCTCGGCGAGCTCCTCGACGGACTGGGTCAGCACGTCGAGCCGGCCCGCGAGGTCCTCGGGCGCCGGGCGGGCCCCGAGGGTGCTCGCCTGCACCGCCGCGACGCCGGGCGAGGACTCCTCCCGGAACCCCAGCAGCAGGCGGATGCCGAGCTCGGCCGCGCGGCCGGCGAGCGGTGCCAGCACCTCGCCGACGAGCCGGTCGGGTTCCGCGGAGTCGTCGATCGCGTCGATGACGAGCGTGCGCCCCGCGACCCCGGTGGTGAGCCGGTCTTCGATGCGGTGGCGGATGGCGTCGGCGGTGCGGCCGGTGGCGTCGACGGCGAGGTCGACGCTGCCCGCCGGCGGCATCTCGCCGAGCGCGGGCGGCAGGCCGGGCACGCCGAGCGAGCGTTCGCGGTCGGCGAGGACGATCCCGAACCGCAACGCCGCGGCCACCGGCGAGCCGGCCTCGCCGGTGTCGACGACCCAGACGGTGCCGGGCTCGGCCTTGGCGAACCAGTCGGCGACGCGCTGCACGAAGGAGACGTCAACGGCCTCGCCGACGGGCCGCGAGAAGCTCGCGTCGACGGCCGGGCTGCCCGAGGTCCAGATGCTCAGCTGCGGCAGGTGCCCGAGCATGGTCTCGACCGGGATCATCCAGGTGCCGGTGTCCTTGCCGACGACCACGCCGACGACGTGGCCGGTCGCTTCGTCGAGCACCGCCGTGCCCCCGAAGCCGGGGCCGAGCGGCTCGGCTTCGGCGGTGCGGAAGAGGCGGACCCACTCGCCGCCGGCGCTGCCGGGGTGCTCGGGGCCGCCGAGCCGGGCGTGGGTCCAGCGGCCGACCGACCCCGGCGGGAAGCCGAAGGCGCGCACGAGCTGGTGCTCGCCGAGCGGCATGCGGTGCAGCGGCGCGCGGAAGACGCGGGATTCGGGGCGGTCGAGCCGCAGCACGGCGAGGTCGCCGCGGCCGCCTCCGTCGGAGGGCACCCAGCAGCCTTCGACGACGGTGGCCGTGCCGGGCATCGCCTCGGCCAAGCCGACGAAGTCGACGCTCAGCGCGGAGCGTGGTCCCCCGGCGGTTTCGACGACGTGCGCGCTCGTGAGGACGTGGTATTCGTCCAGCACCGTGCCCGCACCGCACACCCGGCCGAGTTCGTCGTGCAGCCGGACCCGCCAGCGTCGTCGCTCACGCTCGAACCCCATTCGGCGGACCCTACGCCGTGATCATCGCGCCGCGGGCGCCGACCTCCCTACCCAGCGGTAATGGCTCGGCCGAACGGAGTCCGTCGTTCGTCGCAATGCCAACGGTTTCCGCGCGCGGATGACCGAACGGGCTTCCGGGGAGACCGCTCGGCGGGACCGTGGCGCCGTCCGGCGGTCTGCCCGAAAGCGCACCCGACACTGCACCGCCTCACCCGTCAGACCCGGCCGAAGACCGCGCTTCCCGGGGCCGCGGGGTCGTCGCCCGCCCAGAACTCGTACCAGTGGCCCGCGAACTCGTCGTGGGACAGGCGGCCGTCGCCGTCGGTGTCCAGGAGGGCGAACACCTCGGCCGTCGGGGTGCCGGCGCCGCTCCAGGCTTCGATCATCCGGCGGTACTCCGCCGCCGAGATCGTGCCGTCGCCGTTTTCGTCCACCGCTTCGAACATCGCCGCCGCGGTGCCGGTGACGGCGCCCGGCGTCTTCGGGAGCTCGTCGACGACGCCGAGGACCTCGTCGAGGGTGACCTTGCCGTCACGGTCGCGGTCGGACGCGTCGCGCAGCGTCGCCCACCAGCCCATCATGATCATGGTGAGCTTCTGCCCCTCGGGGGTGCTGCCGTCCGTGCCGCGGAGGTCGAGCCATCTCGCTGTCAGGGCCTGGAAGTCGGACTCGGTGAGGTAGCCGTCGTCGTCGGCGTCCATGGCGCCGAAGATGCCGGAGATCTTGCGCCGCTGGAATTCGCTGGCCATGTGCTGATCCTTCCGGCCGGGCCCGGCTGGGCTGTTCGGGCCACCCAGCTTGGTCCGGATGACCGGCACCCGACGACGTCCGCCCAGGTACTCCCGCGCCACGACCCGGTGATCCGGGCCGTGGCGCAGAGTGACACCCGCTCGAGGGGTCCGGGCGGCCGAGCCCCTCATGTCCCAGAAGTCAGTGCGCGGCTTCGTTCCAGGACCGGCCGTAGCCGACCGAGACCTCCAGGGGCACGGCCAGCTCGTAGGCCGACCCCATGCCGTGGCGCACGAGCTTCTCCAGCTCCTCGCGCTCGCCTTCGGCGACCTCGAGCACCAGTTCGTCGTGCACCTGCAGCAGGATCCGGCTCTTCAGCTTCGCCTCGACCAGCGCGCGGTGGACGTTGAGCATCGCGACCTTGATGATGTCGGCCGCGCTGCCCTGGATCGGGGCGTTCAGCGCCATCCGCTCGGCCATCTCGCGGCGCTGGCGGTTGTCGCTGTTGAGGTCCGGCAGGTAGCGGCGGCGGCCGAAGACCGTCTCGGTGTACCCGTTCTTCGCCGCGACGCCGACGACCGAGTGGAGGTAGTCGCGCACCCCGCCGAAGCGGTCGAAGTACGCCTCCATCTGGGACTTGGCGTCCTCGGTCGAGATCCGCAGCTGCTGCGAGAGCCCGTACGCCGAGAGCCCGTACGCGAGGCCGTACGACATCGCCTTGACGCGGTAGCGCAGCTCCGGCGTGATCTCCTCCGGCGGCATCGAGAACGCTCGCGACGCGACGAACGTGTGCAGGTCCTCGCCGGAGTTGAACGCCTCGATGAGGCCCTCGTCCTGGGAGAGGTGCGCCATGATCCGCATTTCGATCTGGCTGTAGTCCGCGGTCATCAGCTCGGTGAAGCCCTCGCCGACCACGAACGCGTCGCGGATGCGGCGGCCTTCTTCGGTGCGGACCGGGATGTTCTGCAGGTTCGGCTCGGTCGAGGACAGCCGGCCGGTGGCCGCGATGGTCTGCAGCAGCGTCGTGTGGATGCGCCCGTCGTCGGCGACGGACTTGATCAGGCCCTCGACGGTCGTGCGCAGCTTCGTCGCGTCCCGGTGCTCCAGCATGTGCTGCAGGAACGGGTGCTCGGTCTTCTCGAACAGGCCCTGCAGCGCCTCGGCGTCGGTCGTGTAGCCGGTCTTGGTGCGCTTGGTCTTCGGCATGCCGAGCTCGTCGAACAGCACGACCTGCAGCTGCTTCGGCGAGCCGAGGTTGATCTGCTTGCCGATGACCGCGTACGCCTCCTCCGCCGCCTGCGTGACGCGGGAGAGGTAGTGCGCCTCGAGCGTGGTCAGCTGCTCCAGGTCGACGGCGACACCGGCGATCTCCAGCTCGGTGATGACCTCGAGCAGCGGCAGCTCCAGCTCGGCGAGCAGCCGCGCGCCGCCGATCTGCTCGAGCTCCTTGTCGAGCGCGCCGGCCAGCTCGAAGATCGCGCGGGCCTTGACCAGCTCCTCTTGGATCTCCTTCTGCTCCAAGCCTTCCGCGCCGCCGTCGAGCAGGGACAGCTGGCCGTCGCCGCCGTCGGTCTCCGAGCGCAGCTCGCGGTGCAGGTAGCGCAGCGCGAGGTCGTCGAGCTCGAACGTGCGCTGCCCGGGCCGCACCAGGTACGCGGCCAGCGCGGTGTCCATGGCCAGGCCGTTCAGCACCCAGCCGCGCGAGCGGATCGCGTGCAGCGGGACCTTGAGGTCGTGGCCGGTCTTGCGGATCTTCGGGTCGGCGAACCACGCGGCGAGCGCCGCGTCGTCGGCCTGGTCCATCGCCGTCACGTCGACGTACGCGCCTTCGCCGTCGGCCGAGGCGAAGGCGACCGCGCGCAGGTCGGAGCGGACCGACGTGCCGACGGCGCGGAAGGCCAGCGCCACCGGCTCGCCCTCGCCCGCGTGCGCCGCGAGCCACGCCGGAAGCTCGCCGGGGGCCAGCGCGCCACCCGAGACCTCGAAGCCTTCGTCGGCCTCCGGCTCGGCGCTCTGCAGCGTCGCGAACAGCCTGTCGCGCAGGACGCGGAACTCCAGCTCGTCGAACAGCGCGTGGACCGCCTCGCGGTCCCACGGGCGCAGCTCCAGCGCGGCCGGGCCGATCTCCAGCTCGACGTCGCGGATCAGCTCGGTGAGCTGCCGGTTCAGCTGGACCGAGCTGAGGTGCGCCCGGAGGGCCTCCCCGGCTTTGCCTTTTACTTCGTCCACCCGGTCGATCAGGTCGTCGAGCGAGCCGAACTGCTTGATCCACTTGGCCGCGGTCTTCTCGCCGACACCGGGGATGTTCGGCAGGTTGTCCGAGGGGTCGCCGCGCAGCGCCGCGAAGTCCGGGTACTGCCGCGGGGTGAGCCCGTACTTCTCCTCGACGGCCTCCGGCGTGAACCGGGTCATCTCCGAGACGCCGCGCTTCGGGTACAGCACGGTGACGTGGTCGGTGACCAGCTGCAGCGCGTCGCGGTCGCCGGTGCAGATGAGGACGTCGAAGTCCAGGGCCGTGGCCTGCGTGGTGAGCGTGGCGATGATGTCGTCGGCTTCGAAGTTCTCCTTCGTCAGCGACGGGATGCCGAGCACGTCGAGCACCTCCCGCACCAGGTCGACCTGGCCGCGGAACTCGTCCGGGGTCGTGCTGCGGTTCGCCTTGTAGTCGGCGAAGGTCTCCGACCGGAAGGTCTTGCGCGAGAGGTCGAACGCCACCGCGAGGTGGGTCGGCGCTTCGTCGCGCAGGAGGTTGATGAGCATCGAGGTGAACCCGAAGACCGCGTTCGTGACCTGCCCGGTCTTGGTCTTGAAGTTCTCCGCGGGCAGCGCGAAAAAGGCGCGGTAGGCCATCGAATGGCCGTCGATCAGCAGCAGCTTCGGCCGCTCGGCGACACCGGTCGTTCCTGTGGCGTTGGCAACGGTCGTCTTCTCACTCGGGCTCACGGAGCCGAGTCTAGGCTGAGGGTCCGACACTCTTACGTGTCGCATAGGAACAGGAGCTTTGCGTGACCGAACGTGCCGCCCCCCTCGACGTGGACCGGCTGTCGGGCATCGACCCGGCCGCCGCGGACCAGCAGCTGAACGACAAGGTCGGCATGAAGCTCCTGGAAGCGACCGCCGAACGCGTGGTCGGCACGATCCCGGTCGAGGGCAACCTCCAGCCGTACGGCCTGCTGCACGGCGGCGCCAACGCGGTGCTCGCCGAAGCGCTGGGCTCGACGGTCGCCGCGCTGAACGCGGGCCCGGACCGCGCGGCGATGGGGCTGGAGCTGTCCTGCACGCACCACCGGGCCGTCCGCTCGGGCACCGTCACCGGCGTCGCGACGCCGCTGCACGTCGGCCGCGGCACCATCACCGCGGAGATCGTGCTGACCGACGACGAAGGCCGGCGCACCTGCACCGCCCGGCTCACCTGCGTCGTCCGGGACCGCCCGCCGGGCGCCTGAGCCGTGGACCTCGACCTCGCCCAGGTGCGGGCGTTCGTCGTCACCGCGGAGCAGCGTCACTTCGGGCGCGCGGCCCAGGCGCTGTTCCTCACCCAGCAGGCGTTGTCGAAGCGGATCCGGAAGCTCGAGGACACCCTCGCCACGCCGTTGTTCCTGCGCACCAACCGTTCGGTCGAGCTCACCC
The DNA here is from genome assembly GCF_040682775.1 of Amycolatopsis sp. NPDC051106. Taxonomy (NCBI): domain Bacteria; kingdom Bacillati; phylum Actinomycetota; class Actinomycetes; order Pseudonocardiales; family Pseudonocardiaceae; genus Amycolatopsis; species Amycolatopsis sp. NPDC051106. The sequence continues at coordinate 206,612 of NZ_JBFBBQ010000002.1, read as the reverse complement.
CCGACGGCGAACGCTTCCTCCCGCACGCGCGCGAGCTGGTGCGGGTGGCCGACGCGGCGGTCGCCGCCATGGGCGCCGAGGACCGGCCGCTGCGCCTCGACGTCGTCGACTTCCGGCTCTCGCCGATGTTCCTGCTGCGCCGGCTCGCCGAGCGGGAGCCGGCACTGCGGATCGACCGGGTCGCCGGCGCCGGGTTCGCGAACGCCGTCGAACCGCTGCTGGCCGGCCGGCTCGACGCCGCCATCGGCCGCGTCACCGGCTTCGGCGCGCCACTGCCCGACGAGCTGGAGCACCGCCCGCTCCGGCTCGAACCCCTGGTCGCGCTGCTCGCCCCGGAACACCCCCTGGCCCAGCAGGACGTGCTCCGGTTCGACGAGCTGCGCGCCGAGGGGATCTGGCTGCCCGGGTCCGGCGGGGCCGCCGAATGGCTGTCCTACCTGCGGGCGATGTGCGACCGGTTCGACGTGCCGATCGACGACTCCGGCGTCAGCTACGACCTGCGGCACACGCTCGAGCAGACTCGCTACGGCAAGCGGCGCGTCACCCTCGCCGGGGCCGACATGGAGCTCGCGCCCGACCTCGCCCTGAAGGTGCTGCCGTTCGAGCCGTCGCCGCTGTTCCCGTGGTCGCTGGTCTGGCGGCGCGGGAAGGCGCACCCGGCGCTGCGGCGGCTCCTGGCCCTGGCCGGGCGCACCAGCCGCGAAGAGGACTGGTGCGCCTACGACCCGGAGCACGCCTGGCTGCCGGCGGACGACCTCAAGCTCGCAACCGCCGCGCGAACCACTCGCTGAACGCCGTGTCGACCCCGGCCGCTCCCGGAGTGCCCGGCGGGAACTCGTGCGCCATGCCGTCCACCGTCACCAGCTCGGTCCCCAGCTTCGCGCGCAGGGCCTCGGCGGGCTCGCGCACGGCGATGTCGTCGTCCGCCCCGGCGACCAGCAGCAGCGGCGCGGTCAGCTCGGCGGCCCGGTCCACGTAGTCGTAGCGCGCCGCGACCGCGCGGGACCGCTCGGTCCAGGAGTAGGTCACGCCGAACCGCCGCTCGTTGGCGGCGATCACCGGCGCGAGCTGGACGACCGGGCTGGCGACCGCGGCGGCGGTGATCTCGGCGTCCCCGCGCGCCAAGACCTCCAGCGCCACGAGGGCCCCGGCCGAACCGCCGAACACCCCGAGCGGCCCCGTCGCGCCCGGCAGCCGGTCGCGCAGTTCGGCCAGCGCCGCCGGGAACTCGCCCGCCGCCTGCTCGGTCACCGGCTGGAACACGTTGAGCACGGCGTCCTCGCTCGCCCGCCGGAACACCTCGTCGTAACCGCCTTCGGGCAGCCGCGCCCCGGAGAGCGGGAGCCCGAAGTAGACCCGCCACGCCTGGAGGCCCGCCATCGGGACGGCCTCCGCCATCGCCCGCTCACCGGCCGGTGCGTCCATCAGGTGCCAGCCCGCCACCAGCGCCGCCGGCGCGCCGGGGTCGACCGGCGGCACCGCCACGAACGGCACGCCCGCCGCGGCACCCTCGATCATCTCGCCCATTTCCGTCTCCCTGTCTCTCGGCTGCCTCCAGCCAACCGCCGGCGGGCGGGGCTGGTCCAACAGCCGTTCCGGCACCCACGACAACCGATGGTTGTGGCCGCGGTGCCCGCGGGGGCGGCCGTTCGGGCAGAGGCGGGCGGTCCCGGTGAGCGGGGGTGGTCCGTTCGGCCGCCCGAACCGGACGTAAGGTGCATCCCTACGGCGGTGCCCGGCCGGCGGAGCCCCCGCGAGGGTGAACAGCGGATCGCCGGGAAAGCGGCCACGCACCACCCGCCGAAATGGGCGATGACATACCGCGGAAACACGCCTGTCATCCATTCGCACATCAGGCGCCGATACTTAGCAGCGCTGTGTGACCAGCGGCGGGCTGTAACGCCACGCCATTCGCCTTTTCGTGCAATTCGTGTCGGTTGCGATCGTCACGATGTGGACACAGAGTAGTGAGGCCGCCTGTGCACACGACGGGCGAGAGGGATATCTTCCTGCCCTAACCTAGCCCCTGTGTCGGGGGCAACGCCTACCGGCGGCTGGTTGGTCATGGGAGGTAGTCGGTGTCAGGAGTGCGTTTTGGACGGGTTCTCGCCCTCGCGGCGGCGACGTCGCTTGCGCTGGCGGGCTGCGCCGGCGGCAGCAGCTCGTCGGGCAGCGGTGACGGCAGCACGCTGAAGATCGGGTTCATGGGCGACCTGACCGGGGAGAACTCCGGGATCGTGATTCCGCCCAACAACGGCGCCAAGCTCGCGATCGACGAGTACAACGCCACGAATCCTTCGGTGAAGCTCGAGCTGAAGAACTACGACAGCCAGGGCAAGCCGGAGCAGGCCACCTCGCTGGTGCAGACCGCGATCGGGACGGACAAGATCACCGCCCTGATCGGCCCGGCCTTCTCGGGTGAGTCGAAGGCCGTCGGCGGTGTCCTCGAGCAGGGCAAGATCCCGAGCGTGTCGCCGTCGGCGACCAACCCGGGCCTGGCCGCGAACGGCTGGAAGTACTGGCACCGCGTCGTCGCGAACGACAACGACCAGGGCCCCGGCATCGCGAACTTCCTCATCACGGCGAAGTCGCCGAAGAACGCCTACGTCATCTCGGACGACCAGGAGTACAGCGTCGGCCTGGCCGACGCGTTCGAGAAGACCTTCAAGGACAAGGGCATCACGACCGAGCGCGACAAGTTCGCCAAGGACGCGTCGGACTACTCCTCGACCGTCCAGAAGGTCAAGGCCGCCAACCCGGACGTCATCGCCTACGGCGGTTACTACGCCCAGGCCGGCCGGCTGCTCAAGCAGCTCCGCGACGGTGGCGTGAAGGCCACCTTCGCCACCGGTGACGGTTCGCTCGACCCGCAGCTGGTCTCCGGTGCGGGTGCCGCGGCCGCCGAAGGTGCCGTCGTCGGCTGCCCGTGCAACATCCCGGACGCGGGCGCGACCAACGACTTCGCCACCAAGTACAAGGCCAAGTTCAACGTCGCCCCGGCGATCTACGCGACCGAGGGCTACGACGCCGCGACCGCCATCATCAACGCGGTCAAGGCGGGCAACACCACCGGCGAGAAGATCAACGAGTTCCTCAAGACCGAGGACTTCAAGGGCGCGTCGAAGCAGATCAAGTTCAAGGACAACGGCGAGCCGCAGACGAACGCGATCTACGTCTACCAGGTCGTCGGCGGGGTCATCAAGAACCTCGGCGCCTCGACCGAAGCCAAGATCGCCGGCTGACGGAGCTAGAAACACCTAACGGGAGCGGGGGCGCTGTGCTCGGACACAGCACCCCCGCTCCCCGCCAATGTGGCGACCATCCTCGCCCCGTCAGGTAAGGCAACTACGTCATGTTCCAAGATCTGCAGAGCCAGTTTCTGGGCAGCACCATCGGCGGCCTGGTAGCCGGCTCCATCTACGCCCTCATCGCCCTCGGCTACACGATGGTCTACGGCGTGCTGAGGCTCATCAACTTCGCGCACTCCGAAATCTTCATGATCGGGACGATGACGTCCCTGTTCATCCTCATCGGCATCGCCGGTGGCACCGCCCCGATCACCGTCGGCGTGCTCGGGATGATCGGCATCCTGCTGCTCATCGCGGTGGCCTCCGCGATCACGTCGGGCGGCTCGGCCATCGTGCTGGAGCAGCTGGCCTACCGGCCGCTGCGCAAGAAGGGCGCGACCCGGCTCGCCGCCCTGATCTCGGCGATCGGCGCCTCGCTGTTCCTGCAGGAGCTGTTCGGCCTCGCGATCATCCCCGCCCTGTCGGACAAGGCGGGCAAGGTCCAGCAGAACGCCCCCCGGTTCGTGCCGCACGAGGAGCTGTTCCGGATCGGCAACGGCGTCGTGCGCACCGACCACGTCTTCGTCATCGCGGCCGCGGTGATCGTGATGGTCGTGCTCGACCAGCTGGTCAGCCGCACGCGCATCGGCCGCGGTATCCGGGCGACCGCCCAGGACCCCGAAGCCGCCGTGCTCATGGGCGTCAGCATCGACCGCATCGTCCGGATCACGTTCCTGCTCGGCGGGGCGATGGCCGGCGTCGCCGCGGCGCTCTACGTCATGGAATACGAAAACACCGACTACCGGGTCGGCTTCCTGCTCGGCATCAAGGCGTTCACCGCGGCCGTGCTCGGCGGCATCGGCAACCTGCGCGGCGCCCTCCTCGGCGGCATCGTCCTGGGCCTGGTCGAGAACTGGAGCTCGATCTTCCTCGGCTCCGAGTGGAAGGACGTCACCGCGTTCGTGGTCCTCGTCCTCGTGCTCATGCTCCGGCCCACCGGCATCCTCGGTGAATCCCTGCAGCGGGCACGCGCATGAAAGGCGACGGAGTGTCTGACAACAACGAAACCCCGGCGCGCAAGGGTTTTCATCCCATCGACGGGATGCGCGACTGGTGGGCCGACGCGCCGCACTGGCAGCGCTACGGCGTCTACCTCGCCCTCATCGTCCTGGTCCTGATCCTGCCCGCACCCTGGATCGGCTCGTTCATGTCCCCGTATTCGGACTGGACGACGGTGCTGATCTTCCCGGTCGGCACGTACATCCTGCTGGCCGTGGGCCTCAACATCGTGGTCGGCCACGCCGGCCTGCTGGACCTCGGCTTCGTCGCGTTCTTCGCGATCGGCGCCTACACCTGGGCGTCGATCGGCACTTCGTACGGCTGGTCGTACTGGCCGACGGTGGTGCTCGGCATCTTCCTGGCGTCGGTCTCCGGGGTCATCCTCGGCGCGCCGACGCTGCGGCTACGGGGTGACTACCTCGCGATCGTGACGCTGGGCTTCGGCGAGATCGTCCGGATCACCGCGAACAACACCGACGCCATCGGTGGTGCCCGCGGCATCACGAACGTCCCGCACCCGGAGCCGATCTTCGGCATGGAGTTCTTCCTCGACCCGGCGCCGTACTACTACATGATGGTCGTCGCGATCGTGCTCGTCATCGTCTTCTCGGTGCGGCTCACCAAGAGCCGGGTCGGGCGCGCGTGGGCGGCGATCCGCGAGGACGAGGACGCGGCCGAGCTGATGGGCGTGCCGACGTTCAAGTTCAAGCTGCTCGCCTTCGCCATCGGCGCCATGATCGGCGGGTTCGCCGGCACGATCTACGCGAGCAAGGCCGTGTTCATCGAGCCGAACAACTTCCCGTTCATCCTGTCCGCGACCATCCTGGCCGCGGTCGTGCTGGGCGGCTCGGGCAACCTCCCCGGCGTCATCCTCGGCGCGTTCGTGATCGCCTGGCTGCCGGAGCGGTTCCGCCAGTTCAACGACTACCGCGTCCTCATCTTCGGCGCCGTGCTGGTGCTCATGATGGCGCTGCGGCCGGAAGGCCTGCTGCCGTCGCGGCAGCGCAAGGCCGAACTACGGGAAGGAACCGGTGGCATGGGCGCCATGGGCGCGGAAGTGTCCGGTCCCGACTCCGAGGCTTCGGCGGAGGTGACGAAGTGAGCGCGCTGCTCGAATTCGACAACGTGACCATGCGCTTCGGCGGCGTCACGGCGTTGCGCGAGGTCAACCTCAGCATCAACGAAGGCGAGATCTTCGCCCTGATCGGCCCGAACGGCGCGGGCAAGACCACGGTGTTCAACGTGGTCACCGGCGTCTACCAGCCGACCGAAGGCGAAGTCCGTTTCGACGGCGACCGCATCGACGGCATGAAGCGGTTCAAGGTCACCAAGCGCGGCATCGCCCGGACGTTCCAGAACATCCGGCTGTTCCACAACATGACGGCGCTGGAGAACGTCATGGTGGGGGTCGACGCGCACCACAAGACGGGCGCGATCGGCGCGACGCTCGGCCTGCCGTGGCACCGCAAGGAAGAGAAGCACGGTCGCGAGCGAGCCCGCGAGCTGCTCGACTTCGTCGGCATCGGCCGGGTCGAGGACAACGTGGCGAAGAACCTCTCCTACGGCGACCAGCGCCGGCTGGAGATCGCGCGGGCCCTGGCCACGGACCCGAAGCTGCTGCTGCTCGACGAACCGGCCGCGGGCATGAACCCGGCGGAGAAGAACGGCCTGCAGGCACTGATCCGCAAGATCCGGGACGACGGCCGCACGGTGCTGCTCATCGAGCACGACATGGGCCTGGTCATGCACATCAGCGACCGGCTCGCGGTGCTCGACTTCGGGCAGAAGATCGCAGAAGGGCTGCCGCACGAGGTGCAGAACAACCAGAAGGTGATCGAGGCGTACTTGGGGGTGTCCGAAGATGCTTCTTGAGGTCGAGGACATCAACGTCCACTACGGCAAGATCGCGGCCCTCAAGGGCATGAGCATCCAGGTCGACGAGGGCGAGATCGTCTCCCTCATCGGGGCCAACGGCGCCGGCAAGACCACGACGCTCAAGACGATCTCGGGGCTGCGGCCGCTCACCAGCGGCCGGATCCTGTTCAACGGCCAGGACATCTCGAAGACCCCGGGGCACAAGCGCGTGCTGCTCGGGATCGGCCAGTCGCCGGAAGGCCGGGGCGTGTTCCCCGGCATGACGGTGCAGGAGAACCTCCTGATGGGTGCCTACACCCGCAAGGACGACCTCCAAGCCGACCTCGAAGAGGTCTACGAGCTGTTCCCGCGGCTCAACGAGCGGAAGACGCAGTTCGGCGGCACGATGTCGGGCGGCGAGCAGCAGATGATCGCCATCGGCCGCGCGCTGATGACGAAGCCGAAGGTGCTGCTGCTCGACGAGCCGTCGATGGGCCTGGCGCCGATGCTGATCGCGCAGATCTTCGACATCATCCGCGAGATCAACAAGCGCGGGACGACGGTGCTGCTGGTGGAGCAGAACGCCCAGCAGGCGCTGAAGCTGTCGGACCGGGCGTACGTGCTCGAAACGGGCCGCGTGGTCAAGAGCGCGCCCGGGGCCGAGCTGCTGAACGACCCCAAGGTCCGGGCCGCCTACCTCGGTGGCGACCTCGGCGTCTGAGATCGTTCTCCAAGGGGGTCCGGCTTCGCGCCGGGCCCCCTTTCTCATAGCTTGATGTCGGTGCCTTCGACGTTCTTCATGTCGCTGATGGTGGGCCCGCCGAAGGCCCTGACCGCGACCGGCTTCCGGTCCTTGGGGATGTCCCAGTAGAGGTCGAACTCGACGCGCACGCTGTGCCCGAGGTCGAACTGCGCGGGCTGGCGCTTGATCAGCATGGCCTGCTCGTCCGGCGGGTGGGTGGCGCCCTGGTCGTCGACGAGCAGCTGGCGCTTCGGGTCGAACAGGACGCTCGAGGTGCCGGTGTTGGTGATCACGAGCCGCAGGCGCACGAACTGGCCCTTGGCGGGCATTTCGGTGTGGCTGCCGGTGATGCTGGGCAGGCCCGCGGCGAGGCCGAGCAGGGTGAACTCGGTGTCGCCGTTCTTCGCGGGCGGCACCTTGAGGGCGGTCTCGTCGGGGCGGACCGGACGCGGCGGCAGTTCGTAGGTGGTCGGCGCGGGTGTGCTCGGGGCTGCTTCGCACCCCGTCAGCAGCATGAGGGCGACGACGGCCGGCAGCAGTTTCACCTGGGTGATTCTGCCGCCGGCCGCCGTTCCCGGCTAGGTGCCGATGCTTTCGACGACGGCCTCGGCGACAGCCTTCATGGTCGTCCGACGGTCCATGGCGGTGCGCTGGATCCAGCGGAAGGCATCCGGCTCGGTGAGGCCCTGACGGCTCATGAGCAGGCCCTTGGCGCGGTCGATGACCTTCCGCGTCTCGAGCCGGTCGGTGAGCCCGGCGACCTCGGCCTCGAGGGCCTGCAGCTCGGAGAACCGGCTGACGGCGAGCTCGATGGCGGGCACGAGGTCCCGCTTGGCGAAGGGTTTGACGAGGTAGGCCATGGTGCCGGCGTCACGAGCGCGTTCGACGAGGTCACGCTGGCTGAAGGCGGTGAGGATGACGACGGGCGCGATCCGGTCACCGGTGATCTTGGCCGCGGCTTCGATCCCGTCCAGCTTGGGCATCTTGACGTCGAGGATCACGAGGTCCGGCTTGAGGTCGGTGGCGAGGGAGATGGCCTGCTCGCCATCCCCGGCCTCCCCGACGACCTCATAGCCCTCTTCGCGCAGCATTTCGACGAGGTCCAGCCGGATGAGCGCCTCGTCTTCCGCGACGAGCACCCGACGCTGCGGCACGGTGGCGGCACCGTTGGCCTCGGTAGCCTGATCGGTCACCGGGGTCCTCCTGAAGACTCGGCGGGACGTGGGTCTTCGCGGCTTCCCGCGAACCTGAAGCCTACCGGGAACGATCCAGAAGAAGAGATGGCGTTCACCACGAAGTGGCGGGCGCGACACTCGCCGCCCCGGTCACTCGCCGGGTGCGGTGATCCCGTAGAGTCACTGCGTCACGCCCCCGTAGCCCAACTGGCAGAGGCAACGGATTCAAAACCCGTCCAGTGTGAGTTCGAATCTCACCGGGGGCACCACCTCTGACCTGCCGAAACCAGCCCTGCGACCAGGCAAAACAGGTGCGGGGCCGGTTCTACGTTGTCCGGCTGTGTCCGGCCAGATCCGGTTATGAACGGGCGTTCACCCCCAATACGCCCCCGAGTTTTGCGCCGCTCCGGGGCCGCGTCCGGCGCTACCGGTCGACGTCCCCCAGCTGATCGAGCACCCGATCGACGTCCTTCGAAAATCGCTACTGTGCGTGGTTCCTCGAGGCCTAGAGTGCTGACGACAGATCTACAGGCGATGAGAGGGCTGCGCCATGGGCTACGACCGTCCCGTGTTGAAGGCCCTCAAGGCCGCCGATGAGCTGGCTAGCGTGCTCGAAGCCGACTTCGATATCCACCGCGGCGGGTTCACCTGGTGGCACGATTACGGCTTGGACGGCGTCGAGGCCACGGGGATCATGGACTACCTGTACGGCCTAGTCGCTGCGGTACAGGAGAATCTGCGTTCCGCAGCGGCCCACTTGGCCGATCTTCAAGAGAACCGCTACGGGGATGATCGCGCGTTGATCATGTCCTTGAAGGAGACAGGGCGCCTTCCTAACCACCTGCAGCGCACCGACTTCGAAGCGAGGCGCGATGCGCGGATTCACGCGCACGAGGCAGGCGTCCTCCGCGCCACTGGGTCGATCCTCGACACCTTGGCTGGGGTTGTCGTTGGATTCGGCGGCCTCGATACGAGCATCCTGATGGCAGATCTAGGCTGTCTCCAGCCGATGACCGAAGGTCCCGAGTACCCCGGCCCAAAGGTCCGCCGGCGGCTGAACTTGACGGAAATGGCGCTCGATCCTGACGACCCGCAAGGAGTCCTCCTTCGCGCTACGAGATCCTCCCTTCTGCATGCAGGGCCCGACGGCTGGTTGGATTGGACGCGGTACAGCCGCAACGATCGCGTCCATCGAGCTTCACGCATCAAGACGAGCGTCTTCGGCCGCGATGACAAGGTTGGCCGACCGCTGCCGCGGCAGCCCGACCATGCCGAAACGCTCGGTTTCCGTCTCGCGAACGACGTAAACAAGATGCTTCTCACCGAGGATTCCCAGGTGACGCTCGCTGGCGTCCTCGAATCGACGAACGTGGCGGTGGTCGGAATCTTCCTTGCCTGCTCCACTCTCTGGCACCAACGTCGTGACCAACCAGACCTGATCACGCAGCCGAGTGGCCAATGGTCATCGGCGAGGCCGCCTCGCGTTGCCACTTTCAACGGCTACGCTCCGGGCACGATTGTCCCCCAAACCAACCTGGCTGCCTTGGTCAGCCCCAGGACTGCGCGCCGACTCCAAGCCGCGAAAGTCATGGACCGCGACCACCCACCGACCACCTAAGCCAGCCAACAGCGCAAGGTCCCATTGCTGGAATTCCGAGGCATGGTCTTATCCTCCAACGGCCTACTCGTCGGACTCGTCGTGCCAGCCGAGCGCCCGCTCGATCCGCTGGTGTGCCGCGGACTCCACCCCGGCGATGACCTTGGCGTAGATCTGGTGGAGCACCGCCACGGAGTGCCCCGCCCACTCCGCGCACTGCGTGGACGGCACGCCGGCCGCCAGCCAGGTCGACACGCACGCATGTCGAAGGTCGTAGGGACGCTTTGCGAGCGGGGAGGTGTACTCCTCCTCAGTGAGCGCGGCCCGGCGCGCGTTGTCCCACACCCGCGCAATGGTCGACTCCGCGAGATCCCCGCCGGTGAGGTTCCGGAACAGCCGGCCGTCCGCAGCCGTCCCGATGTTGTTCAGGTGCTCGTGCAGGATCGCCGTCAGCGGCGGCGGGGACGGCACCGGCCGCACCTCCCCCTTGCCGCGCTGCTTCAGCTGGCGACGGTCGCGCCGCTCCCCCGAGTCCGTCCACGCCGCTCCCGTGACCGGCGCCGTCTCCGAGAGCAGCAGCTCACCCCATCCGCTCTCCGGCAACTGCAAGTCGCGCTTGCACAACATGGCGGCCTCTTCGGGCCGCAGCGCCGCGTAGTACATCACCGCGAAGAACGCCTTGAGCATCGGCCCGGACGACCGCCGCGGTGCCGTGTCCACCTTCTGCGCCGCGACAGCCGTCAGCAACTTCCTGCCCTGCGCAGGGTTGATGACCACGCGCTTGTCGATCGCCCGCACGGACTTCGGCGCCGTCCACTTCACTTCGGGCAGACGATTGGCCCTGATCAGTTTCAACTCCACGGCGTACTCCAGCGCGTTGTAGATCACCGCACGCTTGCGGTTGACGGTTTTCGCGGCGGCTTGCTTCCCATCGAGCTTGAGAGAGATCTGGTCCAGAACCTCCCGAAGCTTGGCTGTGTCGTCCATCCGCGACACGGGAAGCGTGTTCGCGTGCAGCCACTTCAACGCCCGCTCAATCTCGACCGGCTTGGCATTGCCTCGCCTCTTCGTGTTGAAGGCCCACCCGGTCAGCGCGCGGCGGATAATCCTGTCTTCGGGCTTGCCGCGGGTGGTCGCCAACATCGCTGGCAACGCTGACGCCAGCGCGTCAGCGTTGCCAGCACGCGACTTCCCGGCGGCCCGCGGCCATTTCATGTCGACGTACTTGCAGGCGAAGGCAAAGAACGGCATGTCCGCCTCGCTACGCAGATTGGATACCGGCAGCCCGCGGACGCGATCGAAGGCTTCACCTCGTCGAGCTGCCGCGACCAGGTTCGAGCGGAGACTCTCGGCCAGTGCGTAGGTGTCGGCCTTCTCATCGAAGCGCTCCCCTGCTACGAACCATGTCACGCGATACGACGTCTTCCTCCTGCCTCGTCGCGTTTCGATGTTCCAGATCTTGACGTCGTAGGTGATGTCACTCATGCGGCCTCCTGGGATTCGAGCCAGCGGTTGAGTTCGGACCGCCGAACGCGCACTTTCCGGTTCGGGAGGCGAATGCACTTCGGGCCGAGGTTCTTTGCGCGCCAGTCGTAGAAGGTGGAGCGTGCGATTTGGAGTTCGTCGCAGACCTGCGGAATGGTGAGCTTTTCGTCTGCCGTGGACATGTTGTGAACCTCCGGGTAGAGGCGTGCCCCACAGTCGGTGGCCGGCTGCGAGGCACGGTGCGAGCAAGCGCAGAGCGGTTACGTTGGGTAGTTACCGAGTTGGGCAGGCTGGCAGGGAGGTAAACGGCTCAGGCGTGGGAGGCCGGAACCAAACACCGCAACACCGCAAACACCGCAAAGTGGCCTCTGACCTGCGGATCTTCCTGCGGTGTTTGAGGTTGAGGACCGGAGGGCCAAATACCGCAAACACCGCAAGTTGCGGTGTTTGCGGTATTTGAAGTCTCCCGATCCGAGGTCAAACACCGCAGACACCGCAGTGTCGTTTTCCCTGATCAGAGTTACTTTCTGGGCCGGTTGCGGTGTTTGCGGTGTTTGCGGTGTTTGATTCGGGGGTCAGCTCGAATCGGTGCCGCGCTCGACCGTGTAGAGCTTCATCTTGGTGTGCGGATCGACTTCGCTGCGTAACACCAGATCGCCACGCCACCGGTCCTTCTGCCCTGCCAGCCTCTTTCCCAGCGACTTCGGGGTCAGGGGCTTACCCGCGGCAGTGGTCGGGAACGTCCCCTTCCACCGATCCGGTGCGCCGTACTCAGGCTCGGCATCCGACCGCAACTGCTGCGCAGTCACCGGCTCACCGCCATAAAGGTCCCGCCAGGTCGCCAGGAACGCGTACCACTCCGCATGGTCCTCATCCAGCCCACGGCCGGCATCGGCGTTGCCGAGGAAATCACCGACGCCGTGGTGTGCCAGGAACCCACCGAGGTACTGCGCCCAGCGGGTGAACTGCCGCATCTGCGGGACATTGCTGGCGATCGGCGCACCGTTGGCGGTCCAGTCCAGCACCAGCGTCAGCACGTGGCGCAGCACGGTCGCCCGGTTGACCGGGTCGAGAATCCAGGAATCGAGATTCGGGATCGTGAACCCGGTGCGGGCCTCCGGGCGCGGGCAGTTCGGATCCAGCCGCACCCACACCGTCCGCGAAGCCATATCCCCGCCCGTGCGCAGATTGTTGCCGGTGGCCAGCCACAACCGGTCGTTGGCGAAGTTGCTCGACACGTTCGTGCCCAGCCGCCGATCCGACCACGTCCGTTCGGTGACCAGCCGCGCCAGGACCGCGGAATTGACCATCTCGCCCTCGGTGAGGTTGTCGAACACCACCACCCCCACCGAATCCGACAGCACCGTGGTGATCGACTTGCGCAGCTCCTCATCCGAGTCGGTCCAGGTGAGAACCCGCTGCCCGACCAGCAACCCGACACACCCGGCGAGAATCGTCTTGCCGGAGCCCGGCATGGACGCCTCGATCATCCCGAACGGGGACAGCGCGTTGGTGAACGGCCGGATCAGCGGCGTCACCAGCAACGCCAGGTAGTTCGCCCGGTCTGCCGCCGACCGCCACGGGAAGTCCCGCAGGAACCGTTCCAGCAGGAATTCCCGCGCCGCGTCGACCTGGTCCGCGCTCGGCCGGTCCGGGATCGGGTCGAGGTGGCCGTTGGCGGTCAGGTAGAAACCGGTCGCCGGGTCGTAGCCGGGCTTTTGCAGCAGCGTCCCGTCCGGGCGCAGCACCGGGGTGGAGATGATCCGGCGCAGCACCGGCAGCCCAGGCCAGGACCTCCCGGCCAGTACCGCGTTCAGGACGTTGGTGGGCGGGGAGATTTCCACGTCGTAGGTGTCTCCTTTCTCGTTGACCTTGCTCTGGATCACGTCGGTGTGGGTGGCCAGCAGATTCGCCAGCAGTGCGGGTTTCAGCACCGACGCAGCCACCGGGAGCGCGACGTCGTCGTCTCCGGCGGTGGGGTCGGCCGCGCCGGAAACCTGTTCGACGACCACGGGCGCGCCTTCGGAGACGTAGGTGTCGGGGATGATGCGGCCGTCCACCGCGGCGGTCAGTACCCGGATGGTTTCCGGCGCGGCCCCGGTCCGCAGCCGTGGCCGGCCACCGGGGCCGACCGACCACAGGCGTTGCGAATTCGTACTGGCCATGGCGTTCCCTCCGTCGTGCGGGGATCGTGTATTCGTGACTCAAGCCGAAGAGCCGACGAGTCGTCTCGTTGTCGAAGGTGGTCCGGCCTCCGTCAGTCAGGGGTAGAGTGGCTGGTCATGGATGCCATTCGGCTGCAGGAGTCGTCCCGACGCTGGATGGCCACAGGACTTGAGGCCTTCTCCTCAGGAGAAGAATCATTTGACTTCGCCGTGCACCATCACGGAGTAGCACTGGAGCACCTGCTGAAGGCATACCTGGCGTCTCTGCATCCTGCTCTGATCGTGGAGCCCAAAGACTTTGACTCGATGCTGCACGCAACTGGGCATAGCGATCGCGCCAAGCGTCCTAGCACGCGCTCGAAGACCATCGGCCTCTTCGAAGCGTTCGTTAGAGTGAAAAAGCTTCTTCCAGATCAGATCACCGTGACGGAACAAGAGTTTGAACCTGTTCTGGCCGCCCGAAACGGTGTGGCACACGCGGGCCACCATGACCCCTCCGAGAGTCGACAGGTATTGACCACCTGTATGCGAATCGCCGATTCTATTCTTGGTGAACTGGGCGCGCCATTAGACGAATATTGGGGCGATTACGGAAATCTTCATCGCCAACTCATAGACAAACACGTCAACGAACTCAAGGTCGCCGTTCATGTCAAGCTAGCGCGAGCGAAGGCTATATACCAACGACGAGTCAAGGACCTAGTCAATCAACAGCGCATTGAAGTTGTTGCTAAATTGTCCAATGTCAGCATGTTCCCTAGCAATATCGACGTGCAGATAGACTGCCCGGCATGCGAAGGGCAAGGTTGGCTTCACGGAACCACCGTCGCGCATGAGATAGATGATTTCCCTTCTTCTCAAGTGACTGTTTATTGCGACTCCTACGACTGCTCACTGTGTGGCCTAATTCTCGAAGGCGAAGAGTTATCCGCAGCCGGCATTTCTAGGAAGGTGAAGACCGCTAATTCGATGGCGCACACCTGGCCGCAACGCAGAGGATCAGCCATAGAGATGAACGATTTCTATCGCTTAAGGCGTCGCAACTCTTTTGGAATTCAAGGATTCGAGAAAGATTTCGACAGTATGGGATAATTCGGAAATCTTCTTGATCTATTTTGAGATATAGCGGCTAGGCCGCGATTGGATTGACGTCCTCGTCCCACAGCGCGGTCTGCTCCGGCGGACGATGGCGCAGCTTCTCCGCGAGCGCGGCCCGCCAGGAGAGCAGGTAGTGCAGGTGGTTGGCGCACGACTTCACGTGCGGGCGTGGACAGTCCGTGGTGGGGTGGCCGAGCCGGCGGGCGTCGTCGGACCAGGCCAGGGAGTCGGCGGAGTCGATGTAGGCATGGTGCTTGATCAGGCCGAGGGTCTTGAACCCAAACCCGTGAATGCGTGACACGCCGTAGCGGCGGACCGCACGCAGGATCTGGCCGGCCAGGGTGGTGCTTTGCAGGCGGCAGACACTGCCGACGCACACCAGCGGCTCCGCGGTGACGTCGATGCCGAACCGGGCGTAGAGGTCGGCGTGACGGCAGTAGTCATCCGGGGTGCGGCCCTGCAACACCAGCCGCCACGGCAGCTCCGGCGCGAGGCTGCGTAGCTCGATCGCGTTGACGACGGTGAGGAACTGGTGGCGCGACACGGAGAGCTTGGTGCCGTGGAACCACTTCCCGCCGTGCCAGCCGCCCCGGATGATCGCGTCCTCGCACATCCAGTCCTGCGGGGACACCCACAGCATGTGCCCGATCTCGTCGCGGTAGCGCCGCACCCGCGCGACGTACTCCCGCGGCGGGACGCTGTCCCAGTCGCCGTACTTTTGCAGCTGGGTGAAGCCGCCGGAGTCGAAGGCGACCGGCGCGATCGCGCGCGGCAGGGTCTTACGGTGGCGTAGCCGGGTGTCGGAGACGAACAGCGGGACCCCGGCCTGCTCCAGATGGATGACCTCGTGCGTGCCGGTGAGGAAGTCCAGCCCGCCGAACTCATCGCCAGGCCGGACGTCCACCGGTTCACCCCACTTCGGCCGTGGCGGTGCGGCGTTCGATGGCCTCGGCCCAGCACGCCGCGGTAGCGGCGACCTGGATCAGTTCGTCGAACAGGTCGTCGGCGGCGGCTTCGGCGAAGCCTTCGTAGACCTCTTCGCGCAGGATGTGCAGCCAGGTGAGGCGGCCTTCGGCGCGGGCCATCTCGGTGATGAACCGGGCGGTGTGGGCGGCGTCGGCGGCGCGTCTGCTCAGCCCGGCGACCTCGACGTTGGGGCCGGTGCCGTCGGGGTGGTTCTGCTCGCCCCACAGCGCGTCCTGGCGGGCGCGTTCGGCGGCGATCCTGGTCAGGATGGCGGCGGTGTGGGCCGAGACGATCGGCCGGGTGGTGGTCATGGCGCAGGCTCGCTTTCGTCCGGCGGGCACGAGAAGGGCCGGGCACGCGTGGTGCCCGGCCCTCTGCGTGTCCTATGTGGTCGGTGCGGTCGTCGCGGTGCTCACTTCTTCTTCCGGTTCAGCGGGCAGTAGTCCTGATCTTCGGGGTCGCCGTCGTCGCAGATGATGCAGTTCACGGTGGTCACCTCCTCTCGTGGCTGGTGGGCCGGATGAGTGCGTCGGCGGTGCGGACTTCAGTGCTTGCTGTGGGTTTGCCGCTTGCCCCGGTGGACCCAGGTGCCGACGACGCTGGAGATCACCCCGCACGTGGCGAGAGCCGGCCCGGTGGCGCGGACGACGGCCAGCACGATCACGGCCAGGGTGACCAGCGCGGCGACCAGGGCCAGCAGCAACGGCCACGGAGGGATGGGGTGCGGCAGCAACGCGAGCAGACGCGCCGCGACGGACGTGCCGGCGGTCGTGCATTGGTGTGACTCAGGTTCGGGCGGGGTGGCGGCGGGCTTGGTGTTGTCCACCGGGGCCAGGATGGGTGTCCCATCGAATTGACACCAATACCACCTTGGGGTTCTCGCCGTGAGATTCCCGCCGACGGCGACGGCCGTCTACGCGGCTCGCGTCGTCGTTTCGCTGCGGTAGAGCGACCAGCAGTCCTCGCAGTCGCACAGCCGCCCCAGCCCGGTGGCGTCGAGCGTGCCGGGCTCGATCACGACCGGGTCGGGCTCGGCCTGCGCGAACGGGGTGGCCGAGCGCCAGGTCGGGATGACCTCCGGCGTGCCGGGGTGGACGTCGGCGCAGGTGCAGCGGGCCATGCGGCAGGGCTCGGTGTCGCCGTTGGATGTCGGGCTGTGGAAGCTGTCCAGGTGCCCGCAGGCACAGCGGTGCATGATGGCGGCCATCAGAGGTTTCTCCCGTGGTGTCGGTTCAGCAGGTACGGCGACGGGGACAGGAAGTGTGGGGCGTGCCAGCCCTCGCGGTGCAGGCCCGGCGGCGGGGCCGATGGTGGCGTACAGGTTGGGCCTCACCCGGCCTCGGTACCGGTCACGGCGATCACGGCCGCGGTGGCGTTGTCAGAGCCCGGGTTGTGCTTGCCGTGCTCGTCCCGGACGGCGAGGTCCACCAGGATTTCGGCGAGAGCCTGCGGGTTGTCGTAGAACACGCGGGCGAGGTCTTCGATCTGGGTGACCGTGAGTTCCTTGTGGACGCCATCGCTGGTCAGGATGATCCGTTCGACGCTGGCGTCCTGGCCGCGTAGCGGGGTCCACGACATCGTCGACACGGTCGCGAACTTCAGGCCGTTGAGCACGTAGTCGGACAAGACCTCGGCCGCGGCCCCGACCCGTTCCAGCGTCTCGCGGCCGGCGTCGGTGAGGCCGGGGTTGTCGAGCATGTGCCGGATGTGTTCCCCGGCGGTCTGGTCGACCGTCCACCGGCGCAGCCCAGCCGTGGCCGAGTAGGTCCACACCGCGGCGTCGCCGACGTGGGCGACCTCGATCCGCCCGTCGACAACCGAGGCGACGGCTGCGACCGCGTTGGGGCCGTCGGGGTAGTCGGGCATCGTGTCCGCGGCGGCCATCAGCCCGGCTTGCGCGCCGCGGTGGGCGGCCACGGCCGCTGCTGTCCCGGCGGCCAGCTTCGCCGCGGCGCACGTCCGCAGTTCGGACCCGATGCCGTCGACAACCGAGGCGGCGGTGCCGAGCGGTGTCGTGACGACAGCCGCGGCGTCGGCGTTGGCGACACGGCCACCGATGCTGGTCGCGGTGGCGACGGTGAGCATGGTCATGGAATCGCTCGCTTTCGGTCGGTGGTCAGGCGGCGCGGCCGGTGCCGCGTCGCGGGGTGATCCGGCGCTTGTTGGCTGCCCCGGCGCGTAGGGCGGTGTCGATGACGCCGTCGTCCTTGACGGCGGAGTCGGGGGTGTTCCAGGCCTCGACCGCGGCCCGCAGCTCGGCCCGCGCGTAGTGCTCATCCAGCAGCCGCGCCCCGGCCAGCTGGCCGAGGGCGTAGGCGGCGGTCGAGAGGGTCTTGTTCCGCTGGCCCGGGGGCGCCGCAGCGACGCGCGCGCACTCGGCCTGCACCGCCTTCGCCGCGTACGCGCTCGGGGCGGCTACGGGCATCTGAGTGCGCCCTGAGTTGGCCGCTGGCGGGAGTTTGACGCTGGCCTGGACCAACCACCCCGGCAGCTGCGGGCCTTCGGTGTCGTCGAGCAGCTCATACGCCCCGTCGTCGCGGACGCTGCCGGGTGCGAGGGCGTAGCCGCCCCAGCCGCGGGTGTCCACATGCGGCGCGATCCACTTGACCGTCGAGCCCAGCCGCACCCCAGGAGGCACCGGGTACCACAGCTGGCGCCCGCCGCTGGGCGTTGAGGTGGTCCAGGTGTCCGGCAGCGGCCCACCCCGCTCCTCGGCGAGGGCTTGCAGCTCTTCCCAGCCGTCGGGGCCGGGCGCTTCATCGGGCTTGCGGACGTCGCAGTCGATGACGTGCCAGCCGGATTTCCCGGGGAACACCGCGACGTTGTACGGGACCGTCGCCCACACCCGGGCGATCGTCTCCGGGTCGGTGGTGGCCAGCGACTCCGGCGTCACGTGCCCCGCGGTGCACGGCCCGCGGCCCGGGCAGTTCTCCTCGCGGTGCCAGGCGGGCGGGAACTTGCGCCCGGGCTGGATCGGAAACACCGCCCACCCTCTGCCAGCCATCTCCAGCGCGACCCGTTCCAGAGCCGCGCGGCGGGCATCACTGGTCATGCGCCGATCTCCTTTCGCCAGTCGGGCCGGGGATCCCAGGCCGCGACGTCGTGCAGGTGCACCCCGAACGCCCGCGCCAGCCGATCCGCCAGCCGGTCCACATCGGACGGCGGCTCCCCGGCGGAGCGCAGCAGCCGCACCAGCGCGGGGCAGGTGGCCGAGGCGTAGAACTCGTGGCGGTTCCACGCCCCGGCCACCGCCCGCCCGGTGCGGCGGGCCGAGGCGGTGTCGGCGCCGGTGTGTTCGTCCAGCCACGCGGTGACCTCGGCCGCGCGGTACTTCTCCTTCTCCGCCACGGCCGATCACCTCGGCCTCAAGTGGTGGCGGTGGTCTCGCGGCCGGCCAGCGTGGTCAGCAGCTGCGGGATGTCCTGGCGTTCGATCTTGTCGAGGATCAGCGCGACGGCGCCGGGGTCGGTGGTGGCATCGAAGCCGCCGACGACCAGCAGCGGCGCACCCGACGGGGTCAGGCCGCGGACGGTGAGCCGCAGGACGGTGTCGTGGTCGTGGTACTTCCCGGCGATCGCGTCGATGACGTCGAGGAAGTCCAGCCAGCGAAGCAACCGGCGGGCGACGTCGGGGCCGGGCGGCATCTCCGCGGTCACCACGCCGTCGGGAAACCCGGTGGCCGGGGTGGCGGACACCTCGACCGGGCCGAGCCCGGCGGCGTTCAGCATGTCGGTGATGGCGGTCAGGTTCTCGTGCGCAGTGGCCATGATGGGGCGCCTCCTGGTTGGGGTGGGGGTCAGCAGTGGTTGAGCACGGCGGTGATGGCGGCGCGCTCGGCCCGGTCGACGGTCATTCGGTAGGCGTGCTTGACCGCGGTCCAGCGGGCGACGTAGCCGCACTGGTCGACGGCGGGCAGCCAGCGCGCGGGGTCCTGGTCTCCCTTGTTGCGGTTGGCTTTCGTGGTCACCGCGACCAGCACGGACGGGTCGTTGGCGTAGCGCTCCCGGTCCGCTCGGGACCAGCCGCGGGTGCCGGAGCGCGCGGCTTCGGCCAGCGGCACCATGTGGTCGACGTCCAGCGCGCCGGGTGTGGTGACGGTGACTCCGTCGTACGGGGACACCCAGGTGCCGCCGGTGATCCGGCAGCCCGGCCCGGTGGTGACGGCCTGGCCTTGGGTGCGCAGCGCGTTCTCCCGGGCGTCGCAGCCGCCGCCGGTCTGGTCCCAGTGCGGCCAGTCGGCGCGGCGGTAGTGGTTGCCGGTGTCCTCGGCCGACACCGTCAGCTCGGCCAGCTGCTGCCGCACCGCGGCGACGTCGGGCCGCGCCGCCGGGGCGGCGCTGACGCTGGCGGCTACCGGCGGCGGACCCGTACTCGAGACCCGGCATCCGGCCAACGCGGCAGCGACCGTCAGCACGGTCAGGCCGCGGGTGATCGCCACGTGCCCCCGCCTCATGCCGCCACCGCCAACGGCGGGTGCGGGCGGGCGGCCGGCTGGTCGACCGCCCGCCAGATGAGGACCGGGAACGCGCCGTCCTCGGTCGGGCAGGCCGGGCGGGTCACCGGGTCGCCGGGTGCGGCGGGGTGGGTGTAGGCGAACCAGCGCAGCCGGAACATCGCCGCGTCGGCGCGGTCGGGGACCAGGCCGCCGGGCGCGGCAGCGCGGATCAGGTCGAGCGCGGCAGCCGGGCGGGTGGCCCCGACGGCGAGCACCGCGCCGTCGGCGGCGGTGAGCACCGCCGGGGCGTGCAGCCCGAAGCAGGCGTAGGCGTCTGTGCTCGACAGGTCGGGCGGGGGCAGGAACATGGCGAAGCTCCTTTGTGGTCGGTGCTGCGGTGGGTGGCGCCGGACCGGCAGGGCATGACAAGGCCAGCCACCGGTCCGGCGGCCGTGTGCGGGGTGGATGGGTCAGTTGAAGTGGCTGCCCGGAAGCTGGCCGGTGCGCAGCAGCGTCGCGACGTAGCGCTCGATCCGGGACCAGTTGGCGCGGATGAGTTTCTGAGCTTCCCGCTCGTACCAGCCGGACCCGCGGGAGCCGTGACGCTTCATGCGGCGGAACTCGGCCCAGTCCGACCGCGACCCGTTGCGCGCCCAGGACAACGCGGCCGAGCGGGAGTAGCGGTGCTGGCGGTGCACCCACTCCGCGGCTGCCGCCCACCCGGCCAGCGTCATCACCAGCGCACCGTCGACTTGGGCCTGGTCGTCCATGTCGGGTTCGGCGTGAGAGACCTGCCCACCCCGGGCGGTCAGCCGGACGTAGCGGACCTCGATCCCGGCGGCGGCGCAGCCGATCGCGTGCCCGATCTCGTGCGCGGCGATCGCCGCGGTGGCCTCGGCCTCGGCCTGCTGGCGCTCGGCCTTGCGGTCGCGGGTGGCGGTGCCGCTGCTGAACAAACCCATGACAACCTCCCAGAATCAGTGACTGTGCGTGACATTCGGCGGGTGCGGCGGGCACCCGCGGCGAAGTGAATCGGCGAGTGAGACGGCAAGTGAAGGGCGCTCACTGAAGTGGAAATCCACTTCGGCATTCACTTCCCGGCTTCACTGCCTGTGAGCTGCGACGATATGGCGGGAAGTGAGAGAAGTGACGAAGTGATCCGGCCCCGCCGCAGGGCCGGATCACCGCGTTTCGCGTCTACCCCCGTGTGTGGGTCCGGCTCACTTCTCGGCCGCGCGAAGCGCCAGCGCCTCTCGCACCTGACGATCACGAACAGTGAGATAGCCGTCCTTTGAACGGACCGCCACGCCGACCGCTGCGAGGGCCTCCTTCAGGCGTTCAGCGCTGAGGTTCGCGTAGGGCTCGTAGCCCGGTGCCAGCTTGCGCAGCCGCGCCCCGACGTCGGTGGCCTTGACGTCCTCACCAGCGAGAACCTCGGCGACATCGTCGAGCAGGTCGCGCACCTCGGGGGCGGCCTCGACCTGCGCCGGCTCGGCTTTCGCGCCGCCGCGGATGGCCACGGCCCGCTCGATCACGGTGGCGGCGTCGTCGCCGTCGATGAAGTGCGTCCGCACGGTCATCGACGGCTGTCCGGCCGGGAGCGGAACCCCTTCCCCGGCCACCACCAACGTGCCTTTGTCCAGGCCAGAGCGCAGTTCGTGCGGCGCCGCACCGCCGTCGACCGCCTTGTCGCCGACGGCCATCCGGGACTGCGACTCGGTACCCAGCGCCAGCGCGGCCCGGATGTGCGCACCCTCGCGGACCAACTTGGGCAGGTTCTGGTCCGTCGGGTCCTGGGTTCCCTGCCACAGCACCACATTCACCGCGCGGCCCTGGTTCTGGATCTTGCGGGCGGCCATGAAGTACCGGGACTTGTTCGTCTGCCCGCCGTAGGGGTTGTTCTGGTCGTCCTTGGCGGGGTTCATGAACGCGTTCTGGGCTTCGTCGACCAGGATCACGATCGGCGCGAACGGCCCGCCGGGCTTGGTCAGCTCGCGCGGGACCCCGTTGCGGTACTTGTCGCCGTCGAAGGCCAGCAGGCGCCGTTCCATCTCCTCAACGCCCCACTCGAGCAGCTCAGTGGCCTGAATGCAGTGGGAGTCCGACGGGCCTTCGATGAGGGTTTCGGCCACTGGCTTGAACATCCGCCAGTCGCCGATGCCCTTGAGGTCGGCGATGTGCAGCTGCACCGACGGGTCCAGGACCAGCCACAACGCCAGCGCGCGCAGCGATGCGGTCTTGCCCTGCTTGGACAGGCCGGTCATCAGCAGGTGGCACTGCAGCAGCGCCATCATCACCGCGTCCCCGCGCAGGTCCACGCCCCACGGGGCGCGGCCGGTGTAGAGGTCTGCGGTGATGGTCGGGTCCGTGACCAGCGGAGACGGCCCGATCGGCTGGTCCAGCGCGCCGGAGTCCGCCGCCCACACCCGGATCGTGCGCGGGGACGGCGGGGTGGAGATGAACACCTCGTGCTCGTGGCGGCCCATGTTCTCCGCCAGCTTGCGGCGCTTGCGCTTGACCTCCTCGGTGTCCACCCCCGAGGGGAGGTGGACGTCGAACTCGACGCCGCAGCCGGCCAGCCGGATCGGGGACAGCATCGCGGCGCCGCCGTCCTCCATCTGCTCGATCTTGCGGCGCAGCTCGGAAATTCGCAGGTCACGCAGGGCGGTGACGACGATCGACGGGGTGATGATCACGTCGTCGACCAGCCGCTGCGAGGCCGGGCGGAACAGCTGCGGTACCGACTGGGAGGTGCGGCCGAGGTTCCACAGGTAGGTGGCCACCCCGGCGGTCCCGGCGATCGCGAGGAACGCGCCGTAGGTGATGACGAACCACACGCAGAACGCGATCGCGCCGATCACTCCCGTGATCGGGTCCAGCACGTCGCCCTTCCCGGCGATGGCCAGGATCACCCCGAGGACCAGCAGCAGTACAGCCGCCGACACCGTGGACAGCGCGACGGCTTTGGCCAGCTGGATCGGGGACTGCACCCAGTCCATCGCCCGGTCGTGGCGGCGCTGCTTTTCGGTGACGTCGCGGGCCTCCCACTCGGCCAGCTTCTCGTGGTCCCCGGCCAGCTCCGCCGCCCGCATCATCCGCTCGTACCGGCTGGACCCGTGGGTGTCGCGCCACCGCTTGCACGCCACGACCGCCCCGAGCGTCGGGTACACCAGCACGTTGCGGCCGACGAACTTGAGCGTGGACACGGTCCGCTCGTGGGTGACCGCGGTCCGGGCGGTGGTGGAGAGCCACAGGGCCTGGCGCTTGTACTCGGCCAGGCGCCATTCCATCTGCGCTTTCTGGGAGGTGTAGAGCCGCCACTGTTCGTCGGTGACGATCTCCCCCTCGATCGCCGGAGAGGTGGACTCGACCGAACCGGGCGGGGTGGACTGGTGCTGGTCGGGGCGGGAGCGCAGGGGGTGGACGGTGGCCAGTTCCCGCGCCGACCCGGCGGACTGCGGTGCGGTCCCGGCGGTGGACTCGGGGCGGGACTCGCGGGCGGTGTTCTCGTCGTCGTGGTGGTCGGTGGGGGTCATCGCGTGGTGCCCTTTCGTGCGTGGACTGGGGTCGCACACGCGGGCAGGACCGAACCCTCAGCGCAGGCACGGGAAGGTTCGACCCTGCCCGCGCGGTGCGGGGTGGGTCAGTCGCTACCGCCGGACTCGGACAGGTAGCGGTTGCGCAGCTCGGTCGCGGCCTTCTTGCCGCACTTGAGGGTCCGGCGGATCGCCTCACCGTTGGTCGGGTCGAACCCGGCCGGCGGGTTGGCCACCGCCGCGTCGAACTCCGCGGCCAGCTGCTCGGGACTGCGCCGCTTCGGCTCCGGGACCGTCGCCCGCGCGGTGCGCCGCGCCATCGTGGTCCGCCGGGCCGCCGCAGGCCGGACGACCGGTGCGGTAGTCGTGGCGGTGACGGGGGTGGGTGCGCTGGGCAGCGGGGTGGCCGCCGCCTGGTTAGGCTCGCCGGAAGCGGCCTCGGTCCTGCCCTCCCCCCTCGCGGTGACCGGGGCCGCTCCTGCGTCCGGGCCGGGCAGGGTGAGCCCGGCGAAGGCGGCCAGCAGCCGCGGCAGGCACCGCACGACCGCGACCGCGACGACCGGGCCGAGCAGGTGCAGCACCAACCCGGACACGGTGAAGTCGGCCGCGACGCCGGGCAGGTGCGGCCAGGCGTTCATCCCGAGGGTCAGGCCGAGGAACACCCACTCGGTGCGGTCGACCGCGCGGTCGTTGAGCGGGTGGCCGCGGGTGGTGAGGTAGGCGCGGCCGGCCACCACCATCAGCAGCGCCAGCGAGCAGAACGGCTCGGCCAGCCACGCGAACCACCACCGCGGGCTCCCGCTCAGGGCGCCTTCGGCGGCGAACGCCTGCACTCCGGCCGTCGACCACGCCAGGGCGAGGATGAGCGAGGTCAGCGCCACCGCCAGCACCAGCCGCCGCATCCGGGAGTCGCGGTAGGCCAGCACGCGCGGGTCGCGGTCCAGCCGCCACAGCGCGGCGGCCTGTTCGACGGCCTTGCGGCGGGTGCGGACCTTGTCCGTGGTCACCTGGAACGGGGCCGGGTCGGACTCCAGCGCCAGCAGCCGGTGCGCTTCGGCGTGCTCGGCCGCTCGCCGCCGCACCCGGCGGGTGATCCCGCCCCGGCGCCCGCCGACCGGGTCCGGTGCGGGCTCGTCCTCGGTGGACGTCGCCGGGTCCGGCTCCGGCTCGGCCGGTTGCGGTTCCTGCGGTGCGGGCAGGTCGTTGGCGGCCAGCTGGCGCTCGATCTCGGTCAGGGTCCGGTCGAGGTCGGCGTGGCCCTCGGCCGTGGTTGTGGTGCTCATGCCTTGGCCTCCTTCCGGTCGGTGCCCTCGGCCGGGGCCGGGGTAGTCGAGTCGTTGGCGGGCGCCAGTTGGCGCGGGGCGGGGCTGGTGGTGACGGCGGCCTGGCGGGCCTCGCGGGTGGTGCGGTGCAGCCGGATCTCGTTCGCCGCCCACACTCCCGCCAGGACCCCGGCGATCAGGTCCAGCCACGGTGTCCAGACCAGTCCGGCCACCAGCGGCACCCCCACGCCGGCCAGCTCGATCACGTGCGTCCCGCACCAGGCCACCGCCGCCTCCTGCCGCGTGCGGCAGCGCCGGTCACGCTCAGGGGTGGTTCGGGTCATGCTCACCGCCCCCCGTCGTGATCGTCGGTCAGGCCACGCAGGAACCGGTCCAGCGCCGCGGTCTTCTCGGCCTGCTCGACCGCGATGTGCAGCTCGTCGCGGAACCGCAGTGCCGCCCGGATGAGGAACCCGGCGTGCCACACCGTGCGCAGGCCCAGCACGATCGCCACCACCACGGCGATGGCATGCAGCCACGCGATTCCGTCGATGAACCAGGCCAGCGCCGCGAACACGGCGGTGCCCAGCAGGCTGCCCGGGAGCAGGGTGGCGCTTTCCTCGATCAGCTCGGCCATCTCGATCGGGTTCAGCTCGCCGGCCGACGCGTCGGTGCCCCCGGTGGTGTCGTCGTTGAGTTCACGCATGTGCTGCCTCCCAATGCATCCGCGGTCCCGGCGGGCCGTGCCCGGCCGGGACGTGCTCGAAGTGGTGCGGGTCGTAGTCGGTGCCGTTGTGGGCGTCGAAGTAGTGGTTCACCCGCCGCGTGGGCGGGGTCAGCACCGCGGTGGTGGCGTAGCGGTCCGCCCGCGCCATCGCCGCGGTCAGCAGCCGCACGACCAGGACCAGCACCGCGCGGGTCAGGTGCAGCCCCAGCCACACCGCCATCGCGGTGAAGACCTTGACCAGCACCCAGGTTCCGTTGCGCTCGACCAGGCGGCGCAGCAGCAGCACCGTGGCCGCCGCGTCGCCGGGGTCGTCGGCGCGGCTCATCGTGTGCCCCGCCGACCGTTTTCCGCGCCGGTGACCGCGATGGTCAGGTCGGTGATGGCCTGGTCCAGGTCGTAGAACCCGTCCTTGCCGCGCGCCCTGATGACCGCGGCGAGTTCGGCGCGGGCGGCACGGGCCAGCTCCCGGGCGGCGGTGAGCTGCCCGGCGCGGGCGGTGCCGCGCTTGATCTGGTTCAGGCGGCGTTCCAGCTCGTCGATGACGTTGGCGCGGGTGGTGATCTCGGCGCGCTGCAGACGGGCGAACAGCTTGGAGAAGTCGGTCATGGTCAGCACTCCTCGGTGGTCAGGTCGAGCCCCGGCGCCGGTGCGGCCGGGATGGTCGTGGTGTCGTAGAGGAAGCGGAAGACGGCGCCGTGCAGCGCCACGTAGTCGTCGCCGGAGGTCAGCTTCGGGTAGCCGTGGGCGGCCAGGACGTCGGCGACGTCGAGGATCAGGCCGAAGGTGAACCGGTCGTCCTCATCGCGGGCGGGAAGCGGGTAGCGGCGGTCGGTGTCGGTCACGGGGCGCCCTGCCCGTGGTGGATGACGGCGCCCTGGATGAGGTCCTGGGCCTGCACGGCGGATTGGAGCGCTTTGCCGTAGTGCGTCTTGAGGATCTGCTGGGTCTCGCTGGCGCGCTCCAGCATCGCGATGGCGTGGCTGAGCGACTGCGCGGCCTGCGAGGCGGCGGAGGTGTTGCCCAGGATCGACAGGACCTCGTTGCCCAGGCCGCTCATCACGTCGCGGGCGGCGGCGACTTCGGCGGGCAGCTCGGCTTCGCTCAGCGCCTGCAACGTGGCCGCGGGGATCGCTTGCATGACCGCGTTGAGGCGGGCGACTTCTTCGGGAATGGACGACATGACGGTCCCCTTCAGGTCGGGTGCAGACGTGGGCGTGTCGGGTTTCGGTCGCGGTGCAGGCACGCGCGCGGAGCCCGGCCGCGCGGCGGGATCGATGTGCTCGCCGTAGCAGTGGCGGGTGAGGATGAGGCGGGCGAAGTGCAGCACCATGCCTTGCAGCTCGGGAGTGTCAAACCTGTCCGCCCACCACAAAGGATTCCCGCGCAAGTGGTCAACGTCGGTGATCACGTCGCCGGGCATGTTCGTGCTGCGCACGATGCGGGCGCGGGTTTCGGCGACGTCGCCGGTCAGGTAGCGGCGGCGCACGTCCTCGCGGTCGTGGTCGCCGAAGATGTCCAGGACCGTCCCGGCGGGAGTCAGCGCCCCGCTGTGCGCGGGGTGCCAGGTGTCCTCACCGGTCTGGCGAACATCGACCGTCAGCAGGTCCCAGCCGGTGATCGAGTGAACCGCACCGGCCAGCCAGTGACAGAATCCCCGGCCGAAGAACGACTCCGTATCGGTGTCGATCAGGTCGGAGATCAGGGTGAAGAAGCGGCGCCCTTCCGGGGTCGGCTCGGGCAGGTTCAGGTCGCAGAACCCGTCGAAGTCACCGCGCAAATCCACCGACGTCGTGGCGTCCATCGGCTCAGGCGGCGGTGGGCATGACCGGCGGGCGGTCACCGCTGATCGCGGTCACCCGCAAGGCCGCCGCGACGTCGGTCACCAGCTCGACCGCCCGCGGCGGGAAACCCCGGGTGCGCAGGTGCTGCGCCAGGGTGTCGAGGACCCCGGCCCGGCCGACCGGGGTCGGGTCGGTGACGTAGTAGGCCATCGCCTGCGCGGCGTAGCGGCCGGTGTCGGTTTCGAACCCGCCGGGCCGGTAGGGCTGGCCGGTGGCGATGGCCTCTTCGGCGTGGGCGATCATCCCGGCCAGCTCCCCGGCCATCTGGTGGCCGGTGACGCCGGTCTGCCACCGCTCGGGATACTCGGGGTGGACCACGGGGAACACGCTGGCCAGGTAGGTTTCCTCGGCCGCGTAGAGGAACAGCAGCCGCATCCGGTCATCCGGGCAGGCGGCCTGGGGCAGCAGCTGCCGCGCCAGCCGCGCCACCCGCTGCTCGGCCTGCTGGTAGGCGGTGCCGGCCATCTGCTTGGCCAGCTGCACCGTCATGGTGGCCGCGGACGGCGGGTAGAACGGCTCATCGTCGTCGGCGGCCTCCGGCGAGGTAGCCGGGGCCGTCGTGGGGATGGTGGCAAGGGACATGGCGAAGCCTCCAAACAGGACACGAAAGGTGCGGAAGACAGGCAGGGGCCGGGAGGATTCAGGCGGCGGCGGGGCCGGTGTCGGCCAGGCATGCCCACTCGGCCGGCCAGTCGACCGCGGCGGCCTCGCGCCCCGCCGGGACCAGGGCGTATGCGGCCTCCAGCAGGCTGGTGACGGTGTCGCGGGCCATCGGCAGCCGCGCCGCGCCCGAGGGCGAGGACAGCAGCACGTTCAGCAGGCCGGAGTGGCCGCCGGTGTCGGGCGTGATCTGCACGTCACCGTCCCCGGCCGGCTCGGTGAGCCCCGCGTGGAGCAGGTCACGGGCAAAGATCCATCGCTGTCCGTCCAGGTGCAGCGTGACCGCCCACGGGTCGGCGACGTTGTACTCCCAGAACCCCTCGACCAGGCCCCGGCCGAGCAACCACGCGGAGCAGGGAAACCGGATCTGCGTCACGGCTGCTCCCCGAGGCCCAGCTGTGTGCGCAGCGTCCGGGGCAGGTTCATCGCCGTGATCGCGATGGCGAGCATCTGGCCGTGGTCGAAGGCGAACCCGCCCGCGGCGGCCACCTTCACCGCCACCCGCACCGGCATCCACTCGGCCTCCGCCGCGTCGTCGGCGGCCACCGGGTCCGGTACCTCACCCGCGAACACCACGGCGTGGGCGATCGAAACGTACCGGCCCCGGGCGTCGCGGCCGGGAGCGTCGAATACCCCGACCTGGTGCACGATCGCCGATGCCGGGACGGTGACGCCGGTTTCCTCGGCCAGCTCCCGCACCGCCGCCTCGCGGGCGGTCTCGTGCGGGTCGACGTGCCCGCCGGGCAGGGCGAGTTTGCCCTTGTGCGGGTCCCAGCCGCGCTGGATCACCAGCACGTGCCACTTCCCGCCCCGCAGGGCGAAGGCGACCATGTCCGCGGCGTAGAACACCGGGGTGCGGTCGTCGAAGCGAGCGGCGATCCTGGCCGCGAGTGAGCCGATCAGCGACATGACAGACGTCCTTTCCGGACGGTCGATGTGGGAAAGTGAGCGGGCGGGCGATCAGCTCTTCTGCGCGGCTTCCCGCTGCTTGCGCTGGATTTCGTCTTGCTGGCGCTGGAGTTCGCGGTGCCAGGCGCCGGAGTCGTTCGAAGCCATGACGGGATTCCTTTCTCGACAAGGGAAATGTGCTGGCAGGCGATGCGTGTCCGGGTTGGTCAGGCGGCGTGCGACTGGCGGGCCGGGCGGGCGGCCAGAAGAGCGGTGACGTAGGCGACGAACGAGCGCTCGGCGCACGGGTGGATCGCGTCGGTCTGCGGGTCCCGCAGCGTGGTGCGCAGCCACAGGGTCAGCCGCGCCACCGACCAGCCCTGCCCGCGCCGCTTCGCGACCGCGGACACCAGCGCCTCCAGGAACTCCGGTCGCACCTGCGGCACCCGCACCGCGGCCCGCGCCACGACCGGGGACAGCGGGGCGGTGTTGGACAGCGGCGGCCGGCTGCTCCGC
This sequence comes from Amycolatopsis sp. NPDC051106, assembly GCF_040682775.1. Classification (NCBI taxonomy): domain Bacteria; kingdom Bacillati; phylum Actinomycetota; class Actinomycetes; order Pseudonocardiales; family Pseudonocardiaceae; genus Amycolatopsis; species Amycolatopsis sp. NPDC051106. Next base: position 177,319 of record NZ_JBFBBQ010000002.1, on the reverse strand, counting down.
GGCGCCGCCGCCACGGCGGCCTCGCGTTCATCGGCGGCCAGCAGCCGCAGCTGCGCCGCGACGTCGCGGTACACCCCTGCCCGACGGTGCATCACCGCATCCGCCGTGCGGCGGGTCAGGACCCGGGCGTTGGCGGCCAGCAGCCCGGCCAGCGCCTCGAACCGGCGCGCCACGCTCACCGCGGTGTCCTCGGCCGCCGGAACCAGCACCAGCGGGTTGCCCGCGGTGTAGCTCGGCTCTGCCTCGGCCAGCAACCGCAGCTGCGCCGCGACGTCGCCGTACACGGCCACCCGGACCTCGGTCACGACCTCCGGCAGCCCGGCGGTGGCCAGGACGCGGGCGTTGCGGGTCAGGGTGTCGGCCAGGTCGGCGAACCGGGCCGCGACCGGGGTGGTCAGCGTGGCGGTCATGAGCGGTCCTTTCGTGCGGGCCGGAGCAGGCATGGCGGTGCCCCGAGGCGAATGCGGAATTGCGAGGTGGGGCGCGGAATTGCGCCGGAAGAGGGGGTGGTGCGGGGTCAGGCCGCGAGGGCCAGGTGCAGGTTCTCGATCTCGACGCGGGTGGCGGCCAGCTCGGCCAGGAACACCCGGGCCAGGCGCATCGCCTCCATGCCGTGCGGGCCGGAGAACTCCGCGCGCAGGTCGTTGTAGGCGATGTCCAGCCAGTGCTCCCGGTCCCACGGCGTCGCGGTGGCGGGCGGCATCGTGCCCAGCAGCCCAGCGAACGCGGCCGGGACGAACAGGCGATCGGTCATGTCAGGCCACCTCCCCCAGCTGGCGCGGGGCCGCGGCCGGGAGGGAGATCACCGGGGCGATCGGGGCGTCCAGCTCGGCCAGCGCCTCGTCGATCTCCGCCATCTCCGCGTACAGGTCGACCAGGTCGGCGAAGCCGTCGAAGTCCCCGGTCAGGACGCTGTCACCGGCCAGGCCGGTGGTGTCGGCGAAGTAGTCGAAGTCCAGGCCGACCGCGTCCATCTCGATCTGGCGGCGGCTGGGGCGGGTGGTGCTCATCGTGTAGATCCTTTCGTTTCGGTGGTGTCTCCAAACTAGTCTGGATTAGTTCGCAGTAGGAATCGGCCAATCGGGTGAACTAGTTCGGAGTGTTGTCATTCGGTAGGGTTTGAGGCATGGACAGCCACGCGGAACGCGCAGGTCAGGCCACATTCGAGTGGATCGCGCAGCAGTATCGAGAGGAGATCAAGTCAGGAGAACTGGCACCCGGGGTGCAGCTGCCGAATCAGCGTGACGTGGCGGCCCGGTTCGGGGTTGCAGTAGCGACCGCCCAACGTGCGTTGGTTTCCCTGCAAGAAGGGGGCTGGATAGTGTCCCGGCCTGGCGTTGGGCGAGTTGTCGCCGCCACCCCCGGCCGTGAGCCGGCGACCCTGGCGCAGCTGTCGTCGCAGCTCAGCGATCTGCAAGCCGAGGTGAAGTCGCTACGGGAATCCGTGGAGCAACTCCGCGGCGATCGGGCCTAGCCATTGCCCAGACCGCGAAAGAACTGCGCGACACTGTCGACGATCCCGCCGCCATGGTCTGCGGCTGTGTTGACCATGCCAGCGGCATCGTTCGGATGCTTGATCACCAGGGCGAGCAGGGCGACAGCCGCGACCAGCATGATCAGCTTCTTGACGGCTCCGCCGCCGGTCTTGATGTTGAAGGGGTTCTTGGACATCTCTTCTCCTAGCGTCGGGTCGGCTCGACTGGTTGATGTTGATGACTCCATGAAACAGGCCCCTGAGCTGCGCGAACAGGGCACACTAGGGGGCACACTCGTACAGTGGGGACACAGTCGGAGGGGGAGGTGAGCTAGTGGGCAACGATCAACTCGAAGCCTTGATGCTCGAAGCGGGGTACCTCCGTGAAGACGGGTCCGTGGGCCTCAAGGTCTTCGCGCGAGCCGTCGGAGGACAGGCTGGCAGGGCGTACAGCCACACTTACGTGCGTCGATGGCTCGACGGAATGGTGCCGCGTGACGCCAAAACCCGGACGGCGATAGCGAGCGCCCTCGGGCACCGTCTTGGCCGGCGGATCAGCCTTGCAGAACTTGGCTTCGGCAAGGCGCAGAAAGTCCGCGCCGACCTCGGACTTGAGTATCCAGACCAAGTCTCGGACAGCGTCAACTCTGTCGCGCGACTATGGCAGGCAGATATCGACGGCATGTCGACACTGCTTGACGCTCCCGCGAATTCCGCCGCATGGAATGAAGCGGCTTTGTCGTGGCTTGTGACGACACGAGACGACGTACTAAGCGACACAGGTAAGCGCAAAGTCGGCGAAGCAGATATTCGGGGGATCCAAAAGACAACCGAAATGTTCGATGCACTCGACGGCGAGCACGGGGGCGGTCACGCGCGGCGCGCCCTGATCGAATTCCTCCGGACAGACCTGGTGGGGCTACTAGCAGGAAACGTAGCTAACAACGCTATCAGGACAGAACTCTTCAAGTCGGCAACGCAAGCGACTCTATTGGGAGCCTGGATGTCATACGACGCCGGGCTACACGGACTGGCGCAGCGATATTTCATTCAAGCGCTGAGGATCTCGGAAACTGCTAACGACCGCCTACTGGGCGCAAGCATCCTGGACGCAATGAGTCACCAGGCAACCTTTTTAGGCCGCTACAAAGAGGCGGCCAACCTTGCAAGGACTGCACTAATGGGGACGACGCTTTCGGGATCAGCGAGCGCCGCGGCGCATTTTCACGCAATGGAAGCCCGAGCCCTCGCCAGATTGGGCGACTCCGCCGGATGCGATAAGGCAATGGCGGCAGCGGTCAAAGAGTTCGAGAGGCGCGATCCCGAGAACGATCCGGCAGACTGGTTCTCGTATTTCAATGAGGCGGAATTGGCTGCCGAACTTGGCCATTGCAACCGAGATCTCGGTCGCCCTAATGATGGAGTTACGTATGCGACGCAGTCACTTGGCCCGACAGCTAGCGGCTACGTGCGGAGCGACTTCTTCGCAACCATGGTTCTTGCCGACTCCCATCTTGACAATGGAGACGTGGGCCAAGCCTGCGAAGTTGCCCTCAAAGCAATCGACATTGGCGAGTCACTAAAATCCGCCCGATGCGGCGCGTACGTAGATGAATTTCGCACGCGCCTCACCAGGATCGGCCAGACCGCAGAATCCGAGGACTTCTTTGAAAGAGTATCCACGGCGCGACTGTGGGCACCGCAAGATGCTAAAAAGGTGCCCAGTCGCGCCGGTCTCCACCTGTCTTGATCGCAGAGACGCGCTTACGCACCTCCCGAGCTGCGTCTTCGGACTCCTTTCCCGCAAGCCAGAGAGTCATAGCGATCTCACGGTAGCCAGCCAACGTCTCATAGCCGGACCACTTCATGATGTCGAATCCGTACACATCGACAAAAGTTCGATATTCGTCGACAGAATGCCATCCGAATCGTTCGTAGAACAACGCAGTCTGAACTAGGTCCCACTCCCGTGGGCCAATACAGAAGCTGTCCAAGTCAATGAGACAGGGGGTATTCTCTCGGGAGAGAATGACATTTCCGACGTTCGCATCACCATGGATCACCCCTCGCGGCAGCGCAAATTCAAGGCGTTCATAGTCGGCCTTCAAATCGCTAATACGCCGACGCAGGTATTCCTCATCATCTTGAGTAAGACTCCGCGACTCACCGAGGCGACTTTCGATCTCCGCAAAGGGTTCCTTCGTCGGCAGACCAAGGCCAATGGGTGCACGCAGCTTATGTAGACCACGAATAATCTTAGCCACATCCACAATGGGCGCGTACTTCTCTTCTTCTGAAACAGACTCCCAGAACGTCGCGGGGTGACCTGACGCGTCGATCGGCTGCGGAATGCGCAAGGCGCGATTGGCAGGGAAGTCTTCAGACGCAAGCCAATGCGCCACGTCGACCTGTCGTCGAGCTTCGTCGAATTCATCCCGCCTTCTGCCAATGCGGAGGATGACATGGCCTGGGAGTCGAAATACGGCGTTCGATCCAATCCTGACGAGTTCGGCATTTGAGCCGTCGACACCCGCCTTCTTGCAGGCAGCGTCAGCCAGCTCGCGCGCTGACGTCTCGGTCAAACTCTCCGCTTGACTCACGTTGTCGCCTCCCTTTTGCAGTTCGACTCAACCCCACCCTAGCGATGGGGTTGCGGGGGCTGTTCAAGCGAGCCGCCAGCCTGTGGAGGGTCACCCCATTTCGCCGTTGGCTTCTCGCATGTGGGTGCAGTAGTGCGGTTGTCCGAGGTGCAGGGCTTCGGCAGGGTCCTGATAGGCCCAGAAGTCCTGCGCGTCTTCGGACTGGTCGAACGTTGTCGTCGACCAGTGGTAGCCGGGACCGCGGGCGAGCGCGGCGTCGAGCAGCAGCGTGCCGAACCCGCGCTGGCGGTGCGCGGGGTCCACCTGGACATGACGGACGATTCCGCGGCGGTCGACCCCGCACAGCTGCACGTCGGCGACGGCGATGACCGCGTCCCGGAGACGGATCTCCAGCTGGCCGACCCCGGCCCGCACAGCTGGCCGGCGGGCGGCCACCAGGATCTCCGAGCGGCGGTCGTCCGGCTGGTCGGCCAGCTCCGCCGGCATCGGCGAGCGGTGGTCGACCACCAGCCAGGTGCACCGCGGCTGCCGCCGCGACCAGCACCGGGTGCACGACCTCGTGGAGAGATGCATCGCGTGGTGGTAGCCGCCGTTGCTGCCAGCGAGGTCCAGCCGGTGCTTGCGATTGAGGCACCAGACGTGCTCGCGCCGCGACCGGACCGGCAGGTCGTCAGGCTCGCTCATATCCGGTGCCTTGCTCAGCCAGCTAGGGCTCTCGCTCATACGTTCGATCGTAACTCGCATCATCGCAGCTCACGAGGCATCCTGGCCTCATGGGAGAGGGAACGATCTTCGACAGGTGGGAAGCGGCCGGCCACCGGGCGATGCAGCGAGACGAGGCACGGCGGGCCCGGAGGGCGGCGATCGAGCGGGCGGCCCGGGGGCCACTGCTGGCCGGTACCGCGGTGGTCGGGCTGGTGCTGGGGTGGCTGGCCGGCTGGCCCTGGTGGCCGTGGGCGATCGGCGTGGGCGTTCTGGTGCTGCTCGCGCTGGTGGGGGTCCGTCGGCGACTGGGGGTGGCCTACACGGCCGCCGCGGCTCTACTGGTGGTCGACGCTGGCTTGCTCAGCTACATCGACCCCTGGTGGTGGGGGCTACTCGCCGGGATCGGCGCACTCGGGTTCGCCGCGGTCGCCGGGGTGCGGTTGGGCTGGTGGCAGCGTCGCCGGTTGCACGTGCTCGCCGCCGCTGCGATCGGCCTGGTGCTGCTGGTGACGTCCACGGTGGTGCTCGCCGTGCACGCGGCCCAGGCGGCCCAGGTCGAGCGTCAGCAGCAGGCGCAGGCACACGAACAGGCCGTGGCGCGCATCCTGCCGCGTACACCAGCCAGCATGGTGAACTTCCTCGCCGAACGCATCGCCCGCCCGACTCCGGACGCGGTGGCCGACGCGTGCTTCGTGTTCAGCTCGGCCGCGCAACGGCAGCTGGTGGCCGCGCACGGCGGCGGAGACTGCCCCGGAGCGATCCGGGCACTCGCCGTCCGGGTCACCGACCCCAACGGCTACGTCAACCGCCTGTGGCTGCCCGGCCAGGCCACCCAACCCGGTCCAGCCGGGACGCTGACCGTGGACGCCTGCACGCTCGACTTCGGCGGCCTCACCAGCACGCCCGGCCCCGATCCCGGCCCTCAGCTCGGCCACCTGACGCTCACCCAGCAGCACGGCGAAGGCCTCCTCGCCACCACTTACTCAGCCTGTTAGCCGAGTGGTCAGCCGCCGACCATCTAGACTTCACTAAGGACTAACGGTAAGGACCGACGCATCCCATGGCTCCGAAAGATAAAAGAACATTTGGCATCTGGGTGTACGTCGCGATATACGGCCTACTCCCGGTTACATTCTTGATTCTGCTCATTACTGGACTATATGGCGACAGTAAAGGATTCTGGTCCAGTCGACCGTTCCTTACCAACATTTGGACAACCGCAACTGGCGCTTGCGTTGGCATACCGGTCGCCGTCGGCTTACTGCAAAAGGTAGCTGCCGCACAGGCCGATAAAGCTCAATGGCGCATCACGAGACGAACCCTACAAGTATCCGTGTCCGAGTTGACCGAGAGTTTCAAGTCGTTGCTAACCTATTCCAGCGAGCACGACATTCTAGAATTCAGAGGTAAGCTCGCATACTCAATGAAGCGCTTCGAGACTCTTACCGAACTACCCATGAATCCAAAACTGCAGGAACTGTTTGACTACGACGGCACGCGTCCCGATATTACGCATGAAAAGTACCGCTCATACATCAGCGACGAGGTGGATCTATTAGTTAACGACTTGCTTGCGTGTCGTCAAGTCGCCGTCAGAATGTTTGCACCCGCCGAGCAGTCACGGCAGTACCAGGATGTTATTTACTCACGCTGGGAAGATCTAGAAACCAGGATCAGACCACGAGTACTGGAGGCTGGACGGAGATGGATAAGCGATGCATTGAGGCACCAGATTGCGAGCACAAGGTCCATGCATTTCGACCGCGAGGGCATTGTCCAAAGAATCGACAAATTGATCAGCGATGCAAAGACCCAACTTGGTCACCCGTCGTACGGAATTCACCAATTACGGATGGACACGGGCCACGTCTCCTTTATGGAGCTTCTGGACAGCGAACTTCCGGCCGCGGTCACGATGATCCGGTCAGTTCGACAACTGGAGGCGTTCTGCCGATCTATGGAGTGACTGTCAGAACGCTAAGCGCCTCTGACAGTCGGTTGCGGAACCGGCATCCACGTAGGCGGGAGGGCCACAGCCGGAGTGCTGTGGCGTGTCGCAAGGTCGGGGTCGAGCGCGTCCTGCTCCAAGCCGCCAGCCCCCAATACACCCCCAAGTAGGGGCCTCGCAGGTCTCTCACGCAGGTCAAAGGGCAGTTTCAAGATCCGTTCAAAACCCGTCCAGTGTGAGTTCGAATCTCACCGGGGGCACTCGCAAAACGCCTGGTCAGAGCCGGTCCAGCTGGTCCAAGTCGGACCCTTTGAAGATCGAATCCCCGAACCGCCCCCGAACCGGGTGGATTCGGGGGTGCGGCAGCCGTCAGGCCAGTGCCTCCGCATTCCGCACGTGCCCAGCCGCATAGGTACCGTTAGTGGCGACGCCCACACGCGGAAAGGCGGCCGACATGGCACCGAAGAAGCCCGCTCCGCTGCCGTCAGAGATCGGCCAGCGGGTTCGGATGATCCGGCGCAGGCGCGGCCTGTCGCTGGACGTAGCGGCGGGGTTCGCCGGGATCAGCAAGCCGTACCTCTCCCAGCTCGAAACCGGCAAGCGGCATTTCGAGCGTCGGGGCTTGCTGGAGAACCTTGCCGACGCTCTCGGTTGCTCGGTATCGGATCTCACTGGCCAGCCTTATCTACCGGCGGACCGGGACAGTGCCGACGCGCTGGCCACGCTGCCCGCTATCTCTGTAGCGCTCTATGACGCGACGCTTGACGACGTTCCCGACTTGCCCGCTCGCCCGGTTCGCGAGCTGGCCGCACTGGCCGCCAAGGCAAACGAATTCACGGCCAATAACCTCTATTCCATGGCCGGCCATGACCTAGGCGAACTCCTTATTGAGCTACATATATCGTCCGCAACGGGCGACGCTGATACGCGCCGGAAGGCGCTGGCCGCTCTCGTGGAAGCGTGTTTCGTCGCGTCGGGCGTCGCCCGGAATCTGGGGAACCTTGACTTGGCCGTGCTCGCGGCTCGCCGCGCGGAAGATGCGGCCAGCCGGACCGAAGATCCAGCTCTCCGCGCGTTTGCGGCTATGACGAGCACCAGCGCCCTAAGCCGACTCGGCGCACGCCGCCGTGCCCAGCAGGTAGCAGCGGACGGGCTCGATGGGATCGAAGCGCACGCCGACCCATCCGCCCCGGACACAGCCAGCGCCCAGGCGGCTGGAATGCTGCACCTCTCCTCCGCCCAGATGGCTGCGAAGGATCAACGGCCCGACGAAGCCGAAAGCCACCTCGAAATGGCTAGCGAATTGGCCGACCGAACCGGCGAACAGAACGAGCTTTGGTTCAGCTTTGGTCCCGCCAATGTGCGAGCCTGGTCCCTCTCGGTTGCCGTCGAATTGGAGCGTGGACCGCAGGCAGCCGAAGACCTCGAACAGGTTCCCGGCCACCTCGAAGGATTGGACACCGCCGACCGCCGGGCCGCTCTCCACTTCGACTTCGCCCGGGCCTACGCGCAGGCCGAAGGCGACCGGGACAACGCTGCCCTCCGGCATCTCGACACAGCGGACCGGATCGCGCCGCAACGCATCCGCCACGACCCCGTAGCGCGCGCCTTGCTGGAGACGCTGGAGGGCAGGGCACGGCGCAAGGCATGGGAGCTGGGGAGCCTGCGGCACCGGTTCGGGATGGCGCCCAGCAACTAGGGCCAGAGGGTTAGCACTCTGCTAACGCTGCCACAGCGGGTTGACGATTGACTGCTCTGCGTGATCGAACTTGCGAGCGCAGAGCGATGAAGGGCGAAGTCGACTACTGGCTGGAAAAGCTCCGGCACGAGCGCTGGATCTTGCACCTTGGCGGTTGGGACAGTCGGCGGCCGGAGTGGATGGCGGCGCACTTCGCGTGGCAGGACTGCGCTGACGTCGTGATCATCCGAGGCGAACAGTCCGCCGTCGCCTACCGCACCCCGGCGGACTACCGGACGGACGTGCTCGCGCCGGAGCACGTGACGTGGGTGTACGGCGACGACAAGTCGGCCGTGTGGGTCCTGCGGGCCGTGCTGTCCCTGCCGCGCCCCGGATCGCCTGCGGAGCCCCGAAACCTCATCCCAGCACCTCCGGCTTGCCGCATCCCGCTCGACGGCCGCACCCCAGTCAGTATCCGGCCGCTTCGGCCAAACTAGCCCGGTACAACGCTTCCTGGCGCTGTGCCGTCCGGCCCGGAACCTTCCGCCGACCCCCGATCGGTTGAAGTTTCCGGGCCGGTTCCATGTCAGGGCTTGAAGTCCGGGTTCTGCTCCAACCACTTCACTCGATCTTGGTCGACTTCGTGGATCTCCTCCGCGAACTCCTCGTCACGATCCTTGTTTCGTTTCGCAAGCGCGTGCTCATACTCGCGAATCAAGCGACTCCGCTCAGGAATCGCTTCCCGGCGAAGGAAAGCCGCCAGCACCTTCTGGACGTCGCGGCGCACATTCGGCAGGATGGTACGGAACGAGTGGTAGTGATAGTCTGTCCCCCATCGATTGACTCCGAACTCGTCAGCCATCTCGACCAGCTCCAAGTCGTCCGCGATGCGGTCCTGAATCTCGTCCGGCAAGAAGAGCGCTAGCGCCTTGATCTCCGCGCTGGCCGCATCCACGCGGTCTTGCACGACTGCGCGCTCTGCTTGCTCCTCATCGGAGACGCCTGTCTGGAATCTGTTCTGGATCGCACGAGTCTCGTCCTTCGTCAGAAGTGCAAACGCCTCGCCTACGCGCTGAGCGGCTTCCTCTTGCCGAACGCGGATCAGACGTTCGCGCTCCGTCCGCTCCTGGTGCTTCCTCTGTCCACGTCCGACCAACAGCGTGGCCGACGCACCGATAACGGCACCAGTTACGCCAGCGCCCGCAGAGATGAGCTGGTTGATCGTGGCAGGATCCATAACGCCATGATAGAGGTAGCTAGATGGGCCGTAGACGCGAGAACGCCCGACCCCGATCTAAACTCGGTGGGGTCGGGCGCTTCGTCGTGGGAGAGCGGCAACTAGGCGAGCTTCCGGCGCGGCCGGAACGCGACGACGTTGCTTGCCGCCTCCGGTGCGGGTGCCGGAGCGGCCGGAGCCGGGGCCGCCAGCTTGTTGATCTCGCTCCGCTCATCCTTCGGGATCCAGTGCGCGTAGATCGTGAGCGTGACCACGTATGTGCTGTGCCCCAACCATTCGCTCACGCGCTGGTACCCCACGCCGGCCATCAGCGCCGTGGTCGCGAACGTGTGGCGAAGGTCGTGGAACCGGACGCCCTTGATCGGCGGGCTGGCCTTCGTGTCAGTGACCGCGATTCCGTTGGCACGGAACGCTTTCTTGAGGATGGTCTCGTAGAAGGTGCCAGGGTTGATCGGCTGGGACCAGTCGAGATTCACCGACAGGTCAACAACCTTCGTCTTGCCGCCGCGTCCTCGTAGGCGTGCGCCGCCGACCTTGCGGTTGGGGAACAGCGGGGCGGCTGGGTCGTCGCCGTGTGGATGGGTGTTGTTGAGGTAGAAGAACATCTTCTCCGCCAACCAGTCCGGCATCGGGACGATGCGCGTCGAGTTGTCCGACTTCGGGTCGTCGCTTTCCCACTCCCCGTTGACCTTGTGGCGTTGCTCATGAATGTCGACGTTGCCGGAGTACGTGCCGTCCGGGTGTGCGGTGATCGCGACGTCCCCGACATCCAGCCCCGCAAGCTCGCCAGCGCGCGGCCCCGTGTAGGCCACGAACTCCACCATCAAGCCATACACCGGGTAGGTCTCGGAGATCGTGGCGGAGACGGCGAACACCTGCTCCGGGGCGAGGACCTGCCCGCGCGGCAGCGGCTTCCGAATGCGCTCCTTGCGCTTCGTACGCTGAGATCTGATGGCCGGGTTCTCTCCGATGGCCTTCTCGTCTACCGCCATGTCCAACACCCACCGGAACGGGTCGAAGGCGTTGTTGACTGAGCTTCGGGACAGCCCTCGGTTGACTAGGCCTGAGCGGAACTCCTTGGCCTGCGTGCGGGAGATGGAGCCGACGGCCCGGGTACCGAACTCCGGCAGTGCGTAGCGGTTCAACAACTTCTCATACTCGTCAACCGTCCGCCGCTTCAAGCTGCCCGCCTGCTGTGCCTCCCGTAGCTCCGCCACCCAGGCAGCAGCGAACTCGCCGAACAGCCGATCTCCCGCCGACCGCGCCACGACTTCGTGGTCCCGGTTGCGCAGTCCCTCAATCTCCGCCTTGCGATCCTTGGCCGCGTCGAAGGTGTGGTAGGTCTCGGAGCGGTGCCGCACCTTCTTGCGCCCGTTGGGCTTCTCGGGGTTGGCAGGGATCGGGCGGCCCTGGTCGTCTACTGCCGGTTCGGTCCAGCACACCTCGTAGTGAACGACCGGCTTGCCGTTCTTGCGTTGCTTGGTCTCTACGTTGCGAATCGTTGCCATGCCTGTCATGCCTCCGCGAGGAACCGGGTCAGCGCCCGGTTGAGAGTTGAGCTGTCCCAACGGTTCCCGCGTCGGGGCTTCATGCCTTCGGCCGCGAGCATGTCCGCGATAGCGCGAAGCGACGACCCACCAGCGCGGAGTTCGGCCGCTCGCCGTAGCGTCGCCTGTTCCTTGGGGTGCTTAAGAAGTGTCTTGTTCACCGCTCGCCAGCCGTACGGCGGAGCGCCGTAGGAGTACCCGCCAGCGCGTGCCTTCGCCTTGCGCCCGTTGCGCAGCATCAGCCGCACCATCGCCGCGTTGTACTCGGACACCGCGCCCAGCACCTGCCGGATGAGCTTGCGGGACGGGTCGTTGGGGTCGTCGCGTAGGTTGGCCTCGCCTTCGGCCGCTGACATGAGCTCGCCGCCCAGTAGCCAGACCTTCGCAGCGATGGTCTCTTGCACGATCAGATCACGCGCCAGCCGGTCCAACCGGCCGACCACCATGCCATGCGCCTTGCCGTTCTTCAGCAGTGCCAACACTTCTCCCAAGCCATCACGCTCAAAAACTGTGCCGGTACTGGATTCCGTGACCCACTTCGTGATCGTGTGCCCGTGCTTCGTCGCCCACGCCCGAATGTCGGCGCGCTGGGTCGCCGGGCCGTACCGCTCCGCCTGCCGGGCAGTGGACACCCGGATGTACGCCACGAGCCGTAGCCGCGTGCGCTTCATGTTTGCTCCTTCAAGCCTCGACCAGGGGTGCGGCAGCTATTGAGATATCTGCCGCGACCCGCGACCGTACGCCAGAGCGTCCACTGTGGACAGTCACCCACTGTTTCGGCCGTAGCCGATGGGGACGGGCCGATCCACCCGAGGAGACCGGACCCGCCCCGTTCGCCTGGGAGCTGGCCAGCTAGCCACCCTTACGGTGGGTCGTCCACTCACGTCCCGTGCCGTACCGGGCGCGGTGGTCCTCCATGCGCCCGACCTTGAGCGCGCCGGGTGCCAGCGCCCGGGGTGCCGACGTCGTCACGCCAGACTCGCGGCAGTCCCGGCAGAAGTCCGGGTACGCGTCCAGCCCCGGCGGCAGCTCGTCCGGGAACGGTCGGGCGCACCCCCGGCAGTAGTGGCGGCCGTCGTCTTCGACGATCTCCGCGTCAATGACGTCCTCTTCGGACACTGAGCCTGGACGCGGTCCAGCCGCGATCTTCTGAAGGATGCTCTCGAACGGCTTCAACTCGACTTCGACCGACACGCCAGCATTCAGCCCTGCCCGGTCGAGCGCGTCCCGGATCGCTGCCAGCTTCGTAGCCGGAGGCATGTCGTCCGCCCCCGCCATCCTCAGCAGCTCCTTCGCCATCCGGTCAGCCGCCATCTCCAGCCGTGCTTTCGCCTTCGCCTTGACCTGCGGTGCACTACCGCCATGCATCCGGCAGACGTTGGCCCCGTTGATCGGTGCGTTCTTGCAAGGGTTACCGTTGGTGCGCCTGGCACTACATGTCCGCTTGGCAGGCTTTCCGAGCAGGGCCAACACATCGTCGCCAACTCCGTCGTCAGCATCCTGATGCCGGCCATCACCCCGCCGACCAAACCTCGGGTCGACAAACTCACTCTCACTCATGTCACAACTCCTTGGTGTCGTCGAATGTCTGCAATAGGTTCCGGTTCCCCCGGAACCCGACCCATGTCCGGCGAACCTTCCGAAAAGGTTCCTCCCCTTCGGGTAGGGAACCTATTTTCGGGATAGGTTCCGAATATCGCGGAACCATGCGGAACCTAACGGAACTTATTCGAGCGAGAGCCGTCTCGTGTCCGGGTTCTCCTCGCCCAAGTAGTGCCGCTTCGTGCGTCCCTCCATGTCCCGCCGAATCCATCCCTCCCGCACCGCGTGCTCAATGCCTGCCGCGACGCTCTGCCCGGCGCGGCCCTTCGTCTCCATGCCCATCCGCGCCTTCAAGTCGCCCGCATTGAGGTAGCCACCCGGCTCCTTGCGGTCGTGCTCGAACATCACGTGCCATGCCTTGCGGGCCACTCCAGCGGTCTTGCTTTCGTGGCGTGTCAAGCCTTCGTGGTCCACGTGCATCCATCGGCGCAACGGGTCGAAGTCCAGGCTGATCTCGCCATGCGTGTCGATCTCGCGGCCGAACGCGCGGAGATACCTCTTGCTGTCCGGGGGAATCTCGACACCATCGCCCCCGTGCCGGTATGCCCACTGCACATCCAGCCAGTCCATCTGTCGCGTTGCGCCGCGTGCGCGGAACCCCTCCTCATGTGTCGCACCCGTGTGCACCATCACCACAGCCACCGACACCCCGGCGCGCTTCTTGATGCGGTCAACGGTTTTCAGCCACTCACGCATCTCCGTGTTGGAGTTCTCCTCGCCTTCGTAGGCCGCGCCGAGCGGGTCCAGCATCCACACGGACACGTTGCGGGAGCGCAGATACTCCACCGTCCACTCCTCCACCGTCCGGCTCGTCAGCGGCAAGGGCACGCCCTGGAGGTGTTCGACGTGGATGTGCTCCGGGTGCTCAATCTCCATGTCCCTCAACCATTTCTTGGCCATGCGTTGGCTTACCTCGAAATTGAAGTAGGCGACCGTGGCCGGCCTCAGGGCATCCGGTCCGTCCGGAAGGTGCACCGCGTACCGGTCGAGGAACTTCACGCCGTCCACGGATGCCTTGGCTAGGTTGAAGCCGAGGGTGGTCTTGCCCGCCTTCCACTGCGCGATCAGCAGCACGTTCGAGTCCACGTGCGCCAGGTCTTCGACGAAGTGCGCGACGGGCTCGTCTTCGACGGCGAATTGGTCGGCGAGCGACCCGAGAGAGACCGGCGGGCTCCACTCCGCCGCTGCCAGCTCCGCACGGGCTCGCTGGTGGGCCTGGAGGTTCAGCTTGTAGTGGTCTGTGCGGCGCTGGAGCACGTCGGCTCGGTCGTCGCCTCTCTCCTCGTCCCCCATCTCGCCTACGGCCCATCCAGCCAGCGTTTTGCCCCACTGCTGCCCGTCCGCAAGCGGCCACGCGTCGGCCGCCGCGATACGCGCGGCACCCTTGACCATTCGATCGAACTCCGCGCCTGCCCGGGGGCGCTGGACTCGCGCGACGAAGACGTCACGGAGCGCAGCCACGGCCGCCGGAACTCCAGCAGCTCCACCAGCGCCCAGGCGCACGAGCACGCCGACGTGGTCACGGGTGGTGTCGTGGCGCGAGCCGTCGCCCAGCTCCGACACCGCGCGTGCCAGCCGTGCCGACACGGCGGCATCCGGGGTCCCGCCTGGCAGCTCCTCCAGCAGCCTGTGCCCCTTCGAGGGGTCGGCCTTGTCGGCGGCCGGGACGCCCAGAACCCGCAACCCCCGGACCCATCGGCGCGGCAGCTTCGGCAGCTCCGCAGGCGTGGGCATGTCGTCGGTCCGGCGGCCGTCCGGCGAGATCCACCGGTACTGCCTGCCCTCGGGGTGCACGGACGGCGAGACGACGACGTAGCGGTGGTGCCGCTGGATCAGCTCGACGCCCCCGCCGGGCAGCACGCCCGGACCGCGCAAGTCAGGCGGGCAGCGGAACAGCCGGATACCGGAGCCATCCTTTCGGGACGTCGCTGTCCACGTCGGCGGCAGCTTGCCCCAGCGCTCTTCATGCGCAGCGAGGGTTTCCGCACCCGGCTTGCCGTCATAGCAGTCGACGTCAACTCCGATCACACCAGAACGCAACGCAAGCGCGATGTTGCCGGAGCCCTTCGACGAACACCAGGCGCTGACATGCTTTTCGGTGACACGCTTGGCTTTCTCTCCTCCGAAGCCCGGCGGAGGCGGGTCTTTCTTCTTGGCAGGGAGCGGGATCGGCTCCCAGCCCGCCGCGAGATAGGCGGGTGCGTGCTCTCGATACGTCACGCGGCCACCGCCCTTTGCGTCCGCCCCAGCAACGGATTGAGGTCGTTTTCATAGATCACGAGCAGTGCCAACGGGTAGCAGTAAGGGCAGTCCATGCCTTCGGCGGCGATGATGCGCCACCCTGGCGGCACATCTTTTCTGGAGAGATAGGAAGAGTTCGAGCAGTCCTGGTGTAGACGAAAAATTATGCGTCGGTACTGGATGGTATCCATGAGTTCACCTCCCTCAAAGCTCCAGGCAGCGCGTGCAGGCGAAGCCGCGCACTATGAACTTGCTGATGGGCATGACGACGGGACGCAACTGATAGACATTGCTGTGCACGCCACAAAAGTCGCAGTCGTAACGCATTTGCCGGTGCGCTCGCTCGGCCAGTCGCACGCCTCTCGTGTCCGAACAGGACGGGCACATGCCGTAACGCGGCTCCGCCGCGAACACCCAAGTGGGTTGAAACCCTTGACGTACATGGCGACACGCCCGCAACCGTCCAACTCGAAGGTCTTCCGCGAGTGTGTACGCGAAGTGGGCAATGGTTTCCGTGGTAGCGGTCTTTGGGTCGATCAAGACCGTGGCCGGCGTCTTGCTCGCGATCAGTCGGGCTAACCTCTTGGCTTCATTCTCTGCCGCTTCGTATTGGTCGACTCGCGGATCAGCACTATCATTTTGCATGGCGTAGAATCTTTCGTGTCGTACCTGGTTCGGTCTCGGCACCTCCGAGAAGGGGCCGCCCCACTGCGCGTAAACAGCCGGACGCGCGGGGCGGCCCCTTTCTTGTGTCAGAGCGCAGGCCGGGTGTAGTTGGCGGAGTTGGTCACCTGAATCACAGCCGCCGCACCGCGATGCGCGATGCCGACACCGAACGACCGCGAGTAGAACGAGTCCACGAGCGGGTAACCCTCACGCGGCCCCGGAATCAGGCGAAGTCCCCGGTACGTGGGCGTCTTGTGTTCGCGGAAGCCGACCGCGTTGAACTGGGAGTTGACACCGCCGGTCGCCACCACCGGCACGTAGCCCGTTGGCAGAGAAGGCATCTCGATGACCCATGCCGGGCCGTAGCTGCCCGCGATGGGCAGGTTCAGGTACTCGCCCGGGGCGCGCTCGCCCACGATCTGTTCGTTGGTGAGGTACGCGGGCGCATTGGAAGACGGGATGAAGTCGAACGAGCTCACGCCGCCATCGGCGGCCGTCTGGTTCGCGCGGAACCGGCGGATGGCGCGCATCTGGTCCGGGTGTGCGAAGACGAGGATTCGCGTGCCCTGCGCGGTCCCGTAGCCGTGCTCCGTGACCTTCGCGATGGTGTCTTCGAGGTCGACAGCCTCCAGCGCACCCTGGGTCGTCAGGTAGTGCGTGTGGTTGCCGTCGAAGGTGCGCCCGCCGAACTCCGGCGGCACGATGCCGTCGCCCGAGTACAGGCCGTACACCGTGTTGTTCTCTTCGTTCTCCCAGTGCGTGTTGTCCAGGAGGCGACGGAGAACCATGCCAGTCGTGAGACGGTTGTCCGCCTCCAGCTGAAGATTGTGCGTCGCCTGCACCTGGCTGGCGGGCGCATCACGAAGGAATTTCCACGTGTAGGCGGAACGCGAGTCGTAGTCCCGGAAGTCGAAGCCCATGATCAGGACGTCGGGATTGGTGCGCAGCGACTTCGGAATACCGAACTCCGACGCCTCTTCGAAGTCGTCGCGGCTGGTGGTCTGCGGAATCGCTTCGGCGCTGGCAGTGGTGGGGTAGCAGAGCAGCGCGGTGAACGCGCTCCGACTCTGGTTCAGAAGGTCGAGCGTCTGGGAAAATTCATTCCAGACTTCGTCCAACGGTCGACCATCGATCGTCTGCTCGACGATGTCACCGCGAGTGGAATAGCCACGAGGCATTTGTTTTCTCCTTGGGGTATGTTGTGGCGGGTCAGGCTCGCGCGGCTTCGCGCACGTCGGCGGTCTCGTCGTCGTACTCACCGTCCGGGTCGACGGCGGGCACGCACATTCCGTCCAGCCATTCGTCGAGATCGGACTTCGTGAAGTAGTTCGGTCCGAATGGACCCGCCGCGTAGTAGGTCAGCTTCGCACTTTTGGCGGCGCGGTGGACCTGTGCGGTTGTGAAGCCCGTGTACCGCGCGGCTTCTTCCGTACTGAGCTTGCGCTCACGTCGATTAGTGGCCATCCTTCTCTCCCTGTAGCGCCAAGCGAGAGCGGGCCAAAAGAAAAGCTACAAGCCCGCATTGCTTGGCTTGTAGCCTTCATGTTTTGAACGGTCTACCAGCACTCTAATGCGCCGGTTATACCGTTCACTATTCGGTTGTTCGATCGAGAATACTCGACCGGCGGCTAGTCCGGCAACCTGCGACTAATGCTCGCTACACGTCGCTTCATGCCCAAAGGCCGTGAACGAACAAAAACACCGTTTTCTAGAGCTTTACGGCTATTTGTGAGCTGCATCACACCAACTGTCCCCAAGGGACGGTCGTCCCCGAACCGTCCCCGAACGGCGCGGCGGTCAGCGAGTGAGAGCGACGGGCACCGCCGCTAGGTGCCGCTTCCGCGTTTACCCTGGTCAGGTCAGCTTTCTCCAAGATCGAACTAGCCGTAGGAGCCTCTTACGGACCCCTGGACAACCCACCCCGCTAAGGTTCAAAACCCGTCCAGTGTGAGTTCGAATCTCACCGGGGGCACAGACAGCAACCTCACGAGCGCGCCCCTCGGGCGTCCCTTGCGGGTTCACCTGGTCGCCAATCCTGCATGAGCCAGCAGTCCTATCGACGCCTTGGAGGCGACGCAGTCGACGGGCCTTTTCTCCGACGGCCGGGACGCCGTCGGCGCGGTGCGGGCGTTCCGGACCGGGAAACTCGTCACGAGGGAACGGATCACCGCGCTCGAGCCGGAAACTGTCTGGCGGAGGAACCCGGATCCATTGGCATGGCACGTACTCGGCGCGATTCGGCATGCGCTGGTTCCTGAAGCGATACCTTCGCCGCTTCATGCAGGACATGGCGAACGGACCCGCCGCCCGAGCTGAGAGGCGGCAACGGGCGAAAGGCGCTCGACCTTCGCCTGGTGTGCAACGGGGGCAAGACCGACTGGACGGCCGATGTGGACAGGGCTACGCACAAGGCGGAATTCCTCCCCTACGCAGGCCGCCTCGTGGCAGCGGCCGCAGTCGGACTTCACGGATGGCCGGGCGATCTCGCATCGTTTTCGGGATTGCACGCGCAGGTCAGCCGAGGCTGCGCCCGGTGGTTGAGGTGAAGCGGAACTCCACGCTCACCGGGAGAGCTTCCAGGTCAAGCGCCTGGTGCAGCCGGGGAAGCGTCTCCGCCGCCAGGTGTTCCCGGAGCTCCTGCGGGTCAGCGTCGTGGGCCAGGGTGACGACCAAGGCCAGCGTCGGGGCCTCGCGGGTTCCCGCCAGCGTCGCGCGCGCCTGGTGCACACCGGGGTGAGCACGCAGTTCTTCGGTGAACGGGACGACGGCGGTGTCGGCGGCCAGTTCGGTGCGGCCACGGTCCGGGTCGGTGTCGAAGCGCCAGGTCCGGGTGGGTGGCCGGCGGGTCAACTGGGCGAGGATCCAGCGCAGCGCCAGCAACCCGAGCAGCACCGCGACCGCGGCGGTGACGTACCAGGCCCACGCCGGCGGCACCGCGGTGCCGGGCACCAGCGTGGTCGCCGGGTCGAGGACGTCCAGGCGCCCGAAGTGCGTCGCCACCGCGAACCCGCCGGCGGCCAGCAGGAGCAGTCCGAGCAGGGCCAAGACCGTGCGGTTGAGCCGCGCCGGTCGGTTGAGGCCGGTCATGTCGTCCTCCTCGGGGCGCGGACCCGCACCGTGACCGCGGGCCGGGTGGCCGGGCCGATCCGGTCCAGCCGGCCGGCGACCGCCGTGCGGACGGCCTCGGCCAGGCCGTCGGGACGGGTGCGGGCGGTGTCGACGCGGACCTTGATCCGCCGTCGGCCGAGCTTCACCCGGGCCGCGGAGACGCCGTCGACACCTGCGGCGGCGGCTTGCAGCGTCGTGCGGTAG
Organism: Amycolatopsis sp. NPDC051106; assembly: GCF_040682775.1. Lineage (NCBI taxonomy): Bacteria > Bacillati > Actinomycetota > Actinomycetes > Pseudonocardiales > Pseudonocardiaceae > Amycolatopsis > Amycolatopsis sp. NPDC051106. The sequence continues at coordinate 158,309 of NZ_JBFBBQ010000002.1, read as the reverse complement.
CCGCCGCGGGCGACGCCGGAGTCGAACTGCCCGGCCAGGGGCAGCACGGTGGCCGTCCCGGGCAGGATCGCGGCGAGCACCAGCACCAAGCCGGCCAGCGCGAGAACGCTTCCGGCGAAAGCGGTCGCGAGGTCGTTCCAGCGCAGGTCGTGCAGGGTGGCGGCGACGGTGTCGTAGCTGATCCAGGGACGTTCGCCGAGGATCAGCTGGATGGCGCTCACGGCGATGAGCACACACGCGGCCAGCAGCACGAGCGCGCTCAGCAGGGCTGGGACGCTGCGGCGGGGACGGCGTTTCATTCGACCCTCCGAGAGCCGGCGACGGTGCTGTGCAGGGCGGTGACGGTGATGTCGACGCGGGTGACGGTGAGCCCGGTCAGCTCCTCGACGCGGCGCTCGAGGTGCTCGCGGGCCCGCTCGGTCGTCCGGGTGACCGAGGCCGGGTAGGTGATCGAGAGGCGCACGTCCAGTGCCACCTCGCCGCCGGTGACGTGGGCGGTGACCTTGGCGGACCGGTCCGGGGCTTCGGCGCCGAGGCTGACGCCGAGGACCCGGCCCGCGGCGCCGCCGACATCGTCGATTTCCAGCACCGCGTGGGCGGCCAGGCGTTGCACGGCCTGTTCGGCGATGGTGAGTGTGCCGCGTTCGAGGGTGGCGGTCACGGTGCTCAGCCCCGGTCGCGCCCGGACAGCTGGGACAGGTCGAGCTTGCCGTCGAGGACGCGGCCTGCGAGGAAGCCGATCGCGCCGAGGACGGCGACGGCGGCGAACGCCCCGAACCCGCCGAAGGCGACGGCCAGGCCGAGCACGAGGCCGGTCAGCAGGCCGAGCTGGGTGGAATTCACGAGACCTTCTCCTTCGCTTGCTGCTCCACAGTGGACTGTTCGACGAGGTCCGCCAAAATGACATGGACGGCCCGCCCGGTGACGCTCGCCGCGGCCCGCACGGCCGCGGCGAGCTCGGCGGCCACCACCGGAAAGTGCGCGGTGACCGCGATGGTGACGTCCTCCTCGCGGACCCGGACTCCTTCGACCCGCCGTGGCGGGTCGAGGGTGGCGATCTCCCCGAACCGGCCGCCGTGCAGGCCGGCCACGCCGGGCACGGCCAGCACGGCGGCGGCGATCCGGGCGGCGTCGGGCTCGGGTGTCACTGCACCCGGCCGGTGTCGGTGGTCTCGCCCTCGTCGTCGGAGGGCAGGTGCAGGTCGCCGACGTGGATGTTCACCTCGACGACCTCGAGGCCGGTCATCTGCTCGACCGCGGTGATCACGTTGCGGCGCACCGAACGTGAGAGGTCGGCGATGGAGACGCCGTACTCGACGACGAGCTGCAGGTCGACGGCGGCCTGCTTCTCCCCGACCTCGACCGACACGCCTTGGCCGGCCGAGGCGGTCGCGCCCGGGATCCGCTCCCGGATCGCCGAGAACGCCCGCGCGGCGCCACCGCCGAGGGCGTGCACGCCGGGCATTTCGCGGGTGGCCAGGCCGGTGATCTTCTGCACCACGACGTCGGAGATCGACGTCGAGCCCTGGGCGCTCGCCAGGGCGCCCTCGGTCTTCGCGGCGGGCTGGGACGAGCTGGTCTGCGCGGGAACCTTGGTGGCAGCAGTGGTCATCGTGGTCTCTCCTTCGCACGGGACGGATGTCTTGGATCAGTAGAGGAACCGACTTCGATTTCCTCCACACCGGACAGACACCCGAGCGGGAAGTTCGTCACGACCCGATCGTGTGAAGCACGCCACTCATCCGGGAGGTGCGCCGTGCCGGGACGCACCACGGCTGAACCGCAGCGGAGTCAGCCGGCCGGCAGGTCGATCGGCAAACCGGTTCAACCGGCTCCCGTCGTCGTCGACCACCTTCGTCGTACACCTCCGGTTCGGCGCGGAATGGGCGTCGACCAGCACGGCGAGGCCCGCAGAGGGGAACACCACGTTCTCCCTCTCCGTTCCGATCGAGACCGCAGGTCGCCGTCTGGCACATGTGCTTCCCTCAGAGAACCAAGAGCTGATCGCGGTCATGGTGCTCAGTTCGCCGCGCTGAGGATTGCCTCGGCCACCACATCCGGGTGCACCAACGGGACGGCGTGGGAGGAGTCGACCTCCACGACCGTGGAGCCCGCCCGCTCGGCCATCCACCGTTGGGCCTCGGTGGGAATCGAGCTGTCCCGAGTGGACACCACGGCCCAGGACGGCAAGGTGTGCCAGCTGGCGGGCTTCGCGAAGCTGCCTTCCAGGGTGACCGGGTTGAACGGCTTCTGGGCGGCGGCAAGGATCTTCTGGTCACGCACGCCGGCGTCGCCGGCGTAGACCTCGCTGAACTTGTCCGGCCGGAGGTAGATCTCCGCACCTCCGGGGTACGCCCGCACAACCAGGTTGTCCGGGGTGAGCAGACTGCCCGGGAACTTCTCGTTCAACGCGCCCGCGGTTTCCCCCGCGTCCGGCTGGAAAGCAGTGACGAACACCAGTGACCGGACTTGCGGGGTCAACGCGTCCGGAGCCGAGATCACCGACCCGGCGTAAGAGTGCGCAACGACCACGAGCGGGCCGTCGAGGGTGCTCAGGAAGTGCTTGACGTAGGCGACGTCGCCGTCGAAGTCACGCATGGGCAGGGACGGCGCGATGACGGGGTAACCCGCGTCCTGCAGGCGCACGGAGACCCGGCGCCACACCGAGGCATCGGTCAGAGCGCCGTGGACGAGAACGAAGGTCGGCTGGTTCATGGATTCGATCTCCTGAGGTTGAGTCGGCGAGACACCGAGTCTTGCCCCAGGGACACCGAGCGGACAGTGGCAGTACTGCCGACTACCGAACGTTTTCCGCCACTCGGTCAGGCGAGATCGAACCTGAACGCTTTCCGGTGTTCGCGCGGCGAAACGTTCGTCGCGCGCCGGAACTGCACCCGCAGGTTCGTCGCCGTGCCGAAACCGGCCCCGCGCGCGATGTCCTCCACGGAGAGTTCCGAAGTCTCCAGGAGTTCTTTGGCTCGGGCGATGCGCTGGACACGCAGCCAGGCCAACGGCGAAAGGCCGACCTTCTCGCGGAAGCGCCGGTGGAAGGTCCGCTCCGACATGGCGAACCGAGTGGCCACGTCACCGACAAGGTGTTGTCCAGCGACACGAGCATCCACTGCTGGGCCCGGGCGATGACGTCGTCACCCGGCGGGACGACCGCCTTCTCGACGAATTGCTGCTGGCTGCCGGCCGGCCGGGGCGCCATGACGATGCGCCGCGAGACGTGCCGCGCGGCAGCCGGCCCCAGGTCGACGTTCAGCAGGTGCAGGCACAGATCCACCCCGGCGGTGACACCCCCGGAAGTGAGGACCGACGCGGTGCCGGCCACGAGCACCGACTGGTCGACCGTGACCGCGGGGAACCGCTGAGCCAGCTCCGCGCACAACGACCAGTGCGTGGTCACGGTCAGCCCGTCCAGCACCCCGGCCCGCGCCAAGGCGAACGCCCCGGAGCAGATGGAGACCATCCGGACGCCCCGGCGGTGCGCGCCGGCGAGCGCCCGTACCAGCGAGCCCGGCAGCTCGCGATCCACCGCGTCGGCATAGCCCGGCACGACGATCGTGTCCGCCCCGCGCAGCAGCTCCAGCCCGCCGTCCGGAACGACCGTGGTCCCCCCGGCCACGGGCACCGCACCGCCACCGACGGACACCGTCACGAGGTCGTAGGCCTCGGAGGCCTCCCGGCCGAAGACGTGGACCGGGATCGCGTAGTCGAGCGGCAGCACGTCATCGGGCAGGACGACCACGATCCGGTGCCGAGTCATGGCAGGACTCTATCGGTGCACCGTCTCACTGCCAGAGCCGAGAGCACGCGCTGCGCCAGTTGAAGCCGGGTGGATGCGGAGCGGCGACGAGCTGCAACCAGGCGACGAAACCGGCGCCGGCCGACAACAGCGGGAAGGGTTGGCCGTGGGCATCAACGGCGGCTCCGGTGCTCGGCGATCAGGTCGGCGTAGAAGTGACCGCTCGCCTTGACGGTGCGGAGCTGGGTCTCGAAGTCGACTCGGACGAGGCCGAACCGCTTGTCGAGGCCGTTGTCCCACTCGAAGTTGTCGAGCAGGGACCAGGCGAAGTACCCCTTGACCGGCGCGCCCGCCTCGGCGGCCGACGCGACCGCCGTGAGGTGCTCCTCGAAGTAGGCGATCCGGTCCTCGTCCTGGACGGAGCCGTCTTCGGCGATCTTGTCGTCGAACGCGGCACCGTTCTCGGTGATGTAAATGGCCTGCGCGCCGTAGTCGTCGTGCAGCCGGTGGATCAGGTCGGCCAGTCCATGACCGTGGATTTCCCAGCCCATGGCGGTGGTACCCGCGCCCTCCGCCGGCAGCTGCCTGGCGAAAGGCGCGGGGCCGGTGGGATCGTCCTCGACGATCTGGCGGAAGTAGTAGTTGAGGCCGTGGTAGTCCGTGGGCGCCGCGATCACGTCGAGGTCGTCGCCGAGCACCGGTGGCTCGACGCCGTAGACCTCGAGCATGTCGGCCGGGTAGCCGCGCCCGTTGGCCGGGTCGAGCCACCACCGGTTGACGTGCCCGTCCATCCGCTTCGCCGCGGCGACGTCCTCGTCGCGATCCGAGGCGGCTTCGATGCCCGACAGGTTGCACACCAGACCGATGCTCGCCGGGCGGGCGGCGTGCGCGCGGATGGCTTGCACCCCGAGCCCGTGGGCGAGCAGCAGGTGGTGCGAAGCATGCACAGCCTGCGTCAGGTCCTTGACGCCGGGGGCGAACCGGCCCTCGAGGTAGCCGAGCCAGGCGGCACACAGCGGTTCGTTGACGGTGCTCCAGTCCCGCACCCGGTCGCCGAGCCGGGCGGCGACGACCGCGGCGTACTCCGCGTAGGCGTAGGCGGTGTCCCGCTCGGGCCAGCCGCCCGCGGCCTGCAGCGCCGAAGGCAGGTCCCAGTGGTACAGGGTGACGAACGGGCGGATCCCGGCTTCGCACAGGGCGTCGACGAAGCGGTCGTAGTGGTCGAGACCCCGGGGGTTCACCTCGCCGCGGCCGGTGGGGATCACCCGTGGCCAGGCGATGGAGAAGCGGTAGGCGTCGAGACCCAGTTGCTTCATGATCGCCAGGTCTTCGGGCCAGCGCCGGTAGTGGTCGCACACGACGTCGCCGGTGTCGCCGTTGTCGATGGCGCCGGGCACCCGGCAGAAGTCGTCCCAGATGGACGGCAGGCGGCCGTCGACGTCGACGGCGCCCTCGACCTGGTACGCGGCCGTGGCCGCGCCCCACAGGAAATCCGCGGGCAGAGAAAGCTTCAAGGCAGGACCTCACCTAGGGAAGTACGGGGGCGGGGGGGTTACTTGACGGCGCCGGCGGTGAGCCCGGAAACCAGGTAGCGCTGGAAGAGGAGGAATCCGACGACGATCGGTACCGAGACGATCAGGCTCGCGGCCATGACCTGGTTCCAGTACACCTGCACCTGCGTGGAGTACTCCTGCAGGCCGACGGCGAGTGTCCTGGTGTCCGAGTCGGTCATGACGGAGGCGAACAGCACCTCGCCCCAAGCCGTCATGAAGGAGTAGATCGACACCGCGACGATGCCGGGGACCGCGGCGGGGATGACGACGCGGATGAGCGCGCCCACCGGCCCGTTGCCGTCGACCATCGCGGCTTCGTCGAGCTCCTTCGGAATGGAGTCGAAGTAGCCGGCGAGCATCCAGATCGCGAACGGCAGCGAGAAGGTCAGGTACGTCAAGGTCAGGCCGAGGCGGGAACCGTACAGGACGATGCCGGTGGTGTTGCCGATGCTGACGAAGATGAGGAACAGCGGCAGCAGGAACAGGATGCCGGGGAACATCTGGGTCGACAGGACGGTCATGGCGAAGAAGTTGCGCCCGCGGAACTTGTACCGGTTGAGGGCGTAGGCCGCGAAGATCGCGATCAGCACCGAACAGACGGTGGCGGCGCCGGAGATGACCAAGCTGTTCAAGAAGTACTTGGCCAGCGGGATGGTCTTCCAGATGTCGAGGAACGGCTGGATCGTCAACGTCGTCGGAATCCACTGCCACGCGCCCTGGACGTCGCCGAGGGGCTTGAGCGACGTGGATAGCATCACGTACAGCGGCAGCAACGTGAACAGCGCGAGGAAACCGAGGACGAAGCGGCGGGCCCAAGGGACCCAACGAGGCTCAGACACTGGCCCTCCTCCTCCGGCGGGAAGCCACCGCGAGGTACGCGGCGCTGACCACCATCAGGAACAGCAGCAACAGCACCGACATGGCGGAACCGAGGCCGAAGTTCCAGGTGACGAACGAACTCTGGTAGATGTGGATGGAGATCAGCGACGCCTCGCGTGGGGCGGACTTCCCGAACAGGACGTACGGGGTGTTGAAGTCGTTGAACGTCCACAGGAACAGCACGAGCAACAGCACCTGGTTGACCGGCCGCAGCATGGGCTGGGTGATCGCCCGGAACTGGGTCCACCAGCCGGCGCCGTCGATCGACGCTGCTTCGTAGAGCTCGCCCGGGATGTTCTGCAACCCGGCCATGACGATGAGGAACGCGAACGGCCAGTTCCGCCACACCGAAACGATCAGCAGCGACCAGAAGCTGTTGTCCCCGATCAGCCAGAAGGAGTGGGTGCCGAGCAGGCTGTTCACCAGGCCGGTGTCGCGTTGGAACATGAACGACCAGGTGATGACGGCGGCGTACATCGGCAGCGCGTACGGAACGAGGAACAACGTCCGCAGCAGGCCCCGCCCGCGAAAGCTGCGCTGCATCAGGACCGCGGCGGACGTGCCGAAGAGCCAGCAGAGCCCCACCGACAGGACGGTGTACTCGACGGTGATCCCGAACGAGTGCGCCAGCGCCTTGCCCGTGGCGGTGTCGAAGTCGAGGACGAACTTGTAGTTGTCGAGCCCGGCGCCCGGGGCCGCCGACCAGTTGCGGATGTAGTACTGGGTCAGCTTGACGAAGCTCATCACAACGCCGACGAGCATCGGGACGACGTGGATGAGCAGTTCCAGCAACAGCGCGGGCAACAGCAGGAGGTACGGGAGGGCCGGCCGGCGGCGTTTGCGCCGCGGGCTTCCGGGCCGGGGGGCTCCAGCCGCCTTCGCAGCCGGAGCCCCCCGCACAGCGGTCGTCATGTCCGGGTCAGCTCCCGGCCGCGATCTGCTGGTCGGCTTGGGCCAGCTGATCCTTGATCTTGCCGGCCTCGACCGTGCGGCCCGCCGCGACGTCGGCGAACATCGTCTTCATGGCCGTGCCGATCAGCGTCTCGAACTGCGATTCCTGCGTGACCTGCGGCATCGGTTCGGCGGTGGTGCTCAGGACGCTCTGGAACACCTTGACGTCCTCGGTCTGGAACGCCGGGTCACCGTAGGCGTCCTGCACCGTGGGCAGCGAGCCGTAAGTCTTGTTCAGCAGTGCCTGCTCGGGCGCGGAGACCATGAACTTCACGAAGTCCAGTGCGGCGTCGGGGTTCTTGGCGCTCTTGAACACCGCCAAGTTGATGCCCGCGACGAAGCTGGTGACCTTCCGGCCGTTCGCGGGCGGGTTGGCCGGCAGCGGGATCGGCGCGACTCCGATGTTGGCCATGTCCGCCCCGATGTTCTTGAACGAACCGGTCGACGCCTGGTTCATGAACATCGCGGCTTTGCCGTCCACCAGGTCCTTGAGGGACTTCGCGGTGTCGGCGTACTCCGCGTTCGACGGGTTGACGATCTTGTCCTTCTGCATGAGGTCGACGTACTGCTGGACGGCCGCGACCGCCGGGTCCGACGCCAGCTGCGGCTTGCCGTCCTGGGAGAAGAAGTTCGCCCCGTGCTGGGCGCCGAGGATGGCGGCGTGGTGGCTGTTCTCGGTCACCTGGCCCGCCTGCAGCGACAAGCCCCACTGCCCCTTCTGCGGGTCGGTCAGCTTCTTGCCGTCCGCGACGAGCTCTTCCCACGTCGCCGGCGGCGCGGTGATACCGGCATCCTTGAACAGCTTCTTGTTGTAGTAGAGACCGTAGGCCTGGCCGTAGAGCGGCACACCCACCGGAGGCTGGCCGTTCGCGCCGGTCGCGGCCAGCGACGGTCCGAGGAACCGGGCCTTGCCCCCCACCTTGTCGAGGGCGGCGTCGTCGAACGGCAGGAACGCACCGGTGGCCTGGAGCGACGCCGACCACGTGTTGCCGATGTTGAGGACGTCGGGCCCCTGACCGGAAGTCGTCGCGGCCAGGATCCGGTTGAGCAGATCCGACCACGGAACGACCTCGAGCTTCACCTTGACGCCGGTGGCCTTCTCGAACTTGTCGAGCTCGGGCTGCAGGACCGCTTTGTCGTTGTCGAGACTCGTGCCCTGGTTGGAGGCCCAGTAGGTGAGTTCCTTGGGGCCGTCGGCCGACGTGGAGTCGCCGCCGCCACAGGCGGCGGTGGTAGCGGCGGCCAGCGCCAGGACGAGCGCTGACGCAGTGGTTCTCATTCGCATCTGAAGTCCTCGGGGTGTGCGGACGAGCCACGAAGGTCTCTGTGACTCAGGACACAGCTTAATTCGCGCCTTGATTTAACTCGTGTGACCAAGAAGAGTCAAGGCCGTGAACCCCGTTTGTTCACGCCGTGAAAGAAGGGCACCGGGAGAACACGAACCATGACGCAGCGCCGACCGGGCACCGCGGGCTCCCTGGGCCGAGACAACCGCTCCCTGCTGCTGCGCTCGCTGTACTTCAGCGCCCCGGCCAGTCGGCACGCTCTGGAAGCGGCTACCGGACTGAGCGCGGCCTCGGTCGGCAAAGTGGTGCGCGAGCTGGTCGGCGAAGGCGTCGTGATCGAAGCCGGCTCGCTGGGTTCCGACGGCGGCCGACCGCGGAAACTGCTGCGCATCGCTCCCGGTTGCGGTCACGTGGTCGGTGTGGACGTCGGCGAAACGAGGATCCGGATCGGACTCTTCGACCTGTCCATGACCGAGCTCGCCGATGCCGACCGCCCCCTCGATCCCCGCCGGCACGATCCGGAAGCGGTCGCCTCCCGAATTTTGTCCGGCTTGAGCGCCGTGCTGACGAAGACCGCCGTTCCCACCGACGCCGTCCTCGGAATCGGCATCAGCGTGCCCGGCGCTGTCCGGCAGACGCCGGGGAAGACAGTCGGCTCGCAGAGATTCTGCTGGGACCCGATCTCCCTTACCGAGCTGCTGCGTGCGGGCACCGACCTGCCATTGCATTTCGACAGCCAGGCCAACACCGTGGGACGGGCCGAGCTGTGGTTCGACAGCGGCCGGGAGACGCCCAGCGCGGTGGTGGTGCTGCTCGGCACGGACGTGGAAGTCACCATCATCTCCGGAGGCTCCACTGTCCACAGCGGCCCGGCGGGCGCGGGAGAGTCCGGGCACACCGTCCTCGTCGCCGGCGGGCGCTCCTGCCGGTGTGGCAGCAAAGGCTGTCTTGACGCCTACGTCGGCGCAGAGGGGATCCTCGACCGTTTCCGCGAAGCGGGCGGCGTCATCGCAGGAGACACTGACCAGGAAACTGCCCTCGCCGCCATCGTCGATGACGATCAGGGAACCGGCGTCCTGGCGGAGACTCTAGGCTACCTCGGCGCGAGCATCGGAGGGCTGATCAACCTGCTCAACCCCACCCGCGTCATCCTCGGCGGCTGGGCCGGCTCGCTCCTCGGCGCACGCGATCTCGACGCCATCCGCGACGCGGCCCGCCGCCACTCGCTGAAGTACTCGTTCGCCACCACATCGATCGACCTGTGCAGCTTCGGCCCCGAGGCCGCGGTACGCGGTGCCGCGACCCTCCCCCTCGAGCACTTCCTGAACGACTGAAGCAGTCCGGGATAGCCAGTCGCGGGCGTGTAGAGGTTGATCAGGTGGCCGTCCGGATCAGACGAGGCGTGGAGTGCACTCAGCGGAACACGGCCGGACACAGCTCCACTGTCCCCCATTTCTATTCCGCCAAAAAATGGGGCGGATAGCAATGCCCATGACTCCTGGCAGAGATCAGGGATCCGGCGGGGTCGGGGCACCACCCGGCTGAGGGTCGAGGTGAGAAGACCCCGCCGGTTCACCTGACGGACGCTTCCCTCGGGGGTTCGTCGAGGGCGGAGCATCACGCCACATCAGTTTATCGACCCCGCTGTCTCTGCTTCACGCGAATCCGAGTGCTTTCGGCGTGAACGCTTGTGCGAATGGTGAGACAGGCAAAGGTCGCCGCGGCTGCGCACCTGTCCGGGCCAAGCGGACAGGTAGCAGCGCGGCGACCTGGTACTCGTGACGGTCGCAGCGTGCGCTTTGCGCGCAGCGCCCGGTTTGCCGCCGGGTGGGGCCAGCCCACACAGGGGGTTCGGTGGCCGGCCCCACCCGCGCCGGCCTGGCGGGACAGTGCGGTGGGCACCCTGACGCGCAACAGGAGTGTGCCACTCGCTTCGAGCCCGGGTGTCACTTCACACTGACACGCACCGCCGGATTCCGCGCCCGCGGCCGGCTTCCGCACACACAACGGGCGGCCGGGGCACGGAGCCTCAGTTGTCCTGGCTGGTGCCGCCGTCGGTCACCGCGCCCGCCGCGCAGTTGTACGGGGACTCGCCGCTGGCCTCGTGCTCGCCCGGCGACAGGATCGGGACGCCGATGCCGTTGAGCGAGTCGCGGATCGGGACCTGGACGCCGAGGACGTTGACGTCGTTGCCGCAGATGCCCGGCGTCACGTTGACGTTGTGCAGGACGTCGGTGTTGTTCAGGTTGACCAGGCCGACCTGGCCGCTGTAGTCGTAGCCGTGGTGACCGTGGTGGTGCCCGTGCTCCTCGTCGGGCGTGCCCGCAGCCGCGATACCGCCGGTCAGGAACGCGCCGGCAGCCATGGTGGCCGCGACGAAACCGATCTTCTTCAGCATGAATTCTCCTCGGATCGACGATTGCTGTGGCGGCAATTGAGGTGTGTTCCGCCCAGAAGCGAAACCTACTGACACCCCCTACCCCATTCCACTTCGTGACCACCATCGTGTAACCAGCCCGACTCCCTGACCGGGCTTTTGTGCCACGAACGGGGTAGCGACGCGGAGACAGGCCACCGCCGGAACCGGAGCTTTTCCGGGTTCGGGCAAGAATCTTCGAACGCTTGATGCGGGAAACACGCGGACACAATTACGCACAGTGCCCAGCGAGTGCCGAAGCCCGATGCTTCACGCTTTAGAATAGCCGCTTCAGCATCACCACCACTCCGCTGCGTCACAAAAGCGCGGACCTGATCCTTCGAAAGTGGCTGCGGTTTCGTACTCCTACGCTCGACGCCCAGCACCCGACGTGACGCGAAGGAGTCGTGCGTGGTGGGTTACGGAATGCTCGTGGCATCGGCTGTGCTTTACGCGGTGGGGATCGTCGCGCAGAGCGTGGCGGCTCGCCGGGCCGAGAGCAGGCCCGGCGCAGGCGTCACCCTGCTCGTCCGGCTGGCCACGGACCCGCTCTACCTGGTGGGTTTCGCCGGCCAGGCAGGCGGGTTCGCGTTCGCCTTCTTCGCGCGCTCCTCGCTGCCGCTGTACCTGGTCCAAGCCGCGTCGGCGGCGGCGATCGGCCTCGCCACCGCGTTCGGCGTGCTGGTCCTCGGGTGGCGGATCCGGACCGCGGAAGCCCTGACGCTGGTGCTGCTGGCGAGCGGGCTGATCGTGCTGGCCGCGTCGGCGGCGCCGTCGGTCGCCGACGACCTCGGACCGGGCGGGCTCGTGGTCCTGACCGCGGTGCTGGCCGCGACGGGACTGGCCATGATCCCGGCGGGCCGCGCCGGCACGTTCCTGGCGCCCGCGGCGCTGTCCGGGGTGGCGTTCGCCGTCGTGGCGGTGGCGAGCCGCAGTCTCGCCCACCTCGATCTCGTTGCCCTGCCGGCGAACCCGCTGACCTGGTTGATGCTGGCCGCCGCCGTGCTCGGCCAGGCTTCGATGGCGGTCGCGCTGCAACGCGGCCCGGCCGCGGCGGTCGTGGCCACGGCGGACGCGACGACGATCGTGCTGTCCTCCGTCACCGGCATCACCGTGCTGGGCGACGAAGTCGTCGACGGGAGCCGGCCCTGGGTCGCCCTCGGTCTCACCGTCGTCGTCGCCGGCGTCCTGCTCCTCGGCTCCCAGAGCCGAGCCGGAACACGCGCGGGGGAAGCCGCATGAGCGGGCGGCCCCTGGCGAGCGTGTCGGTGGACCTCGACAACCTGTGGGCGTACCTCAAGACCCACGGTGACTCCGGCTGGCGCCGGTACCCCAGTTTCCTGCCCTCCGCCGTCCCCCGGCTGCTCGAGATCCTCGGCGAACAGCGGCTGACGACGACGGTGTTCGCGGTCGGCGCCGACGTCGTCCGCGAAGACGGGGCGAAGGCGGTCAACGACATCGCCGCGGCCGGGCACGAGGTGGCCAACCACTCCTTCGGTCACGAACCCTGGCTCCACCGCTATTCCCGCGACCGGCTCGAAGAAGAGCTGAGCCGGACGGAGGACGCGATCGTCTCGGCCGGCGCTCCGCGGCCCACCGGCTTCCGCGGTCCTGGCTACAGCGTCACGCGCGACCTCGTCGAGCTGCTGGCCGAACGGGGTTACGCCTACGACGCGAGCACGCTGCCGACCTGGATCGGCCCGCTGGCCCGCGCGTACCACAACCACACCGCACCACCGGTCACCGGCGACGACGGACGCGGCGAACTGTTCGGCGGCTTCTCCCGGGTGCTGGCACCGGTGCACGCCCACCGCTGGCGGACGACCGACGGCACTGAGCTCGTGGAGCTCCCGGTGACGACCATGCCGCTGCTGCGCACCCCGATCCACGGCTCCTACCTCCTGCGGCTCCACGAAGTTTCCCCGCGGCTGGCCCGCACGTACTTCCGGACGGCCCTGCGCCTTTGCCTCGCCCGCGGCGTCGCTCCGTCGCTGCTGCTGCACCCCACCGATGTCCTCGGGAGCGCCGAGGCGCCCGGGATGGAGTTCTTCCCCGGCATGGCCACGCCGGGCGGGCGGAAGGTGGCCTGGCTGGGGTGGGTCCTCGACGCCCTGCGCGCGCACTTCGACGTCGTCGGCACCGGCGAGTACGTCCGCCGGGCCGACGTGCGGCGCGAACGCCCGGTGACCCGCCTGGACGGCCGGAGATGACCACGTTCACGGTCGTGCTGCCGGCCGAGCCCCGGACGCACGCGGCGACGCTGCGGGTTCTCGCGTACGCCACCGTGGCGCTGGCACCGGTCGAGGGCTACCTCACGGCCGTCGACGCGCAGCTCGGCAAGGTCGCTCCCGCGCTGCTGATCGCCGCGTGGCTCGTGGTCCGGATCCGGCAGCGGCGGCTCCCCCGGCCGACGCCGCTGCACGCGGTGCTCGCGCTGCTCGCGGTGGTCGTCGCGACGACCGCGGCCGCCCATTCGTCCGGTGTCTTCACCACCGGGTACACCCTCCGGTGGCTCCCGTTCCTGGTGGTCACCGCGGTGCTCGCCGACGTCGCCGGCCGCGAGGTCCCGATCCGCGGGCTGCTGCTGGCCATGGCCGCCGGCGCCACCGTGGCCGGCGCCGGCGCGCTGTACAGCCTGGTCGTCGACGGCGAGGCGCGGGCCAGCGGCCCCCAGCCGGATCCGAACGACCTGGCGTACTTCCTCGTGGCCGCCGTGCCCGTGCTTTCCGTGGCCTGCCAGGGCTTGCGACGCCGGAACCTCGTCGGCACCGTCGCCGGTGCCGTGCTGGTGGCGGGCTCGCTGGCGACGTTCTCCCGCGGCGGGGCGCTGGGGCTCGCGGCCGCCGTCGGCTGGCTGCTGCTGCGCGGCGTGCTGCCGTGGCGGGTGCTCGGCGCCGCGGCCGCGGCGGTCGCCGCGCTGGGCCTGGGGGCGCTGCTGTTCGCCGGGCCGGAACTCGACCGGGCCGTGCGGGAGAAGAGCTTCATCGCCACGTCCAATGTAGACACACGCGAGCTGCGGTGGCAGGCCGCGGCCCGGATGGTGACCGCCCACCCGGTGCTCGGGGTCGGTCCCGGCGGGTTCCGCGAGGAGTACGCCGCCGAGTCGCACGACGCCGAGGTCGACGAGCAGACGCCGGTGGCGCACAACATGTACCTCGAAGTGGCCGCGGAACTGGGCCTGCCGGGGTTCGCGCTGTTCACCGGCGTGATCGCCGTGGCCGCGGTGGCGAGCGAACGGGCGGTGCGGCACGCGCCCACCGGGCCGGTCCGCGCCGAGGCCGTCGCGATCCAGGCGTCGCTGCTGGCCGTCCTGGTGACTTCGACGTTCCTGTCCGAGCAGTACTACCTGCCGTTGTGGTCGCTGTCCGCGCTCGCCGTCGCGGCCGGGAGCCGAGTGGGAAGGGCTGGTGCCGATGCGTGTCCTGCACGTGATCAGTGAGATGGGAGCCGGTGGGGCCGAGACGCTCGTCGCCGGCATGGCCACCCGCGGCGAGGAGTACGGCTGGGTGTCCGCCGTCGCGAGCGGCGGCGGCTTCCGGGCCGACGCGCTCGCCGCCGACGGCGTGACGACGTATCCCGTTCCGCTCGCCCGCCGCAGCAAGGCCGGGGTGCTGCGGGCGGCGCGGGGCGTGCGCCGGTCGGTGTCGCGGTTCGCTCCGGACGTCGTGGTGGCGCACAACGTCGGCGCGAGCCTGGTGGCCCGGCTGGCCCTCGTCGCCGGTCGCCGGCGACCGGTGGTGACGGTCTTCCACGGCGTCGCCGACCACGAGTTCCCGACCGCCGCGCGCATCCTGCGCCGCACGTCCGACCGCGTCGTCGCCGTCTCCGCGGCGGCGGCGGACCGGCTGGCCGAAGCGGGCCTGGACCGGCCCGACGTGATCCGCAACGCCGTCTTCGCGCAGCGCCCGCTGTTCGGCCGGGCCGAGGTGCGGGCATCGCTCGGTCTCGCCGACGGCACGCCGGTCGCGCTCTGCCTCGCCCGGCTGGAGCCGCAGAAGCGCCATGACGTGCTCCTCGACGCCTGGTCCCGCCTCGACGGCGACGCGGTGCTGTGGCTGGCGGGCGACGGGAGCCTCCGTGCCGGGCTCGAGCGTCGCGCCGAGCACCTGAACGGGCGAGTGCGGTTCCTCGGTACCCGCAAGGACGTGCCGGACCTGCTCGCCGCGGCCGACGTGACGGTGCTGACCAGTGACTGGGAAGGCCTGCCCCTGGCCGTGCTCGAGTCGATGGCGGCCGGGCGGCCGGTCGTCGCGACCGACGTCGGCGGAGTCCGTGCCGTGCTGTCCGGCGGCGGCGGGCTCGTGGTGCCGCCCGGTGATCCCGCGGCCATCGCGGAGGCGCTCGCCGCACTGCTGTCCGACCCGGCCGCCCGGCAGTCCGCGGCGGCCGAGGGGCTGCGCACCATCGAGCGGGAGTACGACCCGCACACGGTGATGAAGGCCTACGACGAACTGCTGCGGACCGCGCTCGGAGGTGGCCGGTGAACGACCTTCTGTCCAGGATTCCCCGCACCGCGGCGGTGAGCATCGCGGCCGGGCTCGTGGTGGGCCTGCTCGTGCTGACCGCCGGCCTGCTGCGTGGCGAGGCGTACCAGGGGCGGGTGAGCCTGCTGGCCGAGCCGGCCGCACAGGCGGACAGCTCGGCCGCGCAGTACGGCGAAGTCGTGTCCCTGGCGTTGCCCGCGCTGGTCGAGCTCGCCCGCAGTCCGTCCGTGTTGCAGGCGGCGGCCCCGGTTTCCGGCTACGCGCCCGAAGAGCTCGGCACGCACGTCTCGGTGGAGCTCGTGCCGGCTTCCGGGCTGGCGCGCCTGTCGGTGCGGGCGGCAACGGCGGAGCAGGCGGGCGCGACGGCGTCGGCGCTGGGAAAGGCGATGATCGACGCGAACCTGCTGGCCCCGGCCGGCCGGCTACGGGCGCTGGACCCCCGCCCCGACGTCGTCCCGGTGGCGCCGGACGCACCGCTGGTGACCGGACTGGCCCTGGTGGCGGCGATCGCCGCGGGTCTCGCGACGGCCGCGATCCGCCGGACTACGGCGTCGCGGCCGCGCGGCGGATCGGGCCCGGTGCGCCGTTCCCTGGCCGCGGCGGGCATCCACCGTCCGGTGGCGGTCCTGCGCGCCGACGACCCGGCGGCCGCGGACCGGCTCGCGGTGCTGGGCCGCGCGGCCGGGCGGCCGGTGCGCGTGGTGCCGGTGGCGCCGGAACTCGCGGAGACCGCAGCCAAGCTGGCGGCCGCGCTCCCGGACGAGCACGACGGAACCGGCACGTCGGTGGTGGCGGTGACGGGAAAGCGACACCACGACGAACTGACCGCCACGGCCGGGGTGTTGCCGGCGGACGCGGTGCTGGTGGCGGTGGTGCTGGCGTGAGCGGGACGCCGGCGACCCCCCTCGCCGTGCGGCTCCGCCTGTCCGGCCTGAGCCCCCTCCACCGCGGGATCCTGGTCGTCGCGGCCGTCGCCGGTGCGATCGGTGCCTGGCACGCACTCGCGCCGTCGTGGCAAGTTCCCCTGCCGACCGCCGCCAACGCGGCCGAAGAACGGCTGCAGGACTTCCGCGACGCCCTGTACTTCCCGATCCGGGAATTCCTCGCCGGCGGCAACCCCTACGACCCCGCCGCGATGTTCGCGCACTGGCCGGTGCGCCAGGACTTCAACCTCTACCAGCCCTACCACCTGCTGCTGCACCTGCCGTTCGCCCTGCCCGGCTACCGGGCCGGGGCGGTGGCGTTCACGGCGGTCAACTTGCTGCTGCTGGTCGCGCTCGCCGCGCTGGCCGGGCACGCGGTCCGGCGGTTCGTGGCCGTGCCGGTCGCCGTCACGACCGTCGTCGTCGCCGCGCTGCTGGTGACCAGCCAGGTCGGGAAGGCCCAGCTCTACGTCGGCCAGGTCAACCCGTTGATCGCGCTCGGCGCGGCAGGCGCGCTGCTCGCCCGCAAGGACCGGCCCGGGTGGGCGGCGGTGGCACTCGCGCTCGCGTGGCTGAAGCCGCAGTACGGCTTTCCCCTGGCCGTCCTGCTCTTCGCCCGGGGCTCGCGGCGGGTGGCGCTGACCGGGACCGCCTTGGCGGCGGCCGCGAGCCTGCCGGTCGTGCTGCTGCTCGTGCTCCGGGGCGGGGGGATCGGCGCGTTCGCCGACGTCGTCGTCGCGAACCTCACCCACGCCCGGGGCACGGACTACGGCGCTGTGGACTCCCTTACGGCGCAACGCGTCGACGTCGCCGCCGTGCTGTTCCGCGTCACCGGCTGGGCCCCCACGGGGATCGAGCTGGTGGTACTGGCCGGTGTGCTCGCCGCGAGCGTGCTGCTCGTCCGGCGGCTCGACCGGCCGGCCGCGAACCCGCTCGCCGACCTGCTCACCTGCCTGGCCGTGGCGGTCTGCGTGGTGCACCAGCCCGGCGACGTCCTGATGGCCGTGCCCGCGATGGCCGCCGTGGCCGCGCTGTGGTGGCGGGACCGGGGCCCCGGCGGCCTCGCGGTGCTCGCGCTGGCGGTGCCCTTCGCGCATCTGTACACAGTGGACTCACTGGTGGTCGCGACGCTCGGTGCGCGAGCGGCCGTCACGGTCGACGGGGTCGCGGTGGTCGTCGCGTGGGGCCTGGTGGTGTCCGCCGCCATCCGGTTGTCGGGGATGCGCGCCGAAGCCGGGGCCGGCCGATGACCGGCGGGCTCGGGACGCGGGCGGTCCGGGGTTCGCTGTGGCTCGGCGTGGTGAACCTGGTCAGCAAGAGCAGCCAGATGCTCGTCACCCTGGTGCTGGCGGCGCTGCTCACCGAAGGCCAGCTCGGTGCCGTGGCGCTGGCCGTGGCGCTGGTCAACCTCGGTCAGGTGGTGCAGTCGATCGGCGTCTACGACGTGCTCGGCCGCACCACGCGGGACCCGCGCCGGATGGCGGGGACCCTGCTGGTGCTGAGCGTGGGCGCCGGCCTGGTCCTGGCCATCGCCCTCGCCGCCGCCGCCGGCCCGATCACCGCGCTGCTCGGCACCCCCGAAGCCGCCGGCCTGGTCCGCCTGGCCGCGTTCGGCCTGCCGTTCTCGGCCGCCGGCGGGGTCCAGATGGGACTGATGCACCGCGAACTGGACTTCCGCCGCCGCCTGCTGCCCGACGGCGGTGGCGCGGTCCTGGGCGCCGGCGTGACGGTCCTGCTCGCCCTCGCCGGCGTCGGCCCCGCCTCGCTCGTGCTCGGCCTGCTCTGCACAGCGATGGCTCAGCCGCTGCTCGGTGCGCTGGCCGGCGGCGGCGTCCGGCCGCACTGGGACACCGAGGCGGCAAGGGAAGCCGTGCGCTGGGTCGCCGTCGTGGGGCCGGCGGCCGTCGTCGGTGCGCTGCTGGTGAACCTCGACTACCTCGCGGTCGGGCACGTCATCGGACCGGCCGCGGTCGGTGTCTACTCGCTGGCCTACCGGCTCGCGTGGGTGCCCTACATCATGGTCGCGGTCGTCCTCGGCGCGGTGGCCTTCCCCGTCTTCACGCGCTTGCGGCGCGAAGGTGATTCGCTGACGGAGGCGGTCACGCGGTTCAGCCGCGCGGTCCTCGTGGTCACCGGCGGTCTCTACCTCGCGCTGGCCGTCCTCGCCGACCACGTCGTGCTGCTGGGTGCGCGCTGGGCGGACGCGGCCGGCCCGCTGGTGCTGCTGGCCGGCTACGGCTGCGCGATCTCCCTCCTGCAGATCTGGTACCAGGCCGTGAAGGCGACCGGGCACGCGCGGCGCTACCTGGCGCTCGAAGGCACCCACCTGGTCCTGCTCGCGACCGGGCTGGGACTGCTGACCCACGCCGGGATCGGGGCCGTCGCCGCCGTCCAGCTCGGGGCAGCCTGGCTGGTGGTGCCCATCGCCTGGCGCGTGCTGGCCGGGCTCGGCGTCGCGCCCCCGGTGGCGCGGCTGCGGGGAATCGTCGCGCGCGTGCTGGGCGCCGGTGCCGCCGGCGCGCTTCCCGCCCTCCTGCTCGCCCACACCGGGTTCTTCGGCCCCCCGGAGTCACTGCCGGGAGCCCTCGCCGAAGGCGCCGTGCTGATCGCCGGGTACACCGGCGCCACACTGGTGTTCCAGCGCGGCGAGCTGTCCGCACTGCGGCGAGGCGGGCTGCGGTGAAGGTCGTGCACGTCTCCCAGCCCTCGACGGCGGGCGTGGCCGTCGTCGCGCTGGAACTGGCCGTGGCCCAGCGGAACCGCGGCTGGTCGGTGACCGTGGTGTGCCCGCCGTCGGGCCGGCTCGCCGAACGCGCGCGAGAGCTCGGCGTCGACGTGCGCGGCTGGCCGGCGACCCGCTCCCCCGGCCCGCGAGTGCTCGCGGAAACGGCCCGGCTCGGGCGGATCCTGACGGAGCTGGCCCCGGACGTCGTCCACCTGCACAGCTCGAAAGCCGGGCTCGCCGGACGGCTGGCCCTGCGTGGCCGCCGGCCGACGGTGTTCCAGCCGCACCTGTGGTCCTTCGAGACCGCGCGCGGTCCGGTGCGGCGGGCGGCCGCCGCGTGGGAACGGTTCGCGTCCCGGTGGACCGACCTCGTCGTCTGCGTGAGCGACGACGAGCTCGCGGCCGGCCAGGGCGCGGGCATCACGGCCGACGCGGAAGTGGTCTGCAACGGGGTCGACACGGCGAAGTTCACCCCCGGCGACCGGGCCGCGGCGCGGCGGCGGCTCGGCCTGCCCGAACGGGCGCCGATCGCCGTCTGCCTCGGCCGGTTCGCGGAGCTGAAGGGGCAGGACCAGTTGTTGTCGGCCTGGCCGGACGTCCTGCGGCGGTTGCCGGACGCGCAGCTGGTCCTGGCCGGCGACGGGCCGATGCGCCCGGTCTGGCGGGACCGGCACCCGGTCGCGCCGCACGCATCGGTGCGGTGGACGGGACACACCGACGACCCCGCGGCGTTCTACACCGCCGCGGACGTCGTGGTGCTCCCCTCCCGAGCCGAGGGCATGGCGCTGGTTCCCCTCGAGGCCATGGCGTGTGCCCGGCCGGTGGTCGCGTTCGACGTCGGCGGAATGCGCCAGAGCATCGCCGACGCCGGTGCCGTGGTGCCGCCCGGCGACCTCGGCCGGCTCGCCGGCGCCGTCGCCGCCCGGCTCGCCGACCCGGTCCTGGCCCGGGCCGAAGGCCGGCGCGGGCGGCACCGCGCCGAACTTTCCTTCGACAGCAACCGGATGGCCGACCAGATCGCCACGCTCGTCGACAAACTCACCCCCTCGGAGCGAACCCCGTGAAACGCATCGCCTACCTGCTGACCCAGGACCGGGGCGGCCCGGTGGACGTCACGGTCCGGCTCGCCGCGACGCTGCTCGGCCAGGGTGCCGACGTGCGCGTCTTCGGCCCGGTGCCGGCGCGCGGAGCCGAACTGCTCGACGGCCATCACGAGCCCTTGCTGGTGGCCGGGAAAGGAGATCTCGCGGCCGCAGGCCGGGCGAGAGCGGCGATCCGGGCCTGGCGTCCCGACGTCGTGCACGCCCAAGACCGGCGCGCCGGGCTCGTGATCGCGGGGCTGCGGTTCACCCGCGGTGCGCGGCCGGCGCTCGTCCAGACTTACCACGGGGTCCCCGACGACGTGACCGAGCCGTGGTTTCGCGGCGATCGCGGAGCCGGCGGTCCTTCCGCCTACACACGGGCGATCCTGGCGGGCGACGCCGCGGTCGCGCGGATCCTGGACCGGACGGTCGTGCCCGCCGAAGCGATGGGCCGGTTCCTGCGCCGGCGGCTGCGAGTGCCCGCGAAACGGTTGACCCGCCTCGACAACTGCGTCGAACTCGCCGAGCCGAGTCCGCCGGAGGGACCGGTGCGCCACCTGGTCTTCGTCGGACTGCTGGTGGAGCGCAAGGGAATCCTCGACCTGCTTGCGGCGCTGGCCGTACCGGGTGTCCTGCCGCCGGACGGCCGGCTGACCGTAGTGGGCGACGGCCCGCAACGAGCCGAGGCGGAACGGGCCGCCCAAGCGCTCCCCGGGCGCGTCACGTTCCTCGGCTTCCGGCCGGACGTCCCCGCTCTGCTCGCGGGCGCGGACGCGCTGGTGCTGCCGTCGGCGATGGAGCAACAGCCCCTGGTCGTGGCGGAGGCGATGGCGGCCGGGAAACCCGTCGTGGCCACCGAAACCGGGGGCGTGGCCGACATGCTGGGCCCCGGCGCCGGGACGGACTACCTGGTGCCGCCCGGGGACACCGCCGCCCTCGCCGAACGCCTGCGCGCGTTGTTCGCCGAACCGGATCCGGCCCGGATCGGCGCCCTGCTCGCCGGCCGGGCCCGGCACCGGTTCGCACCGGCGGAGTGCGCGCGGCGTCACCTGGACCTGTACGAGTCGCTGTCCGGCGCGGAGACCGCTACTTCGGTTTGACCATCACCAGCCCGTCGGCGGCCTCGAGCTCGACGGCCGCGGGCGGCGCCGTCGTCGGTGCCGTCGTCGACGCCGGGGAGGTGGTCGCGGCGCGGGCACCGTTCGCGGCGACGAGTCCCTCGGGGGGCGTCACGGTCTGGGTGGCCGACGTCGGGTTCACCGCGACCCAGCCGTGGGTGAACGTCCGGGTCCAGACGCCGTTGGGCAGCCGGCCGGCGGCGTCCACCGCTTCGCCGAGGCCGCTGCTCTGCAGGTCGGACCACTCGGGATCGCGGTAGTCGTCCGTGGTGGCCGGGGTCCAGCACGTCCGGGGTCCGGCCAGCAGGGCCGCACTGGCGTAGCCCGCCCGGTCCTGCTTTTCGGACCTCGTGCGGGTGACCAGCAGCAGGAGCGACTCGCCCAGCGCGGCCTGCGCCCGCAGCTCCTGGAACTCGTTGCCGCGGAAGGTGAGCAGGCCGCCGGTTCCGCCGTTCTCGCGGAACCCGAAGTTCTCCTCCATGGCCCCGCCGAAGCGGGAATGCGCCGTCCACCTCCCCGGCAACAGGTGGGTCTCCGAGACGTTCGGCACGAACAGCTTGCCCGCCTTCTGCATCGCGTCGCCGACCAGCGACAGGAAAGCGTCGAGCCCGTCGCGCAGCTTCCGGTCGGTCTCGGCCGTCGACGCGGTCCCGGCGAGGACCGCGGGCGAGTAGTGGCTCAAGGAGTTGAAGTCGTTGTCGGCCAGCACGCCGTCCCAGCCTTCGCGGCCGGCCTCGGCCACCACGGCGGAACTCCAGGCCTGCTGGTAGGCCGGGTCCCACACCGTCATCTGCCAGTGCTTCGGGTAGCCCTGCCACTCGATGCGGCCGCCGCGGGTGTCGGTCGCGAACCACTCGGGGTGCGTCCGCTGCGCCGCGACGTACCCGATCCCGCTGGGCAGGAACTGGGCGTCTTCACCGCCGTCGACGGCACCCGAGTAGTTGCGGGTGCTGGACAAGTCCTTGTACACGAGCACTTTGACGCGGGGGTTGAGCTCGTGCAGCTTCCGCATCGCCGGAGCCTGGTCGGCGTTGAGCACCACCACGTCGTACCGCTGGGCCGCCAGCTTCAGCTCGGTGGCCGTCGGCGGTTGTCCGATCCCGTACCACCACGCACACGGTGCCAGGGGTTTCGGCGGCGGCGCCGCCGCCTCGTGTGCCGAGCTCGTGCTGCACGCGGTCACGCACCCGGCGACCAGGACGAGCGCGGCACACCGGGCGACGAGCCGGGTGACCGCCGGGTGCGCGCGCGTCAGCGTTGCCTTCGGCACAACAGTTCTCCCACCGTAAGGATGATGATCTTGAGGTCGAGCCAGAGCGACCAGTTGGCGATGTAGTAGTTGTCGTAGCGGGCGCGGTCCGCGATCGAGGTGTCCCCGCGCAGGCCGTGCACCTGCGCGAGGCCGGTCAGCCCGGTGGGGACCCGGTGCCGGGCCCAGTAGAGGTCGTGGAGGGCGGAGAACTCGGCCACGAAGACCGGCCGTTCCGGGCGCGGCCCGACCAGCGCCATGTCGCCGCGCACGACGTTCCACAGCTGGGGCAGCTCGTCCAAAGAGGATCGTCGCAGGAACCGGCCGACGGGACCGACGCGGCGGTCGCCGGCCACCGACCACCGCGTCTCGGAGTCGTCCACGGCGTCGGGCCGGACGCTGCGGATCTTGTAGAGCACGAAGGTCCGGCCGTTCACCCCGACCCGGACCTGGCGGAAGATCACGGGGCGCCCGCTTTCCACCAGCACCGCCAGCGCGCACAACGCGATGACCGGTGCCACGACGGCGAGCGCCGCGGCGGCCAGCACGGTCTCGATCGCCCGCTTGACCCACCAGCTCGGCCTGCGGGTCGGCGCGCCGGCCAGCCACATCAGCGGATAGCTGCGGAGCCGGTCGATCCCCGGTCCGTCCGGGCAGAGCGCGAAAAGGCGGGGCAGGACCAGGGTGACGCAGCCGAGGCGGTGCGCCGTGACCGCCGCGTCGACGACCGCACTGTCGCTCTCGGGCGCGTGCGCCAGCACGACGGTTCCCGCCCCGAGCCGGGTGATGGCCTCGGCGAGGCCGTCTTCGACGAGTTCGACCGGGAGGTCGACGGCCTCCGCATCCCTGCCGGAGGGGAGGAAACCGACGGGCAGGAGCCCGAACTCGGGGTGCCGCACCATGGTGCGGATCAGGTCGCCCCCGCAGTCCGCCGAGCCCACCACGATGGCCCGGTCGCAGCGGCGGAGCCGCCGTCGGCCCCAGCGGCCGAACGCGAAGATCCACGGCCTCGCGCACTCGCTGAGCACGGCGAACACGAGGACCAGCGCCTGCACCGCCGCCATTCCCGGACCCGCCGGGCTCGTGGCCAGAGCGACGCAGGTGACGAGCGCGAACGCGATCCCGGACGTGGCAAGCGATCGCGGGAGGTCCTGGAACCAGGAAAGCCACAGGCGGCGCCGGTGCACCCGCCCGGCGGCCCGCGTGCCCCACAGCGCCGCGCCGGCCACCACCGCGTCCAGCACGTCCGAGGCGGTGAGCGGGATCGCGGCGAGCCAAGCGCCGAGATCGGCAGCCACCAGCAGCACCACGACGGCGTTGACCCGGGACAGCGGCGGCCGGCTCCGCGCCGCGGGCACCCGGTGCGCCGGTCCGCGCCGGCGCTGGAGCGGCATCGTCCCGGCGAAGACCGGGGTTCTCAGTTCGGTCACTGGAGTTGCCCTTTTCGGGGAGAGCCGTCACCGGATTGTCTCATCACGATTGTCCTTCTGTCTCTGCCAAAAATCATCCGTTCAGGGGACGTTCGGCTCCGTCGAGCGCGGTTCGCGTTGCCCGGCCGCGAAACCACCCGTTCGAGGAACGCAGTGGTCCCATTCCAGCGAAACAACGGAACGCCGGGTGGTTCCACGGGGTCAACTCCTTCTGGGGGACATCAGGCGGCCCTAAAGAAAGGGCCCAACATAGCCGAATATGAGCTGACGGCCGAACGAAGGTTTGCGGCCGGCCACCGCATCGAGAATCCGAAGGGGATCCGTGGCGTTCGAAGAAACCGGTTTGGCCACGAAGACGGGCCAAGACCGGGACACCGGCCGGACGGGTGGACGGGCGCACGTCGTCCTCCCCGCGTTCAACGAAGAAGCGTCCTTACCCGCCCTGCTGCGCCGCCTCGCCGACGTCGCGCTCACCGAGCGGCTGACGGTGTGGGTCGTCGACGACGGGTCGGCCGACCGGACCGCCGCCGTGGCCGAAGCCGGTCACAGCGACCTCGACGTACGAGTGGTCCGCCACGCGGTCAACCTCGGGCTGGGCCGCGCCGTGCTGTCCGGGCTCCGGGCGGCCGTGGAGGCGTCCGATCCGGACGACATCGTCGTCGTCATGGACGCGGACGACACCCACGATCCCGGCCTGATTGGCCGGCTGCAGGCGGAAATCGCGGCCGGCGCGGACGTCGCCATCTGCTCGCGCTTCGTCCCCGGCGGGGACGACCAGACCGCGCCGCTCGGGCGGCGGCTGCTCTCCCGCGGTGCGGCACAGCTCTTCCACCGCGTCCTCGCCGTCGACGGGGTCCGCGACTTCACCAGCGGCTACCGCGCCTACCGCGCCAGCTTGCTGAGCAGGGCTTCCGCGCACTGGGGCGAGCGGCTCATCGAAGAGCAGGGCTTCGCGTGCATGGTGGAGCTCCTGCTCAAGCTGCGCCACTGCCGGCCGGTGATCACGGAGATCCCGCTCGCCCTCCGCTACGACCGGAAGCAGGGGCCGAGCAAGCTGAAGCTGCGGCGGACGATCCTGCAGTACGTGAAGCTGCTCGCCCGCGACCGGCTCAGCCCGGCGCCCTACCGAAAGCTCTGACACACCGGTGAAAACCTCCACGAACGCGCCGCACGTCGCCGTGATCGGCGGCGGCATCTGCGGACTCGCGGCCGCCCACCGCCTCGCCCGCCGGGGAGTCCGCGTCACCCTCCTCGAGGCCAGTGACCAGCTCGGCGGGCTCGGCACCTTCTTCGCCCGCGGGGACCAGTGGGTGGAGCGCTTCTACCACTGCATCATGCCCACCGACGACGAGCTTCTGCGGTTGCTCGGCGAGCTGGGGCTGGAAAGCGCGGTCCGATGGCGGAAGACGACGATGGGCATGATCGTCGACGGCCGCCACCACCGGTTCAACTCCGCGCTCGACCTGCTGCGGTTCACCCCGCTGCGGTTCGACGACCGGGTGCGCTTCGGCGCGGTCTCGCTGCTGCTGCGCCGACTCGGCCAAGGGCGGGATCTCGACTCGCTCCGCACCGAAGACTGGTTGCGCGGTCTCTACGGCCGCCGGGTGTGGGAGAACCTCTTCGCGCCGATGTTCGGGTCGAAGTTCGGCGCCTCCTTCGGTGACGTGCCCGCGCTGTACCTGTGGCAGCGGCTCGGCCGGGAACGCAACGTCGCCACCCGGGGATACCCGGCCGGTGGGTACAAGGCGATCATCGACGCGCTGCGCTCGTCCATCGAGAGCGCCGGCGGGACGGTCCGCACAGCCGCTCCGGTCCACCGGCTCAGCAGCACGGCCGCGGGGTGTGCCCTCACTTGGGCCGATGGCGAAGTGCTCGACGTGGACCAGGTCTTGTCGACCGTTCCCTTGCCACTGCTGCGACGGCTCGCCGACGACGAGCTCGCCGCCCGGCTGCCGCGGTCCGACCTGCGCTACCAGGGCGTGGTCACCGCCGCGTTCTTCCTCCGCCGGCCGCTCACGGGCCACTACTGGACGCCGGTGCTGCGCTCGGCCACCGGCTTCGACGGCGTGGTCGAGATGTCCGCGCTCGCCGGCACCGAAGCCTACGGCGGCTTGCACCTCGCGTACGTCATGCGCTACACCGACCGCGGGTCGCGGCTGTACGACGAGCCCGCCGACGGCATCGCCGCGCGGTGGTCGGCGCAGCTCATGAGCCTCCACCCGGGCCTGCACGCCGACGACATCGCGGACGTGCGGGTGTTCAAAGCGCCCTTCGTCGAACCCGTCTACCCGTTGAACTATCTCGCCTTGCGGCCCCCGGTCGTCGTCGAAGACACGAACGTCCTGCTGGCGACCACGGCGCACGTCTACCCGGACGTGACGAGCTGGAACTCGAGCGTGGCACTGGCCAACGCCGTGACGAACCGGATCCTGGCCGTCCGGGAACGACCGGAGGCCGGCGAACCGGTCCGGTGACGGCACCCGGTCACGCCGGCTGGAGCACCCGCTCGATCGCCTCGGCGATCCGCCGGCACGCCGACCCGTCCCCGTACGGCGAAGGGATGCGGCGGAGGCGCTCGCGATGGCCGGCGACGTCGTCCAGCCACAGCGCCACTTCGGCACCGATCCGGGGCCCCGCCGGAACGAGGACTCCGAACGTACCGGTGATCTCGGGCCGCTCGGTGCTGCGGCGCACCACCACCACGGGTCGTTTGAGCACGCTCACCTCCTCCTGGATGCCCCCGGAGTCCGAGACGATCACCGCGGCCTCGGCGGCCAGCGCGAGGAACGCCGGATAGGCCTGGGGATCCAGGACCCGCAACGGCTGCAGGAGCCGGGTCAAGCCGAACCGCTCGACACTCTTGGCCGTGCGGGGGTGCAGCGGGAAGACGACGGGGAGGGGCAGCTCGCCGAGCTCCTGCAGGACCGCGGCGAGCCGGCGGGGATCGTCGACGTTCTCCGGGCGGTGAATGGTCGCGAGGATGTACTCGTCCCGGACGAGACCTCGGGCGGCGAGGACGGAAGCCCGTTCTTCCGCGGCGGGAAGGGCGGTCCGCAGCGCCTCCACGACGGTGTTGCCGGTAACGGCGACCCGCTCGGACGGGATGTTCTCGGCCAGCAGGTTCCGGCGGTTGAGGTCGGTCGGCGCGCAGCACAGGTCGGCGAGGTGGTCGATCAGGACCCGGTTGTGCTCCTCCGGCATCGACCGGTCACGGCTGCGCAGCCCGGCCTCGACGTGCACCAGGGGCAGCCCATGGGCGTTCGCCGCCAGAGCACCGGCGAGAGCGGACGTGGTGTCCCCCTGCACGAGCACCACGCGGCCGGGGTGGGTCAGCAGCACTTCGTCGACCGCGCTGACCGCCCGCCCGAGCTGGACTCCACGCCGGGCGCTGCCGACCGCCAGTTCGTGAAACCGCTTCGGCGACGGCAAATCCGCGCGGATGAGCGAATACAGCGAACGGTCGTGGTGCTGTCCCGTGTAGACGACGTCGCAGGCATCACCGAAGAAGCGCAGCAGCGGAGCCAGCTTGATCAGTTCCGGCCGGGTTCCGCACACCATCGTGATCCCCTCACCCGAGGCCGGTCGCGACAAAGCCGGCACCGCCTCCCGGAAATCGTCCGAAACGGTGTGGAATCCTGCGGTGGTCGACATCTTCGAAGGCCCCTTCGGCGTGAGTTCGCCCGCACGCTACCGACGAAACACCCGATACCGGCAGCACCTCAGCCCATCGGGTACACCTTCCCGCGTGGCTCTCCTTGCCCCACCACGTGTCCACTTAGGATTGATCGGGAAAATACCGACAGGACGGGCACAACTCTTGTTCATCAAGTACACGACTCTGGCGGCAGCGGCACTGCTGACCGCCGTCACCGGATCGGTCCCCCAGGCCGCCGCGGCACCCAGTCCGCTCTTGCCCGATCTCCGCCAGGCGCCACCGGGATGTCCGGGTGGATACGCCGGTGATCCCGGCCAGTGCCGGGACTGGGACGTGTGCCCGGTCGTCGATCCCGGCGCGCCCAACGGACGGTGCGCCGGCGAGGCCGCGGCGAAGGCCGTGCGACTGCGGTTCACCAGCTCGGAAGAGAACATCGGCGATGGACCGCTGTTGCTGTACGGCCACCGGGCCGGCACGAACGAAAGCACGATGACTGTCCGCCAAGCGCTGCGGAACAAGGCGGACGGCTCGATACCGCCCGACTACGCCTCGGCGCAACGCCCCACCCGGGCCTACACCTACTACGAACCGGCCATGGCCCACCAGCACTGGCACCTCATGAACTTCGAGCACTTCGCACTGATCTCGAAGCAGGGCAAGACCGTCGTCACCGACCGCAAGAACGGCTTCTGCCTCGGCGACCGGTTCCCGGTCGCCGACGTCGGCCGCCTCGGTCACGTTCCCGGCGGCACCGGCGCCGACGCGGAGCTCGCCGAGCGCCTGCGGGCGAACAACTGCCGCCACCACGAACCGAACGCCCTCGATGTGGTCGAGGGTATTTCGGTCGGCTCCGGGGACGACTACAAGTACGGGGTCGACTTCCAGTGGCTGGACATCACCCACGTGCCGTCCGGGACGTACGAGCTGGTGAACACCGTCAACGCCGATCGGACCCTGGCGGAGAAGAACTACGGGAACAACTCCTCCGCCGTCACCCTGTCCATCGAGTGGCCGCAAGGCGTCCCGGGGCCGAACCAAGCCGTCGGGAAGGCGCCGGTGGTCCGGTTCCTTCGCAGCTGCCCCGGGCAAGCACACTGCCCCTGACCCTCGGCCGACGGGGCCGGCCGCCGCGCTGGGGTCAGCACGGCGGCCGGCGATGGGCGATCAGTTGCCCTGGGCGGTTCCGCCGTCCGCGGCGCCGCTGCCCGCGCAGTTGTCCGGGGTCTCGCCCTCGGCCTCGCTCTCACCCGGCGACAGCACCGGCACGTTGACGCCTTCGGCCACGTCGCGCACCGGGACCTGGACGCCGAGCACGTTCACGTTGTTGTCGCACAACCCGACGGTGCCGTTGACGCTGTGCAGGGCGTCGAGGTTCTGCACGTTGGCCAGGCCGATCTGATCGTTGTGGTCGATCGGGTGACCGGCGACGGTCACGCCGGCCGCGGAGGCGGATCCGCCGAGGATCGCCATGCCGGCGGCGAGGGTGGTCGCGACGAATCCGAGCTGTTTGATCAAGAGAAGAACTCCTAGAGAGACCCGCCGGGTACAGCGGGAAATGAACGGTCCGGAAATCGCCGTGGCGGTTCGGTCCGCCACGGACGTCTTTTCGCGCCGGTCCGGCGACAGCACCGGGACACCGATGCCGCCGCGGGATCCGCGCCGGAGCGGAACTTACTGAGGCGGTGCGGGTCGATCCAGCCGGTGCCACCGATCGTGTAACCGGCCCGAGTCCCTGACCGGGGATTGCTACCCCCGAAAGGGTTTTCGCGCGCATGACCGGCTCCGACTGGGACCTGTGCGGCCGACGAACCACCCGCGGCCACCCGGTCGGGACACCTCCGCACTCGTGGCAGGCCGGTGACGTGGGCGAACCGAAGATCCGCCCATTCGGCGCCTCACCCGATCGAGTCAACAAAGCGGGACTTTTCCCGGGAACGCGTATAAAAGACGTTCCGCGGGCATCTGCTGATGCGCCTCTTCGTCACCGCAAGCAGGTGCGTCCGCCCCACAGCCGGAATGGAAGCCGAGAACAGAGTGTCCGCCACCGAAGAGATCACGACTTTCCTCACCAGGGATTTCGGCGTGCAGCCGGTCGACGTGCGCCCCGATGCCGCGCTGCGTGAGCTGGGGATGGATTCCCTCGCCCTGGAAGAACTGCGCGTGCTCCTCGAGGAACACCTGGGCATCGATCTCGAGGACGTCCAGCTGACGTCCCGGGAGACCGTGGGACAGCTCGCGACGGCCGTCGACGAGAAGCTCGCGGCGTGACCGCGCGCTCCCGGGACCGGCTCACCGCGGCGGTGACCGGCATCGGTCTCGTCACCGCGGCCGGGGTCGGGGCCGAAGCCACCTGGCGCGGCGTGACCGGGCCCGGCGGCGCCACCGGCGTCCGCCACCAGGAAGAGCTTTCCGGCCTGCCGTGCGATTTCATGTACACCGTCGACGACCTCGACCCCGGAAGTGTCCTGGGCATCCCGGCCGTGCGGATGATGGACCGGTTTTCCCAGCTCGCGGTGATCGCGGCCCGGGAAGCGGTCGCGGACGCGGGGCTCGACACCTCGGTGTGGGACTCCGGCCGGATCGCGGTGGTCATCGGGTCGGCGCACGGCGGCCTTCCCTTCTACGACCAGCAGAGCACGGTCCTCGCGGAAAAGGGCGCGCGCCGGGTGTCGCCCAAACTCGCGCCGATGACCACGGTGAACAGCGCCGCCAGCAGCGTCTGCATGGACCTCGGGGCACGAGGTCCGAGTTTGAGCGTCTCCACCGCGTGCTCCTCCGGCACGGTCGCGATCGGCACCGCCCTGCAGATGCTGCGCTCCGGCGCGTGCGACGTCGTCATCGCCGGTGGCGCCGAATCCGTGCGCTCGCGCCTGCTGATCGCCAGCGCCTGCCAGATGCGGGCCGTCTCCACGCGCACGGACGACCCGTCGACGGCGTGCCGCCCGTTCGACGCCGACCGCGACGGTTTCGTCGTCGGCGAAGGAGCCGGCCTGGTCGTCCTGGAGCGACCCGGGCACGCCGCCGCGCGAGGTGCCCGGGTCCGGGCCGCGATCGCGGGCTACGGCGCTTCCAGCGACGCCTACGCGGCGGTGGCACCGGATCCTGAGGGCAACGGGATCGAACGCGCGCTGCGGACCGCCCTGGAAGACGCGGACGTCGCCCCGGCCGACGTCGGCCACGTCAACGCCCACGGCACGTCCACCGTGATGAACGACCTCATCGAAGCGACCGTGCTGCACCGGGTCCTCGGCGACCAGCCGCTCGTCACCTCCACCAAGGCGATGACCGGGCACGCGCTCGGCGCGGCGGGCGGCATCGAAACGGCGTTGACCGTCTTGGCGCTGGAGCGGCAGTCGGTGCCGCCGACGGCCAACCTCCGGACCCGAGACCTCCGGATCCCGATCGACGTCGTCGCCAAGGAAGCGCGGCCCGCGGTGTTCGAGTGCGCGGTCAAGACGTCGATGGGGTTCGGCGGCCACAACGCCGCCCTCGTCCTCACGAAGAGCTGCTGAGCACGAGCTCGACGCCGTCCCGGAGCAGGAAGCGGAGCATGCACGAGGAAGTTGTCCGTTCGCTGGTCGTCGGCCGGACGCGGTTCAGTTACCGGCTCCTCCGGCAGCACGCCCCGCGGACCGAGCCGGTGATCGTGCTCGGCGGCGGGTTCCAGGGCAGCCACGGCTGGCCCCACATGGAAGACCGGATCACCCCGGTGGCGAGCCTGGTGACCGCGGACCTCCCCGGCGTAGGAGCGTCGGACCCACCGCCGCCCGGAGCCGATACCGAGTTCATGTCCGCCGCGGTCGACCGGATCATCGACGACCTCCAAGTCCCGCGGGTCAACCTGTTCGGCTATTCCTACGGCGCGGAACTCGCCTTCGGCTGCGCCCGGCGCAACCCGGGCCGCATCGCGCGGCTGATCCTCGGCGGAGTGGTTTCCCACACCAGCGATGCCCAGCGCGCATCGGTGCGCCGGGCCGCCGAGTACCTCGAAAACGGTGACACGGAAAGCTTCGCGACCCTTGCCGCGCAGATGCAGCTCTGCCTGGACGAGGACCGCCACATCCCGCGACGTGCCCTGGTTTACCGGTACGTCAGGCGGTCGATGCTCCACGTCGCCGTCCACGTACCCCACGCGATGGACTCCCTGCGCCGATCGCTGATCGGCGGCCCGTCCTTCGAGGGCGGCCTGTCCGGGGTGCCGGCGCTGGTGTTCACCGGGGAACACGACTCGATCACCAGCCCCGAACTGCAGCGCGAGTTCGCGGCCACGCTACCGGGCAGCCGGTTCCTCACGCTCAAGGATTCCGACCATTGGGTCGTCCTCGAGCGGGCGGCCGACGTCGCCGACCTGGCCACCCGCTTCTTCACCGGCCAACCCTTCGACTCCGCTCGTTACGTCGCCACCCTGACCTCGGCCGAGGACCGAGTGAGCAGTCCCGGCTGAAGGCGTGCCGGTGAACCCCGGTCACCGCAGCGAGTTCAGGAACTCCGCGCCGAAGTCGTGGTCGTCGTCATCATCGTCGTCGTCCGGAGCCGGCTGCGACAGGTCGAGCACCGCGAGGGCGGCGATCTCCGCCCTCGTCCGGGCTTCGGCCCCGTCGACGGCCGCCTGTCGTTCGTCTTCGGGGAGGGCGTTCCACGCGTCGATCTCCGCGTGTGCCGTTCCGAGGGTCTTTTCGCTCAGGTACGACCGGTGGAGCAGGTCCTCCGGCTTCGCCCGGCCGGCCAGGACGTCGCGGGCGAAGTCCGCCAGGTCGCCGTCGCCGCGGGCCAGCAGGACCAGCTGGTTGTGCCGCGCGAGCCGGCCCTGCGCGGTGCGCCAAGGTGAGATTTCCACGTCACGTCCCCGGGTGCTTGTAGGGCTCGCCCGGCCAGGCCTGGGCGGCTATTTCGCCGTTGCCCGCCACCAGCTCGGACACCGACGCGACCGAGTGCGCCAGCGCGGTGAGCGTGTCGATGGCGGCGCGCAACGGGCTGGCCTCGGCCAGGACGCCGGCGATCGCCTGGCGCACGGACTCGCCGTCACCGAGCCCGACGATGCCGAGCAGCGCCAGCTCCAGGGCCTTCCCGAGCTTCAGCACCTTGCTGAGCACCGCGTCCAGCAGGGACTCGAGGGCCATGTCGAGGGCCTGCATGGCGTTGTAGGCCGCGCGGGCGAAGTTCTTGATCTTCCAGCCGGCGTCCGTGCAGAACTTGGCGTGCGCGGCGCAGGCGTGGGAGTAGTCGGTGAGCCAGGCGCGCGCGGCTTCCCCGGCGTGCCCGGTCCAGCGTTCCTGGATCCCGAGGCGGCCCCGGTCGATGTTCTGCTTGATCTTGCCGAAGGCGAGCCCGGTGTCCTCGAACACCATGCCCTGGCGCAGCAGCAGGTCCCAGTCGCCGGTCACCAGCTTCTCGACGAAGGTCAGCAGGTCGGTCCCGATGATCTTCGTCAGCAGGCCGCGCACCGGCCCGGAGATGGCGGCCCCGCCCGCGATCTTGTCCGCGATGCGCTGGAGCTCGATGTTCCAGCCGCCGAACGCGTCCTCCGCCGGGGTGAACGACCACGGATACGGCTCGCCGGTCCGGGGGTTGAGTGACGCGTTGTCGAAGTCGGTGAAGGCCGCGGCGGTTTCCGGGGAGACGACGTCGTCGGCGACGACCCGCTCGGAGTGCGTGTCCGGATAGGACCGGTCGGCCTTCGCCGCGGCCTCGTGGTCGGTCTCGCGGTACAGCTTGGCCACGGCGACGAGCGCGGTGTCGAAGGCGTCGGCCAGCGATGCGGCCTTGCGGTCGTTGGCGAGGCACAGCGCCTGCCACTGGTCGAGCGGCTGGGCGAGCAGGTTGACCAGCAGCCCTTCGCCCAGCTCGTTCGGGCCGTCGGTGGCCGCCGCCGCGTAGAGGCCGGCCGCGGAGCCCGCCCGCCCGGCGAGCGCGCCGAGCTTCTGGATCGCGTCCGGGTCGGCCCTGAAATCGGTGCTGATGGTCGTTCCTCCGGGTTCCGTGGTCGGGTGAAGTGTCCACGCCCGACCGGCCGGACCGGTTTAGTGCCCCGTGTGACCTTCGAGCTTGGCCCGGACCCGCTCGGCATCGGGGTGCTCGAGCCGGTCGAGGATCACCAAAGCGTGCTCCCGGGCCTCGCGGGCGAGGTCCGCCTGCCCGGCGGCCTCATGGGTGTCGCCCAGGTGGGACAGGGTGATCGCCTCTTCGCGATATTCGCTGAGGTCCCGGTACAGGTCGATGGCGTGCCGGTAGCAGGCGACGGCTTCGACGTGGTCGCCGAGGTGGTGGTGGGCGTAGCCCAGGCTGTCCCACGTCAACGCCTGCCCGCGGCGGTTGCCGAGCTCCCGGAGCAGTGTGAGGGCCTGCCCGCAAGCGACGAGAGCCTGTTCGTGGTCCCCCAGCAGGGCATGGCACCAGCCGACCGTGGCGAGGGTTTCGGCTTCACCGCGCCGGTTCCCGGCCGACCGGAACAGCGCCAGCGCCCGCCGGGCGTGGTCGAGGGCCTCGTCGTGGCGGCCTTGGCGCTCGAACACCAGGGTGACGTTGTGGTGGGTCTGGGCCTGCGCCGACCGGTCGCCGGACCGCCCGTACATGTCGAGGGCATGCCGCAGGTGGGTGTGGGCGTCGTCGAGCCGGCCCAGCTGCGTGCAGGCGCGGCCGAGGATGCGGTGGGCGCAGGCGGCCAAGGAGGGATCACCCAGCCTCGCGGCCGCGGCCAGCGCGACGTGCTGGGTCGCGGCGTAGTCGTGCCAATGGCCCTGCCGGTCGAGGAAGTCGGCCATGGTCCAGGCGAGTTGCCAGGCGTGGGTGTCCCAGCCGGTCGCGGCGGCGTGGTCGAGAGCGGCGAGCAGCACGGCGTGCTCGGTGGTGAACCAGTCCAGCGCCCGCACGTGGCCGGCGAGGTCTTCGGGCAGCACGCCCGGCTGCGGAGGAAGCAGGGCGGCCGGGAGCGGATCCCGTTCCGGGCGCAGCAACCGGGCGGCCGCGTGGGCGGTGTGCACGTAGTGGTCCAGAGTCCGGTGGAGCGCGGTGCGGCGCTGCTCGCCGGCGTCGACGAGCTGGGCCTGTTCGGTCGCGTAGGCCCGCAGCAGGTCGTGGAAGGTGTACCGCCCGGGGGCGTGCTCGACGATCAGGTGGGCCTGGGCCAGCTCGGCCAGCAACGTCCGCGCCCGCGCCCGGGGAAGGCCCGCGAGACTGGCCGCCGCCGGCTCGCCGAGATCGGGGCCGGGGTGCAGGCCGAGCAGCCGGAACAAGCGGGCCGCCGCGGGGCCCAGCTGCCGGTAGGACCACGAGAACACCGCTCGCGCGTCGGTCGCCGGGTCCACGCCGGCGAACTCGTTCAGGCCACCTCGGGTCCCGCGCAGCTCGCCGGCGAGCGCGGCCAGCTCGAATCCGGCGTGGGTCGCGGCGCGGGCGGCCACGATCGCCAAGGCGAGCGGCAGCCGCGCGCAGGCGGCGATGATCTCGTCCACCGCCCGGGGCTCGGCCGCGACCCGGCCGGCACCGAGGCGCCCGGCCAGCAGCTGACGCGCTTCGGCGACCGGCAGCAGGTCCAGCGGCAGCGGGTGGGCGCCCTCGGCGACCAAGCCGATGAGCTGGCTGCGGCTGGTCACCACCACGACGCAGCCGGACCCCCCCGGCAGGAGCGGCCGGACCTGCTCCGCGTCGCGCGCGTTGTCCAGCACCACCAGCACCCGCCGCCCGGTGAGCAAGCTCCGGTACAGGCCGACCTGGGCGTCGAAACCGGTCGGGATCCGCTCCGCCGGTACCTCGAACGCATCGAGGAACCCGCGAACGGCGTCGGCGGGCGCCACGGGCGCTCCGCTCGGGTCGAAGCCCCGCAGGTTCACGTACAGCTGGCCGTCGGGGAACTCGGCACGGACGCGGTGGGCCCAGCGCACCGCCAGCGCCGTCTTGCCGACGCCGGCCGTTCCGGACACCGCGGAGATGACCGCCGTGGCCGGCCGGTCGCCGGTCACCTCGAGCAGGCCGTCCAGCTGCCGCAGGTGATCGCCGCGGCCGGCGAACCCGAACGTGTCCGGCGGGAGCTGCGCGGGGCCGGCCACCACTTTCGCGGTCGGGAGCGCGGGTTCCGGTCCGGCCGGTGGCAGGCCGCCGGCCAGGATCGCCCGGTGCAGCGAACGGAGTTCGGGGCCGGGGTCGGCGCCCAGCTCGTCGGCCAGCCGTTGCCGGATGGCGGTGTACCGGTCGAGGGCCTCCGCACTTCGCCCCACCGCGCACAGGGAGCGCATCAGGAGGGCCTCGAGGGGTTCCGCCAGCGGGTACTCCGCGACCAGCTCGGGCAAGGCGGCGAGCACCGCCGCGGGCCGGCCGAGGCGGAGCGTGATCCGGGCCCACGAGACGACCGCGTCCAGCCGTTGCCGGTACCAGCTGTCCCGTACCCGGGCGACCCACTCCCCCGGAAGACCGGCCAGCGGAGGCCCGCGCCACAGCCCCAGTGCCTCACCGAGCGCGGCGGCCCGGCCGTCGTCGTCGCGCCGGGAGTCGCGGCCCTCGCCGGCCAGCCGGCGAAACCGGTGCAGGTCCACCAGTTCCGCGTCGATGTCCAGCACGTAACCGGCGTGGCGGCGTTCCACGCGCGCCTCCGGACCGGCCTGCCGCAGAAGCCGGCGGATCCGGCTCAGGTACGAGTACAGGACGTTGCGCGCTTCGGCGGGTGGCGAGTCGTCCCAGACCCGGTCGATCAGCGTCTCGATGGTGACGGGTCGGCCCGCGTCCACGGCGAGCGCGGCGAGCACCACCTGCAACCGTGGTGCTCCGACGTCCACGCGCCGGCCGTCCGCCCGCAGCTCCACCTCACCCAGCAGACGGAGCTCCATGGGCCCACGCTCCCGGCTGTGCGATGCGCTGCCGTTCCCTCGCTCAATGCTCGCCCGTCCTCAAGGACGGCGCAAGGTCGGCGAGCAGGCTCGCGCCGGACCATCGGGGAACGGCGGGACTCGCCGCCGCCCTGCCTCAGGAGGACCGGATGACCCGGACGTCTCTGCTCGCGAAACTCACCTTCCTGCCCGCCGTCGCGCTGGTGGCCGCCGGCTTGACGGCCGTCCCGGCCTCGGCCGCGTCCGCACCGGCCGAACCCACCGCGCGGAGCACGGTCCGCCAGGCGGAGGATTCGCCCTTCCTCTTCAGTTACACCTTCAACGGCCACTTGAAGGTCGCCGGCGGCGATTTCACCCTCGGCGGCGAGGTGTACCTGGCCGTGAAGCTGAACAACGGGACCGTGTGGTTCAGCACGCACGTGATCGCGCAGCCGCACTCGATCACCCCCGGCGGCACCTTCTACGTGGAAACGACGATCGCGGCCCCGTGCGCGCCGGGCGACAACGGGTACGCCCGGGCCTACGACTACGCCACCGGCACGTGGTCGCCCAGGCTGCCGGTCGCCATCTGCCAGATCATCGACTGACCGGCGCGGTAGCGCCGCTCAAGCGTTCGGCGAGACCGCGGTCCCGGCTCCGCGCGCGCGGATCGGCACGGATGTCCGGGCTTCGGCTCGCGCGGTGCCGAGGACCTCGAAGCCGGCGTCGGCGATCATGTCCAGGTCGGCCCGGGCCGCCTGCCCTTCGCTGGTGAGGTAATCCCCGAGGAACAGGGAATTCGCCACGTGCAGCGCCAGCGGCTGCAGGGAGCGCAGGTGCATCTCCCGTCCGCCCGCCATCCGGACCTCGGTCGCCGGGCAGGCCAGCCGCACCAGGGCGAGGATCCGGAGCGCCCGCAGCGGGGAGAGTTCCCACGTGTCGGCAAGGGGCGTGCCGTCGAACGGCATCAGGAAGTTGACGGGGATCGAGTCGCTGTTCAGCTCACGCAGGGCGAAGATCGCATCGATCAGCTCGTCGTCGGTCTCCCCCATGCCGACGATCACGCCGGAACACGGGGAAAGACCGGCCGCCTTGGCCTTTTCGACGGTCGCCACGCGGTCGTCGTAGCCGTGGGTCGAGCAGATTTCGGCGTAGCGCGATTCGCTCGTGTTGAGGTTGTGGTTGTAGGCGTCGACGCCGGCGTCGCGGAGGCGCTCGGCCTGGCCTTCCTTCAAGATGCCGAGGCACGCGCAGACTTCCACGTCCGCGTGGGCGGTTTTGACCGCCTCGACGACGCCGGCGACGCGGTCCACGTCGCGGTCGCTCGGGCCGCGTCCGCTCGCGACCAGGCAGACCCGGGACGCACCGCCTTCGATGCCGGCCGCGGCCTGGCGGACCGTTTCCTCGGCCGACAGCCAGGAGTACTTCAGGATCTGCGCGGACGACCCCAGTCGCTGCGAGCAGTAACCACAGTCTTCCGGGCACAGCCCCGACTTGAGGTTGACCAGGTAGTTGACCTTGACCTGGTTGCCGAAGTACGCACGCCGGAGTCGTCCGGCCGCGGCGACCAGGCCGAGCACCTCACTGTCGGGCGTCGCCAGCACCGCACGCGCCTCGGCTCGGTCGAGGACACCGCCGGCCAGCTGGCGAGAGGCCAGGTCATCGTAGGTTTTGAACACCTATCAAATCCTAGGTGGGCGGAGCGGGGCAGGCAAGGGCCCCGGTTCGGCGGCGGGCACAATGACGTGGGTGAAGGTGACGCGAGCCCAGATCGTCGACCGGGCGTACGACCTCCTCCGCGAGCAGGGGCTGAGCACCCTGTCCATGCGGCGGGTGGCGTCAGACCTCGGCGTTCGGCCCGGCGCGCTGTACTACCACGTCGCCAGCAAGCAGGAGCTGCTCGCCGTGGTGGCGACGCGCGTCCTCGAGGACTTCCCGGCTGCGGCGGCTGATGTCCGCAGTGCCGCCGAGGCCTTCCGGACAGCACTGCTGAGCGTCCGTGACGGCGCCGAAGTCGTGTCGTTCGTGCAGGCGTACCGGCCGGAGATCGTGACCCCGACGCGGACGTTGAACCGGCTGTTCTCGGCGCGGCTCGGCCCGCGCCACGCCGACTGGGCGGCACGGACCGTCGTCCACTATGTACTGGGTTTCGTCGCGGAAGAGCAGAACCGGGCCGAACTGCTGCACGCCGGCCTCATCGAGGAGCCGCCGGCCGACGCCGGAAAACCGGCTGAGGCCTTCATGTTCGGCGTGGATGCCATCCTCAACGGACTTCCGCGGCCCGCCGGGACCTGAACCGGCCGGCGGGTGGAACCGCGAAACCGGAAGTCGTCTCAGGTCACCTTGATGACGACCTTGCCCGAGGTGTGACCGTTCTCGACGGTCGCGAGGGCGGCCGGGGCGTCGGACAACGGGTGGACCGCCGTGATCGGGGGCGCGAGGACCCCGTCGAGCGCCAGCCGGGCGGCGCGCTCCAGGTTTTCGCGATCGAGGCGGCGCTCGACGAAACGGCCGCCGATGCCGGCCACGGACTGATCACCCACGGCGATGACATTGCGGGGGTCACGGGCCAGCGGGGCGACCGTCCGCAGCGAAGGGCCGCCGACGAGGTCGACGATCCCGTCGAAGCCGCCGGGAACCAGCTCGCGGGCCGCGGCGGCGACGTCCTGCGTGGTGTAGTCGACGAAGCGCACCCCGACGGCCTCGGCCGGCTCGCGCTTGGCGGCGCTGCCGGTGCCGACCACGTGCAGCTCGCGCGCCGCGGCCAGCCGGGCGACCGCGAGGCCGACCCCGCCCCCGACCCCGTTGACCAGGATCGTGGCGCCGGCCGGCAGGCCGAGCTGGTCGAGCGCGTCGACCGCGGTCGTCCCGGCCACCGGCAGCGTCGCCGCCACGGTCGCGGACAGACCCGCCGGGATGCGCGCGGTGTTCGCCGCGGACAGCACCGTCGTCTCGGCGTAGGTGCCGCCACCGGTGAGCGCGAAGCCGAAGACCGCGTCCCCGACCTCGAGCCCGTCGACGTCTTCGCCGAGGGCGAGCACGGTTCCCGCCGCTTCCATGCCCAGCACGAGCGGGAACGGCCGCCCGCCGTCGAGCCCGGGGACCAGACCCGCGCGCAGGAGGTGGTCGAGGGGGTTCACCCCGGCGACGTCGACCCGGATCAGCACCTCACCGCGCCCGGGAACGGGATCGGGACGATCGAAGAACTCCTGCACTTCGGGCCCGCCGTGCCTGCCGAAACCCCATGCCTGTCCCATTTTCCGCGCCTTTCCGGGTGACGGCCCGGTCGATCCGGGCTCTGCGGCCATCCTGACCGCTGACACCGGTGTCAGGGGCAACCGGCTGAGGCGCGGGTCACACCGTCAGGCCCAGCTTCGCCCGGTGCCGGCTGTTGGCGCTGAGCAGCAGGTCGAGCGCGTCCCGGGTCTCGGCCAGGTGCGCGATCTCCGCGTCGATCCGGTCGCGCTCGCGCTTCATCGTCGCGAACGTCTCCTCGGCGACGGTCAGGTCACCGGGGACGTCCACGCACGGCAGCACCGTCGCGATCACCCGACTGGACAGGCCCGCCTCGAACAGCTGCCGGATGAGCGACACGCGCTGGACCTCGGCGTCGGAGTAGTGCCGCTGCCCGGCGGTGGAGCGGGTGCTGGTCAACAGGCCCTGCGCTTCGTAGTACCGCAGGGAGCGCGGACTCACGCCGGTGCGCCGGGACAACTCGCCGATCCTCATGCTTTTAAGTACGCCGACGCGGTCGCGTTACTTCCCGGCACCGGCGGCGAGGATCGAGCGGGCGGTGTCGAGGATCGTCTCCTCCACCTCACGGCTCTTCCACCCGAGGACGTGGTGCGCCTTCGAGCTGTCGACGAGCCGTTTGCGGCCCAGTTCGTGGCGCACCATCGCCAGCTGCGGGTTGAAGTGGCCGAGGACCTTCACGGCGAAGTCCGGCATCCGCCGGGTAGGCACCTTCCCGGCTCCGGCAGGCAACGCTTCGCGGATGATCCGCGCCAGGTCCGCGTACCACAGGAAGGTGCCGGACCCGAGGAAGCGCTCCCCGGCGGCGGAGGCGTTCGTCATGGCGAGGATGTGCAGCTCGGCGACGTCACGCACGTCGACGACGTTCCACCCGATCCTCGGCAGGGCCGGCAGCTTCCCGTGGACGAGGCGGCGGACGACGTCGATCGTTCCCGGCCGGTCCGCGGCACCCACCGGCGGACCTTGCATGAAGGTCGGGAGCACCGCGGTCAGCTCGAGTCCGGTGGCGGACGCGATCTCCCAGGCGTCCCGCTCGGCGAGGATCTTCGAGTCGGGGTACACGTGCGCCGCGTCCTGGGCCGGCGACGACCGCATCGTCTCGGTCGCGGGTGTCTCGGGATCATCGGGGACGGCCGTCACCCCCGAGGAGGTCAGGACGACCCGCCGGACGGCGGCCCGCGCCGCCTCGAGCACGCGACGAGTGCCCTCGCGGGCGGTCTTGATCAGGTCGGCACCGGTGTCGAACGGTGTCGGCGAGGCGGTGTGCAGCACGTGGTCGGCGCCGGCGAGCGCCGCGTCCCAGCCCTCGTCGTCGAGGAGATCCGCGCGGAGGAGTTCGACGGAAGCAGCGGCCTCCGCACTCGTCCGCGCGCCGATCGCGGCACGAAAACGCCCGGTCTTCGACGGGTCCCGGACCGTCGTCCGGACGTGGTGGCCACGTTCGAGCAGCCCGCTGATGACCCAGCCCGCCAGGTACCCCGTTCCGCCGGTGACGACGACGGTGCTCCGCTCGTGCTCGTTCGCCATTTACTCCACCTAACTCATTGAATATCTCAACGAGTTTCCAAGCTACCATGGACCGCATGCCGAGCGAGACGAAATCCGGCGCCGGGTCCGCCGACGCCCTGCGGAAAGCCGAGATCATCCGGCGGTTGATCGAGGTCGGGGACACCGCGCGGGCGATCGTCGCGACCACGCTTCGCGAAAGCGGCGCCCCGAGCTCGGCCTCGGACCTGCTGTGGGCCTTGGCGACCAGTGAGACACCGATGACGCTTCGCGAGATCGCGGCGAGGCTGGGACGCGACCCGTCCACCGTGACCCTCACGGCGGACAAGCTCGAAACCGCGGATCTCGTCACCCGCCGCCCCCACCCCACGGACGGCCGGAAGCGCACGCTCGTGCTCACCGATCGCGGCCTCGGCCTGTGGAGCACCCTCCGCGACCGTCTCCACGCTTCGGACCTGTTGACGGAGCTGAGTGCAGACCAGCAGCGCGCGCTGCTCGAGCTGCTGCGTCACCTCGGCTGATCCACACCACATTGACCCCGCGAACCCCTGAGGGTTCGCCGACCGGGGTTCAGCCGTCGAGTTCCCGGTGCCGTTCGGTGAGCGTGTGAGCGAGCTGGACGAGCTTGACGTTGAGCTCCTGGGACGTGCGCCGCAGGATGTCGAAGGCGTCGTCGGCCGAGATTCCGCGGCGGTTCATCAAGATTCCCTTCGCCTGACCGATCACGTCGCGGCTGTCGACGGCCTGCTCGAGCTGCTGCTGCCGGAGCGCGGAGGCGGTGTGCGCGGCCGAACCGGCCAACGCGAGGGAAGCGTGGGAAGACAGGATGAGCGCGTGGTCGACGGCGGCGTCGCCGAAGGCGCCGGTCCGGCGGCTGTAGAGGTTGATCGCGCCCGGCGGCAGGTCGGACTTGCGGTCGGGCAGCAACGTCGTGGCCAGCAAGGAACCGAAGCCCAGCCGCGCGGCCTGAGAGCCGAACTCGGGAAACGCGTCGGAGGTCGCGAGGTCGTTGGTCAGGGCATGACCCGGGCCTTCGTGGCGGGCCGCCTCGAGACACGGGCCCTGCCCGGTCCGGTACTGGATGCGGTCCAGCTCCTCGGCCGCCTCGCCGGTGGCGACCGGGGTGTGGAAGGTGCCCTCGGCGGAGCGGAGCGTGATGCTGACCAGATCCGCTTCCGGCACGATCCTCAGTGCCGCGGAAACGACGAGTTCCATCGCGTCGTGCAGCGACTCCGCATCGAGCAGAACGGCGGCGAGAGCACCGAACTGCCGGGCCAGCGGTCCGTCGGCGGCCACGGTGCACCGGTTCCAGTCCGCACTGCCCAGGTCGGCGCGGAACGCGGCTCGATCGGCTTCCCAGTGGTCGTCGGTCTGCGCGTCGACGTCGCTCACCGTGGTCCTCCTCCGTCGCCCGGTCGCCGGGCACTGACTCCGACACCGTACCGACCCGTGGTTCGGCGTTCCCGCCGCAGCGGTGTGCATTCTGCAAAGTGCGGGTGCGCCGGCGAGTGAGGCGAGGCGGCCCCACCGGCCGCAGGTTTCGACCGGTGGGGCCTAAGTACTGGTGTTCTGCGCGCAGAGAACCAGACTCGAACCGGGTCTACCCCATGGCGCAACGAACTACACGTCTGATCGCAGTGCGGTGTTGGGCCGATCAGCGGATCGTCCCGTAGCGGGAAGGGGCCACTCGTGGCGGTGGCGGGCTGTGGGTGCGTAAAGTGATCGACGAAGGGTTGACATCACAGCCTCTCGCTTCAGCATCCGTTCTCGGCTGCCGCATCCCCACCTCTCCGGTGGCGATCGGTCGCGCCCGAGCGCGGATCCGTCGAGAGAAGCCAGAGAGCGGTCACCCATGACCCTGCCCGCCGCGCCGCCGGACCAGTACTTCAGCATCGTCACCGAGACGCGCGACGACCTCGTCGTCGTCCGCGCCGCGGGAGAACTCGACCTCGTCGCCCGCCCCGTGCTCGACGCCGCGCTGGCCCACATCGATGCGGGCGGCACCCGCGTCGTCGTGGATTTCGCCGCGGTCACCTTCTGCTCGTCCACCATCTTGGGCGTCCTGGTCGCGGCGAGCCTGCGCGACGGCCGGCTGACCGTTGTCGCCCGGCATCGCGCGGTCCGCCGGCCGCTGGAGCTGCTGGGACTGGAGCAGCACCTGACGATCGTGCCGGATCTCGACACGGCGCTGCGCGGTCATGACCCCGCTCGGCTGGCCTGACCGAGGAAGGTCACGAATAAGAAACGGACTTCATGGGCAGTTCCCTGCTACGAGTTCGCGACTGAGGGCGCGAGCGCAGGCAAGAAGGGAAGATCGTGTACAGACACACTTCCGAGCCGCATTTCCACCGTGACGACGTCGACGCGGAGCCCGTCGAGGCCGCCGTCCCGGCCAGGTCCGGCGGTCCGGTCGACCGCCCGGGCCGGGCCAGTTTCGAAGAACTCGTACCGGCTCTGGACGACGAAGCCGCCGCCTTGCGCCGGCAACTGGCGCTCTGGCTGGAAGAACTGCCCCTGGATGCCGACAGCGGCCACGACATCATCTTGGCCGCCTACGAAGCACTGGCCAACGTCGTCGCCCACGCCTACCCCGGCGAACGGGGCTGGATCCGGCTCTACGCCGAATGGTCCGGGGACGTCCTCACCGTCGTCGTCTCCGATACCGGGTGCGGTGTCCCCGAAGAACCGCGGCGTGCGTCGGGCGCCTCCACGTCCGGAGGCCGCGGGCTCCTCTTGATCGACAAGGTCACCGATCAGCTGCACGTCGAAACCGGGAAACACGGAACCCGCGTGACGATGATCTGGCGCCCGGCCGCGCTGCGGCACGCACCGGCCCCCCGCGAAGGGTGACCGCGCCGGCGCCGGGTGAAGTCGACGCCGTACCGTGCGCCGCGAGCCTCGGCGGGTGACCGGCGCTGCCGGATCTCAACGCCCGGCCGGCTCCAGCCGGATCCGCACGTCGAGATTCCGCTCCACCTCACTCCGGCTGTAGAGCAGCGGGAACGACCCGCCCGAAGCCCAGAGCCCGTTCAGATCGCTGTAGTGCGGGCTGCGCGGATCCCCGGACTGCCCGGGCGCGTTGATCGCCGCCGAGCCGTTCCAGTTGCCCACGTCCAGCGCCATCTTGAACGTCGCCCCGATGATCTGGGCGTACGTCAGCGGGTGGAAGAACGACGGGT
This sequence comes from Amycolatopsis sp. NPDC051106, assembly GCF_040682775.1. Classification (NCBI taxonomy): domain Bacteria; kingdom Bacillati; phylum Actinomycetota; class Actinomycetes; order Pseudonocardiales; family Pseudonocardiaceae; genus Amycolatopsis; species Amycolatopsis sp. NPDC051106. The sequence continues at coordinate 114,075 of NZ_JBFBBQ010000002.1, read as the reverse complement.
GGATCGTGTGGTAGGAGCCGCCGACCGGGGTCGGGCCCACGTTCGGGCCGCCCAGGGGGTGCTTGAACTCCTGGTGGTGCAGCGATCCCCAGTGCCACGTCGACGTGTCGCTGCCGAGCTGGCTCGCGACGTCGCGGAACGCCACCGGGAGCGAGTCCAGGATCAGCTTGTCGCGCACCGCCGCGCCGTCCGGGCCGAGCCAGCCCGACGGGTCCGTGAAGGAGGCGATGATCAGGCTGAAGTCGGGGTTGATCGTGCGCACCAGCGCGTCCGCGGCCGCCTGCGGCAGTACCGCGTGCGCCCACACGTAGTGCAGGTACTTCATGATCCACGTCTCGAAGAGCGCGGCTCCCGGCGACTCCACCGACGCGACGCCGTCGTAGCCGCGAAGCAATTCCAGCGCCTTCGCGGTGTCCGGGTCCGATGAGGACAGTCCTCGCACGAACTCGAGGAGCTGGGTGGCCACCAGCGACTTCTCGTCCTTCTGCAACGCCAGGGAGTCGGCGACGGTCGCGTTCGGCCGGGACTCGATCAGCTCGTCGATGCGCTGCTTGCGGTAGGGCAGCTGCCATTCGTAGTTGGACACCACCGGGTGCCCCGGCGGGATGTTGAAGTCGTTGGCGGAGGCGAAGTACCCCGACGCCGGGTTGTACTGGCCCGGCAGTTCGCTGTTCGCGTGGAAGCCGTTCCAGTCGTAGCGCCCGTCACCGGGGACGGGCAGCAGGCCGTCGTAACCGGCGCCCGTGCGCCGCGGCGTCAGCCCCGCCGGGACGTAACCGATGTTGCCGCGCACGTCGGCGTAGGCCAGGTTCGAGCCCGGTGTGCCCCACTTTCGCATGCCCGCGGTGAACTCGCCGAAGTTCGTGGCCCGCTGGTAGTTCAGGCTGCCCAGGTACGCCGAAGCGCCCGGTTGCGTCCACGCCGTGCGGACCGCGAACGCGCGGTGCGCCGCCTCGTCGACCTTGACGACCGGGCCGTGCCGGGTGAAGGACAGCTCCCTCGTGACGGGCGTGCCGCCGCGCACCGGGATGGACTCGGTGACCGTGGTCATCCGCTCCCAGCCGGCGCCGTAGCGGTAGCGGGTGTGGTCGTTCGGGTCGAGCTCGTAGACGTAGAGGTCGGTCTGGTCGATGGGCAGGTTGGTCAGGCCGAACGCGATGTTCTCGTTGTGCCCGATGGCGATCCCCGGGTTCCACGGCTCACCCGCGCCGGCGAGGTTCAGCCCGGGAGCCGACAGCTGCGCGACGTACCGGCCCGAGGGCAGGGCGTCCGCGCCGCGGTGCGGGTCGTTGGCCAGGATCGGGCGGCCCGACGCGGCCCGGCCCGGCCCGATCGCCCAGGCGTTGCTGCCGGCGGTCGCGTCGGCGATGTCCTTGGTCTCGGTCCGGAAACCGCTGCCGGTGAAGTTCACCGCGGCGGTCGCGAGGTCGTACACCTTGAGCACGTCGTCCGGCACCGAGCACGGGTCGAGCCCCGCGGGCACCGCCGCCTCGTGGTCCGGGTGCAGGGAGCGCAGGTAGCGGCTCGCGCCGGGGCCGGCCAGGCAGACGAGTTTCGCGCGGGCGGCCTCCCACATCAGGTTCTCGCCGATGGCGTGCGTGCGGATCCGCACCACGTCCTGCGGGCGCCAGCGGGCGGGCTGGTAGCCGAGCTTGGCGAACTCCGGCGGGAGCGCGGCGGGGTTGCGGCCCAGCCAGTCGACGTAGGAGTTGATGCCCTCGGCGAACCGGGTGGCGGCGAGCCTGCCCTCCGGTCCGTAGGACGCCCACTCCGCGTCCATGTCGCCGCGGTAGAGGAAGAGCCGGGCGGCCCGGTCTTGCTCCACATAGGACGGACCGAGCACGTCGCTGAGCGTGCCGAGCCCGCGGCGGCGCCAGGTGTCGACCTGGAACAGCCGGTCGCGGGCGATGTTGAAGCCCTGCGCGAAGAAGAGGTCGCTGGTGTCGGCCGCGTAGATGTGCGGCACGCCCCACTTGTCGACGAGCAGTTCGACCGGCCGGTGCAGGCCGGCGGCCGCATAGGTCGGGCCGGTCGCCGCCCGGACACCGGGGACCGGCGCGAGGAGAAGCACGACCAGGGCCAGGAGCAGGCCGCGGACGACCGGCCGGCGTGTAACCATCGTGATCTCCTCGTTCGGGACTCGGGACCGGGTTGTCCGATATGTCTACCGGCGTCCGACGCGGTCCGACGAGCCCCTTAGGGGTCGGCGGCGCCCGTCGTAAGCCACCGGCCCGTGCACACAGTCCCCTCCCCATGCGGCGTCCGCTCCGATTCGTCGCCGCGCGCACGCCCGTAACACCACCCCTCTTGGTAGCGCCTGACGCCACAATCAATTCGCCGTCGCGCTGGCTCCGGATACCCACGTCCTCGCACGGACCGTCGCGTGTGTGCTGTCGCTTACGATCACCGGCCTGACCCTGCATCTCTTCGCCCGGCATCGGCAAGGAGAGATCACCGACGCGCACTGGCTGGAAAAGTACGAAATCGAGCGGTATGGCCGCGGTCTCGCCCATGGCCGCACCTGGCAGTCACACCGAAACGCGACCAACGCCGACGCGGGTTGGCTGACATCGTGGACGAGATTCGGCAGCTTCAGGCTCTGGTCGATCGGACTATCGCTCTTCGGTATCTTCTCCTTGGTGGTCCTGATCATCAGCGCCGTCGCTCCGCGAGCGCTGCAACGCTCGCCATAGCTCGTCGGCCTCGCAACGACAGGGCTCGGCGGCTAGCCGAAGAACGATCCCGGGAACGCCGACCCCTCCGGTTCCACCAGCACGTTCTCCGGGTCTTGCGGGTCGTACCGCACGCTCACCGCCGAGCCGCTCGACGGCGCTTGGAACAGCGGGGTCACCATCGTCGCCACCACCGTGCGCTCCCCCGTCTCCGTCGGGTACCGGACGTGGACGACGAACCGCGGGTTGCCCATCACCCAGACGTTCGTGAACTCGACCTGCACCACCCGGCCGGTCACCCGCCGGCCGCTGTGGCGCAGCCCTTCCACCCGGTCCTCCGCCTCCGCCTCGCGCAGGAACGTCCGCAGCAGCACCACGATCGTCACCAGCGCCACCAGTGCCGACACCGCCGGCACCAGGTACGGCTCGTAGTACACGACCCAGTCCACCTCGGACCAGGGCTCCGCGCGGCCGTCGAGGAACGGCAGCCGCTGCCCCACCGACTCCGGCGGGGTCCACGACGGGATCGCGACGCCGCTGCCCAGCGCCACGCCCAGTGACGCCGTCAGCGAGCTCGCCCGGAAGCCGAGGCCGAGCCGGCTCAGCGACATCCCCGCGCCCCACAGCATGGCGAACCCCAGGGACGACGCCACCGTGATCGCCACGCTGAAGAACAGCACCAGCGATACCGTCGGGCCCGCGTCGGCCCCCCACGCGTCGACGCGGTTCAGCGACATCAGCCGGAAGCCGTCCAGCAGCCCGAGCGTCCCCGACCAGCCCGCCGCCGCCCAGGCGAGCGTCGTCGGGATCCCGAGCAGCCACAACCGGCGGTTCGGCCGGGGGGAATCCGCGAACGCGAACACCGCGGCCGCCTAGTCGATCGGGCCGAACACGGCGACCTTCGCCGGGTCGGCCGGGTCGACGCGGGCCTCGTGCCGGGTACCGGGCGCGTACTGCTGGATCGTCGCCTGCGGCGCGATCAGCCGGGTCACCGTCCGGTAGGGGGTGCCGCCGGCGCGGGTGACCTCGAGCGTCGCGGTGTACTGCGCCTGCCCCGCGACCGTCCGGCCGGTCGGCTCCAGGGCGCGGATCACCAGCGTGGCCGGCTCGCACGTGTCGTACAGCCGCCGCAGTTCGGTGCCGTAGGCCTGCAGCTCCTGCTGCTGGCGCAGCTGCTCCTCCGGCGGGAGCGCCATGAACGCCGCCATGTCCGGGTCGGCGGTCAGGCCCCGCAACGCTTGCGCGGCCAGCTGCGGCGTCGGCAGCTGCGGGGTGATGTCGTGCCCCTGCGCCGCCGCGGCCTGCCGGAACTGCTCGGCGTGCTGCCGGAAGTCCTGTGCGCCGCGGGCCATGCCCTGCTGGGTGGCTTCGTCGATCTTGTCGCGGATCTTCTTGAACATCGGTCCCGCCTTTCGCTGTGTGGTGTGCACACAGCTTCGGGCGGGCCGGCCGCTACCGAACCCAGGTTTGCCCGTCGTCGGAGGCATCGAGGCAGGTCAGCGCCGCCCAGAAGACCGGTGAGCGCGCGGGCTCGGCCCGTTCGCGCCAGTCCGCGAGCCGGCTTCGCTGCCACGCGCACAGCTCGGCGACCGGGTCGTCACCGGCCAGCGCCGTGTCGGCGGCGATCACCAGCTCGGCCATCGGGTCCGCGCCGGGCACCGCCGCCGACGTCGGCAGCGCCCACACCGTCGCGGCCACCAGCCGGGCCCCGGCCGCGACGGCCGCCAGCAGCACGCCGAACGGCTCGGCCAGGCCGAAGTCGCTCGCGCTGGCGCAGCCGATCAGCGCCACCCGCGCCGGCATCGCGTCCACTTCGGACAGTGCGAGATCCGCGGCGGTGAAGGGCCGGTGCGCGCCGATCGGTGCGGCCGTACCGGGCAGTCCGGCCGCGCAGGACAGGTGCAGCGCCGTCTGCGCGCCGTGGTCGTCGCGGACCCGGCTGACGTGCCCGACGAACACCAGCCGTGAACACGGCTCGGCCAGCAGCCGCGCGAGCAGCCGCCGGTCGGTGTCGGTCCGGCGGACCAGGTCGAGACCCCGCGCGGCGGCGGGCCGGACCGGGCCGTCGGCGAGCCGCGCGTCCAGGTGGCGGATCAGCGGCGACGCGGGATCCTGCTTGCCGAGCACCGAGCCCAGCTCGCCGAACGCGCTCTGGCCGGGGATCCGCGGGTCGAGCAGGTACACGGGCGGCCCGGGCGGCGCCGGGGGCCGGCGCGGGATCCCGGCGGGAGCCAGCAGCGAGACGTCGGCGACGTCGAGGACGCGCTCGTCGCCGTCGAAGCACCGGCCTTCCTCGCCGGGTTCGAGCACGCGGTCCGGCCGCCGGTCGGGCAGCGCGAGCAGGCCCCACGGCACCGCGGCGAGGCTCGGCGACGGCTGGACGCGCAGCAGCGGACGCCGTCCTCCGGCGGCCGCCTCCCGCAGGCGTGCGACGAGATCCGCCGGCAGCAGGTTCAGGCCGAGAACCCGGGCCAGCCGTTGTTCACCGGCGAAGCTGCCGAAAGCGGCCATGGCCCGCCCGACGGCGTCGGAGACGCTTTCGCCGTCGTGCGGGGTCGGCGACGCGGCGTCCAGGTACTCACGCGCCGTCGCGACGAGCGCGGCGTCGACCGGGTGGGTGTGGACGTCGTCGAGGTCGCCGGTGGTCCGCCAGGTGAGGTAGGTGTGCCCGGCGTCGGCGTAGCGCAGGAGGAACGTCTCGCGCCCGGCGGCCGGCCACGTGCACACCGCCGGCGTTCCGGACCGGGGCGAGGAATACCGCTCGGCGGCGACGTCGAGCCAGCGGTCGAGCTCCATCGGCGAGTCCGGGGACCACCGCAGGGCGGGCGGCGGGGCCAGGCGCAGCGGCAGCGACGACGTGACGCTGCCCAGCGCGGCGAGCGGAAGCCGGTCGCCGCCGGGCGCCGCCTCGAGCGGGGGAACCGTCCCGGTCAGCTCGACGGGCGCCGCACCGGCCTCCGTGTAGGCGCCGACGGCACAGGTGCGTTCGACCAGCTCCGCCGCCAGCCTCGGCTCCCGCAGCCGGGTCAGCAGCACCATCAGCAGTTCGGTCGCCGGCCCCGCGACGTCACGTGCCCACGCCGTGCGGGCCCGCGGCGACGCGAACTCGTACCGGTAGTCCGCCGCCGCCAACGCCAGCGGGAGCAGCAGGTCGAGCACCGCGCGCAGGTCGTCGCCGCGCGCGTAGCCGATCGTGGCCGCGACGAAGTCCGTGTGCAGGCACTCCAGCCACTCGCCGGACGCGCGCGCCGAACCCCGCGCGCGCGTCGCGTGCTCCCCGGCCGTCTCCCAGTCGCCTTCCGCCGCCGCGCACCGGGCCAGCGCCACGTCGAGCCGGCGCAGGCCGGGCAGGTCTTCGTGGGCCGCCCAGAGCTTGCCCGCGTGCTCGAACTGGTCCCGCGCCTGCCGGACGTCGCCGGCGAGCAGCAGCAGCGTTCCCAGCGCGTGGCTCGCTTCCGCCACGTCGCCGGTCGCGCCCGCCGCCGCGAGCTCGTCACGCGCGGCGACGATCGCCTCGACCGCACCCGGGAAGTCCCCGCCCGAGGCACGGTCCGCGGCCAGGTCGACGGCGAACTTCGCGGCGTGGTCCGCGGTGAGCCGGACCAGATCGGCGCGCGCGTCGGCGTCTTGCCCGCCGGCCCGGCGAAGGCGGGCGCGTTCGGCCTGGGCCATCGCGCGCAGGGACACCACCTGGTCGCCGGTCCCGGTGTCGAGCGCCGCCAGGATGTCCTCGAGTGCGGTCAGCGCCCCGGCGGGATCGCCGGCGGCGACTTGGACGCGTGCCTCGAGGATCCGCAGCTCCAGCTCGTCGGTGCCGTGCAGGTCGAGCAGCTCGGGCGGGTACTGGTCGGGTCCGGCCGCCTTCCGCAGGGCCGCCCGGTGCCGCTGTCCCGCGATCAGCTCCCGGGCCCGCGCGACGTCACCCTCCTCAGTGGACAGGGAGATGCGCACGCGATCCGCCACCTCACAGGAGCCTTCGATCATCCGCACCTCGGCGTACTGTCCGAAGTGGACGGCAGAGGCCGCACTCAGCCGGAAGGCATCGAGGACGGCTTCGGCGCACTGCCGGGCATTGCGCAGGTCGCCCGCGGAGTAGCAGACGGTGGCCAGGTCGCTGACGGCGGCGAGTTCGAGGTCGCTCCGGTCCAGCTGCCGCGCGATCTGCCGCATCCGGCCGTACTTACGCTGCGCGCCGGCGATGTCCCGGGCCGCGGCGAGCCGCTTGGCCTCCTGCTGGACTTCGACGGCTTCGCCGAGCAGCCGCTGGTACTCGGCCTCGGTCAGGGAACAAGCGGGCAGTGCGCCGTAAGGAGCCGGGTCCAAGCCGAAGTGCGTGGCGACGCACCGGCAGTTGTAGCCGTGCGAACTCGCCCCGGCCAGCTCGGCCGGCACCGGCCGGTCCGGCGGGGTGAGCGGCGGCGGCAGACCCACGACCATGTCAGAACTCCCCCTCGGTGGCCGCGCGCTCGGCCAGCGTCCGGGCCTCCGGTGGCAGTGCCTCGCGCGTCCGCACGAGCGACACCACTTCAGCCCGGTCGGCCTCCGTCGTCCCGTCGATGTCCTCGGCCGTCACGCCGACGACCAGTCCGAAGTGGACAGACGGTACGCGGTCCAGGTCGACGGCACCGGCGAACCGTCCGACACCCAGGTGCAGCGGGACTTCCGCGACCACCTCGCCGTCGCGGGTCGCGAACGCGGACAGCGCCGCGTCGGCGAACGCCCCGGCGACCTCGACCTCGAGGCGGGTGGCTGTGGGCGCCGCGACGACCCGCCAGGTCACGGTGTCCTCCGCGGCGTCGAGGACGCCCGGTGGCACCCGCGCCCAGTCGACACTGGCCCGGCCCTCCGTCAGGACGCCTCCTTCGGACCCGCCGGATCCGGTTCCCGCCGCCAGGGCGTACTCGCGCTGCCCCGGCAGCACGGCGACCGCCAGCCGGTCCGCGGCTTCGGCGCGCACGACGTCGTCCTGGTCGTCGAACCAGGACGACAGCCGCCGGCTCAAACTGCGGACTTCGTCGGCGACGGACGTCGTCGCGAGCCCGTCGACGGCGGCGTCGAACAGTTCCCCGGGCGTGGCTTCGAAGCCGTCGAGCATCCCTTCGGCGAGGTCCTCGACCGCCGCGGTGGCGACGGCGGCTTCCAGGTCGAGCAGCGCCGGGTCCAAGGACGGAATCCCGAGCGCCGTGCTCGCGGGCCACCACCGGCGGGCCCACAGCAGCAGCGCGAGGGTGGCCAGTTCGGGCCGGGCGGGGACGTCGACGTGGCCGGACGCGAGGGCCTCGAGGGCGTGCTCCGCGCCGACGAGCCGGGTCAGCCACGGTTCCGCGGCCCCGGCGTCGGTGAGTTCGACGCGCATCGAGCCGGGCGCGCCGGCGAGCAGGCCGGCGAGGGCGAAGCGGACGAGGCCGCCGTCCGCCGCGACGACGGGGGTGTGCACCGGGTGCGTCACGAGACGGCCTCCAGCTCCGGCAGGCGGGCCACGAGCGCACGGCGCACCTTCGTCCGCAGGTCCAGCGAGGTCGATCGCACGACGCCGGTGACGAGAGCACGCACGTCCGCGGCGTCGGCCGGGAGGTCGCCGCGCACGTCGAAGCCGTGCAGGCGGATCCACAGCCGGCCGAGGAACTGCTTGCCGAACTCCCGCAATTCGCGCACCAGCTCGGCGTCGGGACGCGGGGTGAGCGGTGTGGTGCCGGCCAGCGCCCGGCGGGCGTGGAGCACGTACCCCTCGCGCGCGACCTGGGCGTTGAGCTGCCGCGCGAATCCGGGAGCGGACCCGGGCGCGACGCCGTCGAGCGGCCGGAGGGCGGGAGCGAGGACGACGCCGAGCGCGAAACACGTGGCCAGGGCGGGCAACCCGAGCCCGAATCCGGCCGCGACCCGGCGGACTTCGTCGTCGACGAGGTCGGCGACGGGACCCCGTTCGCCGGCGGGGAGCCGCCGCAGGGTGGCGCGCACTCGCCGTTCCACGCTGCGTTCGAGGAGCTCAGGACCGGCTTCGTCCTGCCGGCGCAGCGGCGGGACGGCGGTGCGGTCCCCGCGCTGCAGACCGAGATCCGGGGCCGGTGCACCGGAAACGGCTTCGGCGGCGCGGGCGAGCGCGCCGGCTCCCCCGGGCCGGCGCAGCGCCAGGCCGAGGGCGTGCCCCGCGGCGGATCCGGCCAGCCACGCGGTATCGGTGAGGGTTTCGGCGAATGCGCCGAGCAGCGCCACGGCGTCATCCGGCTCGAGGCCGGCGTCGGTGTGCCAGCGGCGGTGCAGCCCGGCGGTCAGGTCCGCGGCCGCCCGGGGATCGGCGAGGTACGCGGTCAGCTGCGCGACGCCGGCTTCGCCGCCTTCGCCGTGCAGCTCGCGCAACGCGGACGCGGCGGTCTCCGGCGCGTCCGGGCCCGGCATGCCGCACCCGGTCGCCAGCTCGTACGCCAAGGGGAAGCAGACGTCCTGGACGTTGCCCGCGGTGATGCGCAGGGCCCGGCGCTGCCGCTTGAGGTGCCCGAACCACGCGGCGGTCGCCCGCAGCCGCGGCGCGTCGGCGAGCAGCAGCTCGGTGAGCTCGTTCGCCGCGGCGGGTTCCAGCAGCGGCCGGCCCAGCTTCGGCCGGGCCGCGGTGCGGACGACGAGCGGGTCGATGATCTTCTTGACGGTGCGGGTCAGCGGGCCGCCGTCGCCGGCCGACAGGACCTCGACGCCGGGGATCCGGTGCCACGCTGCCTCGAGCACGGCCGAGCGCAGCCGGAGCTTGCCCGATCCCGTCACCGCCACCCCCTCCTCGAACGCACCTTACGTGACCGGTCCGCGCCTACTGGGGGCCGTTGGTGAGCGAGAGGTTGAACGCGTAGCGGGACGCGCGGTAGACGTGCCAGCCGTACTCGACCACGCGGCCGGAGTCGTCGTACGTCGTGCGCTGCATGGTCAGCAGGGCCGCACCCGGCTGCTCGTCCAGCGGCTCCGCGTCCTCTTCGGTCGCCAGCCGGGCGCCGATGTGCTGCTCCGCCGCGTGCAGGCGGATCCCCGCCGAACGCAGGAGCTGGTAGAGGCCCTTGTCGCGCAGTTCCTCGTCCGTCGGGTCGATGATTCCGTCGGGCAGGTAGTTGTTCATCAGCGCGAGCGGCTCGCCGTCGGTCGACCGGATGCGGGTCAGCCGCCGCACCCGCGTCAGGCCCGGCGCCTCCAGCAGCTCGGCCACCTCGGCGCCGGCGTCCTCCACGCTGTTGGCCAGCACCACCGACTCCGGCTTGCCGCCGAGCCCGGCGAGGTCGTCGAAGAGGCTGCTCAGGCGCAGCGGCCGCGCCACCTTGGTCCGGACGACCTGGGTGCCGACGCCGCGCCGCCGCACCAGCAGCCCCTGGTTGACCAGCGTCTGGATCGCCTGGCGGAGGGTCGGGCGCGACAGCCGCAAGCTCGCGGCCAGGTCCACCTCGTTGCCCAGCCGCGCGCCCGCGGGCAGGCGGCCGTCCTCGATCGCGGCGTGCAGCTGGCGGGAGACCTGGAAGTACAGCGGCTCGGGACTACCGGGGTCCAGCACGATCTCCCGGCCGGGATCCCAGGCCGGGTGCGTGACGTCCACGCGGGACGACGGCGGCGGGGTGCTCATCGCCGGAAGCCTACCGTCACCCGGCCGGTTGACCGCATGTCCATATGTCTTGACAAAGTCTCCGGGGCGCTGGCATCGTCGGCCGGGTGACGGAAATGGTGCGGCGCATCGTCGCCAAGCGGGTGCACGACCCGGGCGCGGTCGCCGAGGCGGCCGCGAGCCGCGTGCGGGCCAAGTCGCCCTTCAACGACAAGGGCCGCGCGATGATCATCGCCGCGGACCACCCGGCTCGCGGCGCCCTCGGCGTCGGCGGCGACCCCACCGCGATGGCGAACCGCGGCGAGCTACTCGAACGGCTGTGTCTCGCGCTCGAACGGCCGGGCGTCACCGGCGTGCTGGGGACCGCGGACGTCCTCGACGACCTGCTGCTTCTCGGCGTGCTGGACGGCAAGACCGTGCTCGGGTCGATGAACCGCACCGGGCTGGCCGGGTCGAGCTTCGAGATCGACGATCGCTTCGCCTGCTACGACGCCGAAGCGATCGAGCGGATGCGGTTCGACGGCGGCAAGACCCTCACCCGGATCTGCCTCGACGACCCGGCCACGCCGAGCGTCCTGGAAAACACCGCGAACGCGATCACCGAACTGGCCGGCCGCAAGCTGATCGCGATGGTCGAGCCGTTCCTGTCGGTCCGGGCCGACGGGCGGCTCAAGAACGACCTCTCGCCCGACGCCGTCATCAAGTCGATCACCGTCGCCGCCGGGCTCGGCCGCTCGTCGGCCTACACGTGGCTCAAGCTCCCCGTGGTGGACGACATGGAGCGCGTGCTCGCGTCGTCGACCCTGCCGGCCGTCCTGCTCGGCGGCGAAGTCACCGACCCGGACGCGGCCTTCGCGGCGTGGCAACGCGCGCTCACCCAGCCGACCGTGCAAGGCCTGGTCGTCGGACGCTCGCTGCTCTACCCGCACGACGGCGACGTCGCCAAGGCAGTCGACACCGCGGTGGGGCTGTTGTGAACAACCGGAATCAGCGCACCGACCTCGGGAGCACCGTGCACACCATCGAGCACTGGATCAACGGCACCACCACGTCCGCGGGCTCGACCCGCACCGCGCCGGTCTACGACCCGGCCACCGGGAAGCGGCAGGCGGAGGTGCTGCTCGCCGAAGCGTCCGATGTGGACACCGCGGTCGCGTCGGCGAGCAAGGCCTTCGAGACCTGGGGCGACTCCTCGCTGTCCCAGCGGACCAAGGTGATGTTCGCCTTCCGCGAGCTGCTGGTGAAGCACGAGGACGAGCTCGCCCGCATCATCTCGAGCGAACACGGCAAGGTCGTCGACGACGCCCGCGGCGAGATCGTGCGCGGCCGCGAGGTGGTCGAGTACGCGTGCGGCATCGCCGACGCGCTCAAGGGCAGCTTCTCCGACCAGGTCTCCCGCGACGTCGACGTGCACGACTTCCGGCAGCCGCTCGGGGTCGTCGCCGGGATCACGCCGTTCAACTTCCCGATCATGGTCCCGCTGTGGATGCACCCGGTCGCGATCGCCACCGGCAACACGTTCGTCCTCAAGCCGAGCGAGCGCGACCCGTCGGTATCGAACTTCGTCGCCCGGCTCTACGCCGAGGCGGGGCTGCCCGAAGGCGTGTTCACCGTCGTCCACGGCGACAAGGTGGCGGTCGACGCGATCCTGGACCACCCGGACGTCGCCGCGGTCTCGTTCGTCGGCTCGACCCCGATCGCCAAGTACGTGCACGAGCGCGGGACCGCGGCCGGCAAGCGCGTCCAGGCTCTCGGCGGGGCGAAGAACCACGCCGTCGTGCTGCCCGACGCCGACCTGGAGTACGCCGCGAACCACCTGACCGCGGCGGCCTTCGGCTCGGCCGGGCAGCGGTGCATGGCGATCTCGGTCGGCGTGGCCGTCGGGGCGGCCGGCGACGAGCTGGTCGGGATCCTCGAGCGCAAGGCTCGCGAGGTCAAGGTCGGTCCCGGCACCGACCCGGCCAGCGACATGGGCCCGGTGGTCACCGAGGCCGCCCGCGAGCGCGTGGTGAACGCCGTCGCGCGGGGCGCGGAGCAGGGCGCGTCGGTGGTGGTCGACGGCCGCGGGCTGACGGTCGAGGGGCACGAGGAAGGTTTCTTCGTCGGACCGTCCCTTTTGGACAACGTCACCACGGACATGCAGGCCTACCAGGAGGAGATCTTCGGGCCGGTGCTGGCGGTCGTGCGCGCGGAGACCGTGGCCGAGGCGATCGCGATCATCAACGCCAACCCCTACGGCAACGGCACCGCGATCTTCACCGGCAGCGGCGAGGCGGCGCGCAGGTTCCAGCGCGAGGTCAAGGTCGGCATGATCGGCGTCAACGTGCCGATCCCGGTCCCGATGTCGTACTACTCCTTCGGCGGCTGGAAGGACTCCCTCATCGGCGACAGCCCCATCCACGGTCCGGCGGGCGTCCGCTTCTACACCCGAGCGAAGGTCGTCACCACCCGCTGGCCCCACTCCGCAGCGGCGTTCACCTTCCCCACCTCCAGCTGAACGGACCCGCCGCGGTAACCGGAACACCCATCTCCGGTTTCCGGTACGGTGGGTGGCGGCACCGACGAAGGAGGCCACCGTGGGGTACCGAGGCCCGCTCCCGAAGAACACCGTCGACCGCGTCAACACGTGCGTCGGCTCGCTCCGGAGGTCTCCGCGCTGGGGACGGCTGGTCCGCCGCCACCTCACGCAGGTCACCTACACCGGACGGCGGTCGGGCCGCACGTTCAGCACGCCGGTCGGCTACCGGCGGGCGGGCGACGTCGTCACCATCGGCGTCCGGCTGCCCGACGCCAAGAAGTGGTGGCGCAACTTCACCGGCGACGGCGGCCCGCTGTCCCTCGAACTCGACGACACCGAGCGCACCGGCCACGCCGTCGCCCGGCGCGACGAGAAGGGCCGCGTCACCGTGACCGTCCGGCTCGACGAACCCGAAACCGAAACCGCCTAGCGAGCCATCCCGTGCCAGAGCAGCTCGGCGAGGGCCGCCGCGTCGCCGCGCCAGTCGCCGTTCGGGTCGAGCAGCAGCAGCCCGGCCAGGCCGCGCAGCACGACCAGCGGGTCGAGGTCCGGCCGCACGGTCCCGGCCGCCTCGTTGGCCTTCAGCAACGTCGAGACCGCGCCGACCATCGCCTCGTACGCGTTCGCCGGCAGCTCGCCACGGGAGGCCGTCGCGCGGCGCAGGGCGTCGGCCAGGCCCTTCTTGGTCATCATGTAGTGCGCCAGGTGGTCGGTCACCCACACCCGGAACGCCTCGTCCGCGGCGTGCTTCTCCAGCAGCACCGGCACGATGTCGACGATCTGCCGCACCTCGCGCTGGTACACCGCCAGGATCAGCGCCTCCGGCGTCGGGAAGTGCCGGTACACCGTGCCGACGCCGACCTCGGCCTGCTTCGCGATCGCGTTGAACGAGACCTCGCCCGTGCGGGCCAGCGACTCCGCGGCCACGACGAGGATGCGCTCGTGGTTGCGCCGGGTGTCCGCGCGCCGGGGGCTGACCGATCCCGTCGTCATCGTCCTCCCGCTCTCCGTGCCGTCCCGCCGAATCTAACCCAGACCTGGAGCCGCTCCAGCATGTCCGGTTCGTTGCGAACCGGATTGTAATCCGCTAGCCTCACGATCGGGTGAAGCGGATGAGTATCCGCTCCCCGTTCGCCGCCACCACCACCGTCAGGTACCCACCCGGACGAGCTGCGGAAAGAGACCAGTGGACATCTCACTCGAAGTCAACGGCAGTACCGAACACCTGGACGTCGATCCCGGTGTGACCCTCCTCGACGCGCTGCGCGAGCGCCTCGACGTCACCGGCCCGAAGAAGGGCTGCGACCGCGGGCAGTGCGGCGCCTGCACCGTGCACGTCGGCGGCCGGCCCGTGTTGTCGTGCCTCACGCTGGCCGCCACCGTCAAGCAGCCGGTCACCACCGTCGAAGGACTGTCCACAGAGGACAAGCTGCACCCGGTGCAGCAGGCCTTCGTCGACCAGGACGCCCTGCAGTGCGGGTTCTGCACCGCCGGGCAGATCATGTCGGCGGTCGCCGCCGTCGAGCAGGACGTCGAGGACGTGCGGGAGTTCATGTCCGGCAACCTCTGCCGGTGCGCGGCCTACCCGAACATCGTCAAGGCCGTCGACCAGGCGAGGCGGGCCGATGCGTCCCTTTGAGCTGACCGCCCCCACCACCGTCGACGACGCGCTCGCGACGCCCGGCACGTTCCTGGCCGGCGGGACGACGCTGGTCGACCTCATGAAGCTGAACGTCCTCACCCCCGAGCACGTCCTGGACATCAACCAGGTCCCGCTGCAGGGCATCGACACGAGCGACGGCCTGCGCTTCGGCGCGCTGGAGCGGATGAGCGCCATCGCGGCGCACCCGCAGGTGTACCCGGCGATCTCGCGCGCGCTGCTGCTGAGCGCGTCCCAGCAGATCCGGAACATGGCCAGCATCGGCGGGAACCTGCTGCAGCGCACGCGCTGCTCGTACTTCCGCGACGTCGCCACGCCGTGCAACAAGCGCGAGCCCGGCAGCGGCTGCTCGGCCCTCGACGGCGCCAACCGGATGCACGCGATCCTCGGCACCAGCGACTCGTGCGTCGCCACGCACGCCAGTGACGTCGCCGTCGCCCTGGTGGCGCTCGACGCGCGCCTGCTGCTGGCGAACGCCGAAGGCACCCGCGAAGTCGCCCTGCGCGACTTCTACCAGCTGCCCGGCGACACCCCGGCGCTGGAGAACGACCTGCGCCCCGGCGAGCTGATCACCGACGTGGTCGTCCCGCGTCGCGACTGGGCCGCGAACTCGACCTACGTCAAGGTGCGCGACCGCCAGTCCTACGAGTTCGCGCTGTGCTCGGCCGCCGTCGCGCTGGACGTCCGCGACGGCGTCATCGCCGACGCGCGGGTCGCGGCCGGTGGCGTCGGGACGGTGCCGTGGCACCTGCCCGCCGTCGAAGACGCCCTGCGGGGCGCCCCGGCGACCCAGGCTTCCTTCGAAGCCGCCGCGGCCGTGGCCGCCGACGGCGCGCGCCCGTTGCGGGACAACGCCTTCAAGGTGTCGCTGCTCAAGCGGACGATCGTCCGCGCCCTGCTCGAACTGACCGAGGGGAGCTCCCGATGATCACCCGGCTCGACGCGCCGCTGAAGGTCACCGGCGAGGCCAAGTACGGCGCCGACCACTCCTTCACCGGCATGGTCTACGGCTACCTCGTCCTCAGCACGATCGCCCACGGCGAGAT
This sequence comes from Amycolatopsis sp. NPDC051106, assembly GCF_040682775.1. NCBI lineage: Bacteria > Bacillati > Actinomycetota > Actinomycetes > Pseudonocardiales > Pseudonocardiaceae > Amycolatopsis > Amycolatopsis sp. NPDC051106. Next base: position 98,606 of record NZ_JBFBBQ010000002.1, on the reverse strand, counting down.
CGAAGCCATGGACGCCACCGCGGCCAAGAGCGCGCCCGGCGTGCTCGAGGTGTACACGCCGTTCGACTCGCTGGCGTTGCGCCCGCCGAGCCTGCCGGTGTTCGGCGAGACGTGGGTTCCGTTGCAGGACAAGGAAGTCACCTACTACGGCCAGCCGGTCGCCTTCGTGGTCGCGGAGACGTTCGAGCAGGCCCGGGACGCGGCGGCCCTCGTCGCGGTCGCCTACCGCGAGCGGCCCGCCCTGACCTCGCTCGCCGAGGGGCTCGACACGGCCGAAGTCGCGCCGCCGGGCTTCGACGGCTCTCCCCCGGAAATCGAGGTGCTCGAAGACGGCGTCGAATCCATCGAAGCCGCCCTGGCCGCGAGCCCGGTCGTCGTCGAGGCGACCTACTCGACCGCGACGCAGAACCACGCCGCGATGGAGCCGCACTCCGCGGTCGCGGTGTGGGACGACGGCAAGCTGACCGTCTACAGCGGGAACCAGGCGTCCAACATGCAGGCGGCGGAGCTGGCCATCGCGCTCGACCTGGCGCCGGACGCCGTCCACGCGATCAACCCGTTCGTCGGCGGCGCGTTCGGCGGCAAGGGGCGGACCTCCACGCCGGCGTTCCTGGCCGCGGCGGCGGCCCGGGCCCTCGGCCGGCCGGTGAAGGCCGCGCTCACCCGCGAGCAGGTCTTCACCGCCACGGCCGGCCGGGCCGCGACGGTCCAGAAGCTCGCGCTCGGCGCCGAGCCGGACGGCACCCTGATCGCCCTGCGCCACGACTCGTGGTGCCACACGGACGTCGCCCGGTCGTTCGTCGAACCGACGTCGCACGGCACCTCGCGCGAGTGGTACGCCACGAAGAACCTGTCGATCACGCAGAAGGTCGTGCCGCTGAACCTCCCGCCGACGACGTTCATGCGGGCCCCCGGCGAGGCGCCGGGCTCGTTCGCGCTGGAGAGCGCGATCGACGAGCTCGCCGTGAAGCTGGGCATGGACCCGATCGAGCTGCGCGTCCGCAACAACTCGACCGCCCCGCCCGGGCACGACCTGCAGTGGTCGAGCAAGCACCTCGACGAGTGCTTCCGCATCGGCGCGGACCGGTTCGGCTGGGCGCACCGCCCGCCGGGCACGCGCACCGACGGCGACTGGCTCGTCGGCATGGGCGTGGCCACCGCGGTGTTCCCCGCCCTGCGGTTCCCGGCCACGGTCGGCATCACCCTGCGGGCGGACGAAACCGCCGTCGTCGCGACGAGCGGCGCGGACCCCGGCACCGGCCTGCTCACCGTGCTTTCCCTGGTGGGCGCCGAGTCGCTGGACATCCCCGCCGACCGGATCGTGCCGCGGCTCGGCGACTCGACCCTGCCGCCCGGCGGCATGTCCGGCGGCTCGACGGCGACGGCGAGCGCGGGCACGGCGATCATGCTGGCCGCCACCAAGGCGATCGACGAACTGGTCGCCCTGGCGGCCGACCCGGGCGCGCCGTTCGAAGGCGCCGAAGTCACCTACGCCGACGGCCGGGTCTTCGCCGACGGGCGGTCCATGACGTTCGGTGAGCTGCTGCGAGCCGTGGGACGCGAATCGCTCGAGGTGACCGGCACGTCGGCGCCCGGCGAGGAGATGACCAAGCACTCGTTCGCCTCGTGGGGCGCCCAGTTCGTCGAAGTCCGCGTGCACAAGTGGACGCGCGAGGCCCGCGTGTCGCGGATGCTCGGCGTCTTCGACGCGGGCCGGATCATCAACGACAAAGCGGCCCGCAGCCAGCTGATGGGCGGCATGATCTGGGGCATCTCGGCGGCGCTGCACGAGGGCTTGGAGGTCGAGGCGAACGGCCGGTTCGCGAACGGCGACTTCGCGAGCTACCTGCTCCCGGTCAACGCCGACATCCCGGAGGTCGACGTCCACTTCGTCGAGTACCCGGACACCCTGCACAACGCGGTCGGCGCGCGCGGGCTCGGCGAGATCGGCACGGTCGGCATGGCCGCGGCGGTCGCCAACGCGGTGCACAACGCCACTGGCATCCGGGTCCGGCACATCCCGATCACCATCGAAGATCTGCTCGAGGACTGATCGCTCGGGGGCGGACACGCGCGCGTGTCCGCCCCCGAGCGTTCGGCCACCTGGCGCAACGGGCCCGGCGCCGTTATCCATCCGCGACAACTCTCGGCGGATCGCCCATGACGGCGGCCCGTCCACGGTCCTAGGCTGACGGGCGCTCGCCCGATCTTCCTCGAAGGGACCCCCCGGCATGACCGACCCCGTCGTCCCCACCACGTCCGGCGCGGTCCGCGGTCACGTCACCGCCGCCGGCTTCGCGCTGTTCCGCGGCATCCCGTACGCCGCCGCGCCCGAGGGCGACCTGCGCTTCGCCGAACCCGTCCCCGCCCCGCCGTGGGAGGACGTCCGCGACGCGAGCAGACCCGGGCCGACCGCACCGCAACGCCGGCACGACGTGCCCGGCCTCGACCTCTCTCCCCTGACCGGCACCGGCTGGCGGCCGGGCCCGGAGTACCTGACGGTCGACGTCTGGACCCCGCAGCTCGGCGCGGCCGGCCTGCCCGTGCTCGTGTTCGTGCACGGCGGCGCGTTCCTCGGCGGCACCGGGTCGGCACCGGGCTACGACGGCACCTCGTTCTCGCACGCCGGCGCGGTGCTCGTGACCGTCCAATACCGCCTCGGCGCCGACGGTTTCCTGCCGCTGGAGGGCGGCACGACGAACCTGGGCCTGCGCGACCAGCTCGCGGCCCTGCGGTGGGTCCAGGAGAACATCACCGGCTTCGGCGGCGACCCCGGCAACGTCACGTTCTTCGGCGCCGCCTCCGGCGCGGTCAGCGTCGCCTGCCTCCTCGGTTCCCCGCTTTCGCAGGGGCTCTTCCACCGGGCCATCGTCCAGAGTGGACACCCGGACATGGTGCGCGACGGCGTCCAGTCCCGCCGCCTCGCCCGGGTGATCGCCGACGAGCTGAAGGCCGAACCGACCGCCGAGGCGTTCCGGAAGGTCTCGACCGAGCAGCTGCTCGACGCGCAGGAGGCCGTCCTGCGGCCCGGTGGCGCCCCCGACCTGCGCGACGCGCTCGGCTACGACCGCGGGTACGGGCTCAGCCCGTTCCTCCCGATGGTCGGCGACGACGTCCTGCCGCAGCACCCGGCCAAGGCCATCCGCGCGGGCGCGGGCCGCGACGTCGACCTGGTCGTCGGCAGCTGCAGCGAGGAGATGCGGCTCTACCTGGTGCCCACCGGCGCGCTCGAGGCGGTCACCGACGACCAGGCCGTGGCGTCGCTGGCGGTCTCGCACCCCGATCCGGCCGGCGTGCTCCACCGGTACGGCCTCGGCTCGGACCGCTCGGCGGGCGAGGTCCTCGTGGCGGCCCTGACCGACCTGGTGTTCCGCGACGGCGTGCGCGACCTGGCCGAGCACCACGGCGGCCGGACCTTCCGGTACGAGTTCGAGTGGGGTTCCCCGTTGCTCGAGGGCAGCCTGGGCGCGTGTCACGGGCTCGAGCTGCCGTTCGTGTTCGACGCGCTGGGACCGCTGTCCGGGCCGCGGGGCCTGCTCGGCGAGCACCCGCCGCGGGAGCTCGCCCGCGACCTGAACAGCGCCTGGTACCGCTTCGCCGCCACCGGCGAACCCGGCTGGGCCGAGTACGCGGGCGAGGACACGGTGTTCCACACCTACTGACCCCTACCCCGGGGAGCGGTTGACGACGCCCCCGCCGCGCTGCCAGGCTCAGACCGCCCGGACGGCCGGATGAAATGGGGACCACCGATGCCCGAGGCGGGCTCTGCCGCACCGCCGCGCGCGCTCGTTCGCACGCTGTTGCGCAGCGGCACACCCGCGGAGCCGGCCGAGCCTCCCGACGAGCACAGTGATCTCGCCGCCGTCGGGGACGCGACGCTCGCCCGCGCCGCGCGCTACTGGGTCGTCGTGCCGCTCGCTTACCGGATCGCGGCGTTCGTCAAGGTGTTCATCGGGTTCGCCGCGGCCAACGGCCGGGTCGGGCTCGGGCCGGTGCTGGCCGCCACGGTGTTCGCCGTCGCGGCCAACACCGGCGCGGTGGCCTGGGTGCTGCGCACCGGCGGGCTGCGGGCCCGCAGCACCGGCCGCGCCCTCGCGCTGGACCTGGCCGTCGGGGTGGCGCTCAACTTCGCCGTCGCCGCGACGGCCCCGGCGGCGGTGCAGCCGTTCGCGGTCGACGTGGCCTGGACCTGGCTGGTCGGCGCGGTGGCCATGTGGGCGGGCACGTCCGGACTGCCCTCGGCGCTGTGGCTGGTGGTGGCGGCCGCCCCGCTCCGGGCGGCGCTCACCCTGGCCGGCGGCCTGCCCCTGACCGACCCGCTCTCCCTGACGCGGTCGATCGGCTGCATGGTCGCGCTGGCGGTGGCGATCGTGCTCGCCGCGGGCATCCTCATCCTGCTCGGCGCCGGCACCCGGTTCGCGGTCGACATCGGGATCCGCCGCGGGCGCGAGGCCGAGCGCCGCCGGACGCGGCGCATCATGCACGACAGCGTCCTGCAGACGCTGGAAGCGCTCGCCATCTCGGCACCGGGCGACGACGCGCACGCCGTGAGCCGGCTGTCCGAAGTGCGCTCGGTCGCGAAGGCGGAGGCGGCCGAAATCCGCCGCCGGATCACCGAGCCGATCCCGAACGGGACGGCGCGCGGGTTCGCGGTCGAGCTGGCCGACGTCGCGACCGAGATGGCCCGCGACGGCCTGCGCACCCAGCTCGTCGCCGCGGACTTCGCCGACGACGACAAGCTGTCCCAGGACCGCCGCACGGCGATGTGCGAAGCGGTGCGGGAAGCGTTGCGCAACACGGTGAAGCACTCCGGGACGAAGCAGGTCGTGCTGCGCGTGGAGGAGCGCGACGGCGGGATCGCGGTGGTGGCGCGCGACCAGGGCCAGGGCTTCGACGTCCACGACCGGCCCCCGGGCTTCGGCATCACCCAGTCGATCATCGCCCGCCTGGCCGAGGTGGGCGGCCACGGCACGGTGGACTCCCAGCCGGGCCGCGGCACCCGCGTGACGATGTGGGTGCCGAGCTAGGGTCGCGCGTCCGAGGTTCGTTGACGGCTGCGGGTGCTGAGCGGTGGGTCGCGTGATGACAGGAATGAGTCATTCACTGCGTCGAGCGAGGTGAACGGGTCATTCACTGCATCGGCGCGGCCGGGAGTCCAGGCGGGCGGGTCGGCATCGGCCGCTTCCGATGTCGACCAACTTGCGACCCGCGACACCAGGCGCTGCCGGTCGGCGGTCAGGCCGCGCGCCGGGCGTCGCGCTCGGCGGCCAGGCTCGCGCGGCAGGCCGCGGTCAGCCGGGTGGTGGCGGCACTGCCGCCGTGACCACAGCGCGGGCAGGTCATCGAGACGGCCTGCGACAGCTCGTCGACGGCGACGCACAGCGCGGTCCGGCAGCCGCGGCACCAGCGGTGCCGGGTGACCGGGCTGACGTGGGTCGGCGAGGCCACGCACTGGTGGATCCACCGGCCGTGCACGTGGCAGGTCAGGCGGTCGTCGGGCGCCAGCAGGCCGACATCCTCGGCGTCGTCTTCGGTGGCGAGCAGGACCGGCAGGCTGCGGATCCGGGCCGGCGTGGCGGTGCAAGTCGTGGCGGTCATCTCGGTCCCCTTTCTCTACTGGGACGTCGAATCGCGGACGCCGGAATCGACATCCCGCCGCCATTGGCCGGATCTCGGTGGTTCCCGGCCTTCTGGCCACTGCGGGCCCGGCGGCGCCTAGCCCGGCACGCGGACCGCGACGAAGTCCGGCCGCTGCCGCAGCACGAAGCCGAGCGAAAGGTACAGGCGGATCGCGGAAGTGTTGCTCGCGGCCGCGTGCATCATCGGCGTCTCGCCACGCTCGCGGATGCCCGCCGCCACGGCGAGCACGAGCCGCGTCGCGAGGCCCTGCCCGCGGTACGCCGGGTCGGTGCACACCGCGCTGATCTCGGTGTGGCCCGGCGGGTGCATACGCTCGCCGGCCATCGCGACCAGCGCGCCATCGCGCCGGATGCCCAGGTACGTGCCGAGCTCGACGGTCCGCTTCCGGAACGGCCCGGGCTTCGTCCGCTCGACGAGGTCCAGCATCTCCGGCACGTCCGCGAGCCCGAGCCGCACGGCTTCGGGGTCCGGCGCGGCCGCGACGCTCTCGTCGACGAGCTGGACCCCGGGAAGCTCGTCGAGCACCTCCCAGCCGGCCGGCGGCCGGGCGGTGGTGGAGGCGAGCACGACGACGGCTCCCGGCCCGCCGAGCTCGGCGACGTCGAGCCAGTCCTGCTCGCGGGGATCGTCGGGAAGGCCGAGGAACGGAGCGACGTCCTCGGCGTAGCGCACCACGCGTCCGCGTCGTTCGGCGAAGCGGGCGTGCGGGCCGGTCAGGGACGCCCAAACCGGGTTGTCGAGCGGAGAAGCCATACCGCCAGGATGCTCGGAACCGCCGGTCCCGTGGCGGCGCTCCCACATCCTGAGCGGGCGCTCAGCCGACCGTGGTCAGCTCGTCGTCCGAGAGCACGCCGGACCCGGCCGACACGACCAGCCTGCCGCCGCCGACCTGGTAGGTGTAGTCGCCGTTCTTCGCGACGAAACCGTCGCCCGAGGGCTCGGCGGGCAGCATGATGTGGGTGTCGTCGGACGCCGCCTGCCCGCGGGCCTGGCCGTCGTAGAAGATCCGCCCGTCGGGCACCCGGCAGATCGTGATCAGCGACTTCACCGTCTGCGCCACGAGCAGCGCCGTCCCCTGGCCGCCCGGCAGGTACCGCGCCGCGTCACCCGGGCACGGCTTCCCCGCCGGCGTCGCGGAGGTCGACGTCGGCGGCGTCACCGGCGGGGTGACGCCGTTCGCCGTGGTGACCACCGTCTTGGTCGTCGGCAGGGCCGGCGTCGTGTACGACGGGAACGGCCCGGACGCGGCGGGCGCGGGCTTCGAGCGCGAGGTGAACAGCAGGACCCCGCCGATCGCGGCCGCGGCGACCAGCATCAGGGCCAGCAGCACCCACAGGGCCCGCGCTCGAGCCCGGCCCGGGGCCAGGCTCGAGCAGGTCCCGCACCGCCCGGCCGCGGGGTCGTTGACCGCGCCGCACTGCGCGCACGTCCAGGGAAAACCCGCCATCGGGCCTCCTTCGCCCCGGCGCGGGAGCACGCCGGCCCCTCATCGTCACCGACGCGGGCCCGGGCTGCAACGCCCCGTTACGCCTTCTGGACGACGTTGACCATCCACGGGATGCCGAACTTGTCGATGCAGGAACCGAATTCGTCGCCCCACATCTGCTTTTCGAACGGAACCGTCACGGTGCCGCCCTCGCTCAGCTTTTCCCAGTAGGCGCGCAGATCGGCCGCGTCGTCGCCGCTGAGGCTGACTGTGATGTTCGTGCCCGGGTTGTGGTCCATCCCGGTCGGGGTGTCGGACGCCATCAGCGTGTAGCCGTTGTCGGTCTCCAGCTGGGCGTGCATGATCTTCTCCGCGTCCGCTCCTTCGGGTGCCCCGAATTCGCCGAACGTGTTGACGGTCAGCGTGCCGCCGAAGACGCTTTTGTAGAACTCCATGGCCTGACGGGCCTCGGCGCGGAAGCTCAGGTACGGGTTGAGAACGGAAGCCACGGCGATCTCCTTCGGTCCGGACGAGAGCAGCATCCTCGCAGAAGCCCGTGACCTGGACAAACGCGGGAATTTCAGACGACGAACCGGCGGTGCGCGTGCGGTTCCAACGGCAGCGCGCCGTGCAGCGCGGCGCGGGCGCGCAGTTCCAGCGCGCGGTCGAGGGGCGGGGTCCCGGCGGCCGGCGCCAGGTGGAACGTGCCGCGGCCGAACAGGTAGACCAGCGCGAGCTTGCGGTCGCGGCGCCCGCCCGGCTCGGCGAACTCGACGGTCGCCGACCGCAGGCAGCCGCCGTAGCCCGCCCGGGCCAGCCGGTTCGCGACGTCCACGAGGTCCCCGGTCAGCACGCGCAGGTCGTGGTTGCGGCGCCAGCACCGGACCGTCGAGCGGCCGTCGAGGTCCAGGGTCACCAGCGGGTGCACCGGCAGCCGCGGCGACGTCGCGGCGATCAGCTCCGCCTCGGTGCGGGCCAGCGCGTCGCCGTCGACCTTGAAACCGACCGTGCCGCCGCCGGTGGGCGTGAGGCCGAGCGCGGCACGCATCCGCGGGGCGGCCGCGGCGAGGCTGTAGAGGGACTGCAGGTCCGGACGGGACGTCCAGCAGCGGACGAGCTTGCTGTCCAGCAGGGTCACGACTATGTGTCCTATCTCCGGTCGAAAAGACCGCCGGGCCGGGCGCACTGGCAATGTCCACAGTGGACGTCAGGCGCGGGGACGCGGGGTCGGAAAGGACAGCATGCGCCCGCGGCCGCCGGTTCCGGATCGGAACGCGGCGATCACGCGGCGAACGGCAGCACTTCGCCGCCGAACGGTCACTCCGTGTCAGGTTCAGCCGATCAGCGGTACCCCTTTCGCCTCACGGCACCGCGATGACCACCTTGCCGAGGTTGTGCCGGCTCCGGAACCGCTCGAACGCCGCACCGGCGTGGTCGAACGGGAAGACGCCGTCGATGACCGGAGCGATCGGGCGCACGGCGAGGTGGCGGAGGAGATCCTCGGTGTCCTCGCGGCTGCCGACCCAGATCTTGCGGATGGTCGCGCCACTGCGGAAAAGGTCCATGAACTCGACGGGCGGTCCGCTGCGGCCGACGAACCCGACGAGCGCGATGTCGGCGTGGTGCGTCCCCGCCGCGACGAGCGACTGCGCGAACGTGCCGGGCCCGCCGACCTCGACGATCCGGTCGGCACCGCGGCCGCCGGTGGCGTCGAGGACGGCCTTGCCCCACTCGGGCGTCGCGGTGTAGTCGATGACGGCGTCCGCGCCGAGTCCGGTCAGCTTGGCCGCCTTCGCCGCGCTCGAGGTCGTCGCGACGACGCGCGCGCCGTGCTGCTTGGCGAGCTGCAGGGCGAACAGCGACACGCCCCCGGTGCCGAGGGTGAGCACGACGTCGCCCGGCCTCACCCCGCTGAGCGATGTCCACGCGGTGACGGCGGCGCACGGCAGCGTCGCGCCTTGTTCGTAGGTCAGGGAATCCGGCAGGGCGACGAGCGCGTGCTCCCCGACGGCCCGGTACTCCGCGAGCCAGCCGTCCTGGGCGTTCCCGTAGCCGGCCAGCCCGTCGGGCAGCCGGCCGGCGATCCAGTCCGAGTGGAAGGCGTTGATCACCCGGTCGCCGGGCTCGAACCGCGTGACGCCCTCGCCGACCGCGGCGACCTCGCCCGCGGCGTCGGACACCGGGATCAGGCTGCCGGAGCCGGCGCCGAGGCCGCCGTCGAGGATGAGCAGGTCCCGGTAGTTCAGCGACGTCGCCCGGACCCGGACGAGCACCTCACCCCGTCGCGGCTCGGGCGTGCGCTCTTCGCGCCGGACCAGACGACCGGACTCGGGACGGTAGACGCGCACCTTGAGCTCCCCATGTTAATCGATCGGCTAACATCGACCATGGCACAGCGGGCCGCGTCGCGGCAACCGGGGATACTCGGAGCATGGCCAGCCGCACCGCGACCCCTCTGGAGCACCCGGCCCTCGCGGACGTCTCGTTCCCCGAGGCCCTGGAAGCGCTGCGCGACCCGCACCGGCTGGCCATGGTCGCCGCGCTCGCCCGCGAACCCGGCCAGTCGTGCGGCGCGATCATGCCGCCGGTCAGCAAGCCCGCGGCGTCCCGGCACTTCAAGATCCTCCGCGCGGCCGGCCTGCTGAAGCAGTGGGACAGCGGCACGCAGCGGCTCAACGCGTTGCGCCGCGAGGAGTTCGACGCCCGCTTCCCCGGCCTGCTCGACCTGGCCCTCGCGGAAGCGGCCCGCCTGCCGGGCTGATTTCCCCGCATTTCTCCCCCAACAGACATTTAGCATTGCTAATAGATCTGAGTCAGAGCTACCTTGACGGCATGACCGAACTCGCCGAACGGCTGCTCGGCGCCGTCCAGGGAATCCGCCGGGTGGTGCGCCGCCGCGTGCGCGCCGACGTTCCCGGCTTCCCGCTGCCCGGCGCGCAGGTCGAGGTGCTGCGCGTGGTCGCCGACCACCCCGGCATCGGCGTCGCCGCGGCCGCGCGCGAGCTGCACCTGGCCGCCAACTCGGTCAGCACGCTGGTTAACCAGCTCGTCGACGCCGGCCTGCTGCACCGGGAAGCCGATCCGGCGGACCGGCGCGCGGCGCGGCTGGAGATCACCGGCGCCGCGCACGAGCGGATCGCGTCGTTGCGGCGCGCCCGCACCGGGCTCGTCGCCGAAGCGCTCACCGGACTGTCCGAAGAGGACACAGCGGCGATCGAGCAGGCGTTGCCGGCGCTCGAAAAGCTCATGGGCATCCTGAAGGAGCAGCCATGACCGAACCCGCGGTGCGGTGCACCGAGCTGAGCCACTCGTTCGGGACGACCCGCGCGGTGGACGGCGTCGACCTCGAGATCTCGCCCGGCGAGGTGTTCGGCCTGCTCGGCCCGAACGGCGCCGGCAAGACGACGACGCTCCGGATGATCACGACGCTGCTGCCGACCACGGCGGGCCACATCACGGTCTTCGGCGTCGACGTCGCGCGCCGCCGGATGGCCGTGCGGCGGCTCATCGGCTACGTCCCGCAGCAGCTCTCGGCCGACGGCGCGCTGACCGGGCGCGAGAACGTCGCGTTGTTCGCGCGGCTCTTCGACGTGCCGCGCGCGCGGCGGGACGCCGAGGTGCGGCGCGCCTTGGACCTCGTCGGGCTGGCCGACGAAGCCGGCCGCGTCGCGAAGGGCTACTCCGGCGGCATGATCCGCCGGCTCGAGCTCGCCCAGGCCCTGGTCAGCTCGCCGCGGCTGCTGATCCTCGACGAGCCGACGATCGGGCTGGACCCGGTCGCCCGCTCGGCCGTGTGGGAGCGCATCACGCAGATCCGCGCCGAGACCGGCATGACCGTGCTCGTCACCACGCACTACATGGACGAGGCCGAGCAGTACTGCGACCGCGTCGCGCTCATGCACACCGGCCGGATCCGGGCGCTGGGCACCCCCGCCGACCTCGAGACCGACCTCGGGCCGGGGTCCACATTGGACGACGTGTTCCGCGCGGTCACCGGCGACCGCCTCGAAACCGACGAAGGAGGGATCCGCAGTGTCCGTGCCGCTCGCCGCACCGCCCGCCGTCTCGGCTGACCCCGGTCTGCTGCGCCAGGCGCGCATCCTCGCCGCGCGCGTCGGCGCGATGTGCCTGGTGGAGCTGCAGAAGCTGCGCCGCGACCAGACCGAGCTGCTCACCCGGGCGATCCAGCCCGCGCTGTGGCTGCTGATCTTCGGGGAGACCTTCACCCGGCTGCGCGCGATCCCGACCGGCTCGACGCCGTACCTCGACTACCTCGCGCCCGGCATCCTCGCGCAGTCGGCGTTGTTCATCTCGATCTTCTACGGCATCCAGATCATCTGGGAACGCGACGCGGGCGTGCTCGCCAAGCTCCTGGTGACCCCGACCCCGCGCGCCGCGCTCGTCGCGGGAAAGGCGTTCGCCGCCGGTGTCCGCGCGCTCGTGCAGGCGCTGATGGTGCTGGTCTTGGCCGCAATCCTCGGCGTCGGGCTGACCGTGAACCCGCTGAAGCTCCTCGCCATGGCCGTGATCCTCGTGCTCGGGTCGGCGTTCTTCTGCTGCCTGTCCATCGTGATCGCCGGGATCGTGCTGTCGCGGGAACGGCTGATGGGCATCGGCCAGGCGATCACGATGCCGCTGTTCTTCGGCTCGAACGCGCTGTACCCGGTCGACCTGATGCCGTCGTGGCTGAAGGTGCTCAGCCACGTCAACCCGCTGAGCTACCAGGTCGACGCCCTGCGCGGGCTGCTGATCGGCACCCCGTCGCACCTCGGGCTCGACTTCGGCGTGCTGGCCGCGGCGACCGCCGTCGCGATCGCGGTCGCCTCGGCCCTGCTCGGCAGGTTGGCCCGTTGAGGCACATATCTCACCGAACGGCGGCTTCATTCCCCGGTGGCTAATCTCGGTTTCGTGAATGGTCGCCCTGGCGTGGTCTCTTTTGCCGGTTTGTGCGTTCTCGCCGGAATTCTGGTGGCGGGCACGGTGGCGCCCGCCGCCATCGGTGCCGGCCTGCTGTCGAATCAGGTCAGCGATTCGGTGGACGCCATTTCCGCCCAGCTCGCCGCGGCCGATCCGCCGCTGACGACGACGGTGACCGACCGCGACGGCACCCCGATCGCGACGCTCTACGCGCAGTACCGCCTCCCGGTGACCCCGGCGGGGATCGCGACGACGATGAAGGCCGCCATCATCGGCATCGAGGACCGCCGGTTCTACACCGAAGGCGGCGTCGACGTGCAGGGCATGCTCCGCGCGGCGGTCAACGACAGCGCCGGCGGTTCGCTGCAGGGCGCATCGACGATCACCCAGCAGTACGTCAAGAACTACCTCGTGAACGTCGTCGACCGGACCGACCCGATCGCGCAGCAGGAGGATCGCGAGGACTCGCTCGCGCGCAAGCTGCGCGAGGCGAAAATGGCCGTCCAGCTCAACGCCACCACGAGCAAGGACGACATTCTGGCGAATTACCTCAACGTGGTCGAATTCAGCGGAACCGTGTACGGGGTCGGCGCCGCGGCGAAAGCCTATTTCGGGACGACGGCGGACAAACTGACCGTGCCGCAGGCGGCGTTGCTCGCCGGAATGGTGAACAACCCCAGCATCTACAACCCGTACACGCACCCGGACAAGGCCCTGCAGCGCCGCAACCTCGTCATCGACGCGATGGTGTCCAACGGCTCCCTGCCGGCGTCCTACGCGCCGACGGCCAAGGCGGCGCCGCTCGGGCTGCTGCCGGACGGGCCGGTGACGCCGTCCGGGACGTGCCTGGGCGCGGCGCCGGACGCCGGGTTCTTCTGCGCCTACGCGGAGAACTACCTCGAGCGCGCCGGGTTCACCGCGGACCAGCTCGCCACCGGCGGCTACACGATCAAGACCACCCTCGACCCGCGCGTCTCGCAGGTGACGAAGGACGCCGTCGACGCGAACGTGCCGACCACCCAGGACGGCGTGGCCAACACCTTCGCCGTCGTCCAGCCGGGCTCGAACGGCCACCAGGTGCTCGCCATGGTCGCCAACCGGAACTACGGCACGGATCCGGCGCGGGGCGAGACGTCCACGGACATCGTCGCCGACGCGAGCAACGAGTTCGGCGCGGGCTCGTCGTTCAAGATCTTCACCTCGGCGGCGGCGCTCGTCACCGGCAAGGCGGGCCTGGAGACGCCGCTGCCCAACCCGGACAGCCAGTGCTTCACGCCGCCGGACGCCAACGCGCACACAGCCTGCTACACCGTCCACAACGACGGCCACTACGCCGACCCGATCAGCCTCGCCGACGGCCTCGCGACGTCGCCGAACGTCGCCTTCGTGGGGCTGGAGAACCAGGTCGGGATGCCCGCCGTGCTCGACATGGCGTACAAGCTGGGGCTGCGGAACACCCTGGCGACCAACGACGCCGGAGCCGTGCCGGACCCCGCTTCGAGCAATCCGCAGTACAACGAGCCGCAGTCGAAGTACTTCCGGAACCTGCTGTCGTTCACCCTCGGCAACAGCCCGGTCAGCCCCCTCGAGATGGCCAACGTCTCGGCGACGCTGATGAGCGGCGGCGTCTGGTGCCCGCCGAACCCGATCCTCTCGGTGACCGACCGGAACGGGAACGCGGTGCCGGTCCAGCAGCAGGCGTGCGAGCAGGTCATCCCGACCGGGGTGGCGAACACCCTCGAAGCGGGCCTGAGCAAGGACACGACGAACGGCACGTCGGCCCAGGCCGCGCACGCGGCCGGCTGGACGCGCCCCGACATCGGCAAGACGGGCACGACGCAGCAGAGCGAGTCCGTGGCGTTCGTCGGCGGCGTCGACGGTTACGCGGTCTCGTCCATGGTCTTCGCCGACGGCCCGCACCCGCGCGAAATCTGCCCGGGCACGCCGGTGCACCTCGGCGACTGCGGCCACGGCGCGTTCGGCGGCACGGTCGCCGCGCCGCCGTACTTCCACGCGATGAGCCGGCTGCTCGCGGGGGTGCCGGACCAGCAGATCCCCGGCCCGGACCCGGGCTACCTGACCGCGCGGAGCTAGCTAGCGCGGCTCGAGGAAGACGAGCGGGATCTCGCGCTCGGTCTTCGTCTGGTACTGCGCGTAGTTCTTGAAGTCGCCGGTGATCTTCGGCCAGAGCTTCGCGCGCTCGCCGGCGTCGGCGACCCGAGCCTTCATCGGCCGCTTCGGGGCGCCCTTGAGCGAGACCTCGACGTCCGGGTTGTCGCGCAGGTTGAGGAACCACGCGGGGTGCGTGTCGTCCCCGCCGCGCGAAGCGACGACGACCAGCGTGTCGCCGTCCTGGTGCGGCGAGGTCAGCAGCACCGACCGCGGCTGCCCGCTCTTGCGGCCGGTCGTGGTGAGCTCGAGGACGGGCATGGCGGCTTGCCAGCCCACCTTCCCGCCGCTGAGCTTGATCAGGCCGCGGTGCACGGCGTTCATGGTCTTGAGGACGAAATCGCTCGGCATGATCACAATCTAGTCCCCCTGGTCCCCGAGTTCGGCGAAACCGCCACGCGGCGGCGGGCCGGTGTGCGAGGCTGCGCGGCGAACAGAAGACCTGGGAGAAAGAAGTACCGATGCTGATCTGGGGCTGGCGGACGCGGATCTACGTGCTGGCGATGACGACCTTCCTGTGCGGCCGGTGCGGCAACCCCGCCTCGCACGCGGTGCGCAAGGCGGTCACGAAGTTCACCCTCTTCTTCATCCCGCTCTTCCCGATCAGCGTGAAGTACTCCGCGCAGTGCACGTTCTGCGGGATCGAGAACCGGATCCCGAAGGAGGACGCCGTCCGCCTGCAGGCGCAGGAGGAGCAGGGGCAGCAGCAGGGTGCCCAGCCGGGCTACCCGCAGCAGCCGCCGTCCCAGGGGTTCCCGCAGCAGGGGGCGCCGCAGGGCTTCCAGCCGCCGCACCCGTCGCAGCCGCAGGGTTTCCCGCAGCCGCAGCACCCTTCGCAGCAGCAGTACCCGCAGCAGGGCCAGTTCCCGCAGCAGGGCAGCTGAGTCCGCGGCGGTTCGAGCGCGCTGACCGGTTTCGGCGTCCGACGCTGCTTCGTCCATTTCGGACAATCAGGATCTAGTTCGGCTTTCCGGACATCGTCCGGGCCGTCGCGTCAGGCGCCGACCGCCGCGAACGCCACGGCCCGGCGTGCGATCAGGGCCGCCGTCCCGGCGAACCGGCCGTAGACCGTCGCGAGCAGCACCACGTCGACGGTGGCCACCGCGTGCCCGCCCAGCCGCCCGAGCGCCGGCCGCACCTCCACCGGCGCCCGCCGCGGCTCCGCGACCTCCCGCGCAAGACCACCCATCCGAGTGAGATCCACGGCGGTGCAGACGGCGGCGGCGACCGCCTTCACGTCCTCCTCCGGCGGCGCGTGCAGGGCCGGCGATGCCCCCGCCTGGTCCTCGCCCGCGGCGGCGTCTTCTCGCACCCGTCCGCCCAGCGTGGGGTCCATTTCGAGCACGGAACGCGTGGCCTCTTCGAGCGCGATCGCGGCCAGCGCGCACAGGTCCGCCGGCCGGTGGGAGAGCGTGGCCGGCTCCTGCTGGAACGCCGTCGGCACGGCGGCGGGAAACCAGCCCGGCCGGGTGCCGGCAGCTCGTCGCCCGGCCCGGAACTGTCGGACCCCCGTGCTCTCCTCGTCGGCGAGAGCGGTGCACCCCGCACCCGGAGCAGAAGGAGGAGCCCGATGGCAGGCGAAACGCTGGTCACCGTGGTCGGCAACCTGACGACCGACCCCGAGCTGCGGTTCACCCCGTCCGGCGCCGCGGTCGCGAACTTCACGGTCGCGTCCACGCCGCGCACGTTCGACCGCGAGTCCGGCGCCTGGCGCGACGGCGAGGCGATGTTCCTGCGCTGCAGCCTGTGGCGGCAGTACGCGGAGAACGTCGCGGAGTCGCTCGGGCGCGGCGCCCGCGTGGTCGTCCAAGGCCGGCTGAGACAGCGGTCGTACGACACGAAGGAGGGCGAGAAGCGGACCGTGACGGAGCTGGACGTCGAGGAGATCGGCCCCGCCCTGCGGTACGCCACGGCCAAGGTGACCAGGCTCAGCCGGGCCGCGGGCGGCGAGGCGAGCAGTTCCTGGACGCCGGAGCCGGCGGTCGCCGCGGCGCCTCCGTTCTGAGCCCGTCCGGTCGCGGCCGGCGTCCGGACACCCGTTGACGGGGAGTCGACCCGGGCTCGACCGGCAGCGGTGACGATGGACGGACGCTGCCGGTCCGACCGGTTCCGGATGTGCTGTCGAAATCCCGTCAGCCGGTTCGACGCACGGATAGGACGAGGTCGGACCACGAGCGGGAGGGACCGCGATGAACAGGACCGAAGAGACCGGCACACCGGTCGTCCGCCCCCTGGTGAACCACCGGATGCTGGCGATGCTGCGAGCGGTCGGCGCGGGCCGCGGCCGGGTGTCCTGCAGCAGCGAGCCCGACCTGTTCATCGACGGTGTGTCGTGCGGCGACCAGTTCGCTGCCCACGCGCTGGCCCACCAGGGCCTGGTCCGCGCGGCCCGCCCCGGCCTGCCGGGCGAGCTGGTCCCGGCGATCCTGACGGCCGAGGGCCGGGCGATCGTCGCGGCGCGGCAGCAGCACCACGCCGCCTGACCCGGCGGCGCGAAGCTTGACAACTCCACAACGAACGCGGGGCACGCGGCCCCATCAGCCGGGGCCGCCTCCGTCATCCCGCCCCGCCGGGGCCGCCTCGGGCACGCCGGTCCGGGCGGGGAACGCGACTACCGTGGCGGGCATGAGCAACACCGAGGCCGCCCCCACCGAGCTCGCCTGCGGCGACCGGCCCGCGACCGCCGACCCCGAGCACCCGGCCGTCGAGATCCTCACCCCGCGTGAGGTTCCCCTGGGCGGCCCGCGGGCGATGCGGGTCCGGCGGACGCTCCCCCAGCGGTCCCGGTCGCTGATCGGCGCCTGGTGCTTCGCCGACCACTACGGCCCGACCGAGATCACCGGCGCGATGGACGTCGCCCCGCACCCGCACACCGGCCTGCAGACGGTGAGCTGGCTGTTCGCGGGCGAGATCGAGCACCGCGACAGCCTGGGCACGCACGCGATGGTCCGCCCCGGCGAGCTGAACCTGATGACCGGCGGGCACGGCATCTGTCATTCGGAAGTCTCGACCGAAACCGCGAAGACGCTGCACGGCGTCCAGCTCTGGGTGGCACTGCCCGAGCGGCACCGGCACACGGCACGCGCTTTCGACCACTACGTGCCGTCGGTGAACCGGATCGAGGGCGCCGAGATCCGGGTGTTCCTCGGGTCGCTGGCCGGGCGCACGTCCCCGATCCCGACGTTCACCCCGCTCCTGGGCGCGGAGATCGTGCTGGGCCCGGACGCCCACATGTCGCTCGGTGTCGACCCCCGCTTCGAGCACGGCGTCCTGGCGGACACGGGCGACGTCGTCGTCGCGGGCACCCGCGTCCGCGCGGCCGAGCTGGGTTACGTCGGCACCGGCGTGCGCTCCCTGACGCTGAGCAACCGGGGCTCGGCGCCGGCCCGGTTCCTCCTGCTGGGCGGGACCCCGTTCGACGAGGAGATCCTGATGTGGTGGAACTTCGTCGGCCGGACCCACGAGGAGATCGCGGCGTTCCGCGAAGCGTGGCAGGCGGAGTCCGACCAGTTCGGCGCCGTCACGGGCTACTCGGGCACCCCGCGGCGGCTGCCGGCGCCCGAGCTGCCGGCGGTCCGCATCAAACCGCGCCGGAACCCGGCGTCAGGCCAGGAAGCCGGCCACGGCTGAGACGAACGCGGGCGCGTCGTCCAGCCAGGGGTAGTGCGCGGCACCGGGCAGAACGGTGACCCGCGCGTCCGGGAAGAGCGCGGCGAACCCGGCGGCGACGCCCGGGCTGGCGATCCAGTCCAGCTCACCGGCCAGCACCAGCACAGGAGCGTCGACGGCACCGAGCGCGGCCCGGGTGCGCTCGGGTTCGAAGGCACCCTCGGCGTTGTAGACGCGCGCGGCGGCACCGTTGCGCTGCCCGGGTTCGGCGGCCTGGTGCCGCCGGGCGGCGTCGTCCCAGCGGCCGTAGTACATCGGAGCCACGGCGGCCCAGTCCGCGCTGGTCGCGGTCCGGGTGGCGATGGCCTCATAAGCCGCGGCGGCGGCATCGAACCAGGGCGCACCGGACCGCCGGGCCATGATCCGCCGCCGTTCGGCGACGGGCAGCTGCAAGCCGACGGCCCGCGGACTCGGCGCGACGAGCGCGAGCCGGCGCAGCCGCCCGGGATACCGAGCGGCGTAGAGGGTGGCGAGGCTCGCCCCCGCCGAGTGCCCGAGCAGGTCGAACCGTTCGAGGCCGAGGTGCTTGCGCAGCGCTTCGACGTCCTCGACCTGCCGATCGCACCGGTAGGTCGCGGGATCACCGGGTGTCTCGGAGTCCCCGGTCCCCCGGCAGTCCAGCACGGCGAGCTGCCGCCGGCCGCCGAGGCCTCCGAGGTCCCCCAGATAGGCCCCGGCCCGCATCGGCCCGCCGGGCAGGCAGACGACAGGCTCACCGCGGGAGCCGCGGAGGCGAAAGGCCAGCGCGGTCCCGTCCGGCGCGGAGAAGATCGGCATCCCCGACCCTGACACCTCCGACGCGGCCCGGGCAACCCTCCGGACAAAGTCCGCGCTTTCCCCGCGCGCCGCGCGAGCAACCCTTGCCCGAACCTGCCCAGCGCACCTCACGAACAGCCCACCCACACCGACGCCGCACCTGCCGAGCAACCGTCGCCCGAACCAATCCGCGCCGACACAGCGAACCCTCGCCAGCACCTCGCCCACAGCACCAGGCCACGCGACCCGCATCCCACCAGACCCCCGCGCGGCGGAGCCCCACCACGCGAAGCCCCGAGCCCGAGCCGCCCGTCCTCACCGCTGCCGCGCGAGATAAGCCTCCAGCGTCGCCAGCCGATGCCCCCGCGCGAACTGCTCGACCTCCGCCGGATCGCCCCCGCCCTCGATCAGCGCCAGCAACCCCTCGTGCTCCTCGACCGACGCCGGTGCCCGCCCCGGCACGGACGCGAACGTGCTGTCGCGGACCGCCGCCAGCCGGGTCCAGCAGCGCTGCACCAGGTCGACCAGGTTCGGGTTCGGGCAGGCGCTGAACAGCACCTCGTGGAACTCCGCGTTCAGCGCCGTGAACGCGAGCGGGTCGAACTCGGCGAGGCTCCGGCGCATCCGCTCGTTCAGCGAGCGGGCGTGCGCCAGCGTCTCCGGCGTGAGCAGCGGCGCGGCGAGCCCGGTGGCCGCGCCTTCGACGATCGCCACCGTCTCCATCGCGTGCCGGTACTCCGTGGGGTCGATGGCCACCACCCGGGCCCCGACGTTCCGCTCGAACTGGATCAGCTCCTCGGCCTCGAGCCGGCGCAGGGCCTCGCGGACCGGCACCGCGCTGACGTCGAGTTCGCGGCCGATCTGGTCGAGCACGAGCCGGTACCCGGGCCCGTAGCGGCCGTCGATGATCCGCGCTTTGATCGTCTCGTAGGCCAGCTGGGACTTCGTGACCGGTCTTCCCGAGGACGCGCTGATCATGTAGGAAACCATATATGGTCCTGCCGACGGACGACGCCCAGGAGGCCGTGCCGATGCCGATTCCCCCGCCCGCCCCCACCGCGGCCGACCTGATCGTCGACGGGCTGCGGGCCCACGGTGTCGACACCGTCTTCGGGCTGCCCGGCGTGCAGACCTACGACCTGTTCGACAGCCTGGCCCGCGCGGGCGACCACATCCGGGTGATCGGCGCCCGGCACGAGCAGACCGCGGCCTACATGGCGTTCGGGTACGCCCAGGCGACCGGCCGCACCGGCGTCTACACCGTGGTGCCCGGCCCCGGGGTCCTCAACGCCTCGGCCGCGATGCTCTCGGCCCACGGGGCCAGTGCGCCGGTGCTCTGCCTGACCAGCGAGATCCCGCGCGCGTACCTCGGCCGCGGGCTCGGGCACCTGCACGAGATGCCCGACCAGCTCGCCACCCTGCGCACCCTCACCAAGTGGTCGGCGCTGGTCGAGCACCCGGTCGACGTCCCGGACGCGCTGGCGACCGCCTTCCGCGAAGCCGCGGGCGGGCGGCCGAGGCCGGTTTCGCTGGCGGTGCCCTGGGACGTGCTGGGCCTGCGCGCGCCCGCCGAGGTGGCCGGCCCGCTGCCGCTGCCCCGCCCGGCCGTCGACCCGGTCGCGGTTGAGCGAGCCGCGGACCTCCTCGCGGGCGCGAAGCACCCGATGATCATGGTGGGCGGCGGCGCCCGGCACGCGGCCGCCGAGGTCCGGGCGCTGGCCGAGCGGCTGCAGGCGCCGGTGGTGCCGTTCCGCGGCGGACGCGGCATCGTGGGCGACGACCACCCGCTCGGCTTCACCTGCGTCTCCGGTTTCGAGCGGTGGGCGGAGACCGACGTGGTGGTCGGCATCGGGTCGCGGATGGAGCTGTCGTGGTTCCGCTGGCCGGACAAGCCCGCGGGCCTGAAGACGATCCTGCTCGACATCGACCCCAGGCAGGCGACCCGGCTCGAAGCGGACGTCGCGATCGTCGCCGACGCGGCCGACTCCACCGCGGCCCTCACCGAAGCGGTCGGTCCACAGAGGACGGACCGGACGACGGAGTTCCTGGCCCTGAAGGCGGCCGTGGCCGAGCGGTTCACCGACGTCGGCCCCGAGCTCGAGTACCTGCGGGCGATCCGGGACGTGCTGCCCCGCGACGGCTTCTTCGTCGAAGAGATCTGCCAGGTGGGCTTCGCGTCCTACTTCGGGTTCGAGGTCTACTCGCCCCGCACCTTCGTCACGTGCGGCCACCAGGGCACGCTCGGGTTCGGCTACCCGACGGCGCTCGGCGTGCAGGCGGCCTTCCCCGGCCGCCCGGTGGTTTCGGTGGCCGGGGACGGTGGGTTCATGTTCGCCGCGCAGGAACTGGCCACGGCCGTCCAATACGGGCTCAACGTGGTGGCGGTCGTGTTCGACAACGGCTACTACGGCAACGTCCACCTCGACCAGGAGCGGCTGTTCGAGGGCCGGGCGCTGGGCGGGCGGCTGCGGAACCCGGACTTCGCCCGGCTCGCCGAGACGTTCGGCGCGCTCGGCCTGACCGCGCGCACCCCGGACGACCTGCGCGGCGCGCTGGACAAGGCGTTCGCCGCGGGGCGGCCGGCGCTCGTGCACGTGCCGTGCGAGCTGGGTGCCGGCGCCTCGCCGTGGAAGTACCTGATGCCGAAGTCGGACCGCAGCTAGCCGGCGGCCACGCGCTCGAGCGCGGCGAACACGCGCTCGACGTCGGCCGCGGTCGTCTGCCAGTTGCTGAAGGCCGCGCGCAGCGCCGGGCGGCCTTCGTACACCGTCGGGGTGAGAAAGGTGGTCCCGTCTTCGGCGATCGCACGCACGAGAGCATCGATGTCACGCTCGGCGGCCGGGGCGAAGCACACGACGTTGAGCCGCACCGGCGCGAGCAGCCGCCAGCGGGGCGAGCCGTCGAGCCGTGCGCCGAGGTCGCGGGCGAGCGACACGCAACGCTCGACGATCTCGCGGTGCCCGTCCCGGCCGTAGGCCACGAGCGAGAACCAGGCCGGGAGCGCGCGCAGCCGCCGGGAGTTCTCCGGCGTGAGGTGCAGGAAGTCCGGGGTTTCGCCGATCTCGCCCAGGTAGGCCGCGTTGTTGCTGAAGACGCGCAGCTGCAGGTCGCGGCGGCGGGTGAACTGGACGGCGGAGTCGTAGGGCACGTTGAGCCACTTGTGCAGGTCGATCACCACCGAGTCGGCCTGGTCGAGGCCCGCGGTCAGCGCCGCGTGCTCCGGCGAGAGGGCGGCGAACCCGCCGAACGCGGCGTCGACGTGCAGCCAGAAGTCGTACCGCTGCTTGAGCGCGGCGATCGCGCGCAGGTCGTCGAAGTCGACGGTGTTCACGGTGCCCGCGTTCGCGACGACGACGGCCGGCCCGTCGAGCGCTTCGAGCGCCTCGGCCAGCTTGGCGACATCGACGGCTTCGCGTCCCGGCAGCACCGGCACCTTCCGCAGCGCCGACCGGCCCATCCCGAGGAACGACAACGCCTTCAGGATGCTCGAGTGCGGCGAGCCGGACAGCACGGTGAGCGGGCCGAGCGCGGCGGCGCCGTCGTCGGACACCGTCACCCCGGCGCGCTCGCCGAGCCATTCGCGGGCGATGGCGAGGCCGGTGACCGTGGACATCGTGGCGCCGGTGACGAACGCGCCGGAGAACTCCGCGCCGAGCCCGAACAACTCGGCCAGCCAGCCGACGGTCTCGCGCTCCAGGTCCTGGGCCGAGGAGTCCATGCCGCTCGCGGGATTCTGGTCGTAGGTGGCGGTGAGCCAGTCCCCGGCCAGCGAAGCCGGGGTGGCGCCCCCGGTGACGAACCCGAGGTACCGGGGCCCGGCGCTGCCCGCGAAGCCGGCTTCCCAGCGCTGCGAGAACTCCTCCAGCGCGCCCCGGCCCCCGATACCTCCGAGCGGCAGCGGCGCCCGGACCGGCTCGCCGGGCGGAACGGCGGCGGGCCGTTCGGCCAGCCCGGCCAGGGCTTCACCGGCGACTTCCGCGCGGCGTCGAGCAGTTCGGGCAGGGACTTCAGGTCTTCGGCAAGCCTCGGATGCACCCCACCGACGCTAGGCCCCACGACCGGCGCTGTCGCGGTCCAATCCCCCGAAACTGGCCCGCCGGCCACCGTGTCGCCCCCACAATCACGCGAGTCGACCCTCCAATCACGGGTGATGCCCCTCCAATCACACGTGATGCCCGCCCAGACACGCAAGATGCCGTCCCAAGCACGCCAACCGACCCTCCAGATACGCGAACCGACCCTCCAGGCACGCCAGCCGACCCTCCCGGCACACGAACCGACCGTCCAGGTACGCCAGCCGACCCTCCAGGCACGCGAACCGACTGTCCAGGCACGCCGACCGACCGTCCAGGCACGCCAGCCGACCCTCCAGGCACACCGGCCGACTGTCCGGGTGCACCAGCCGCCCACCCAAGCCCCCGGCCGACCGCCCGGATGACCCCGAACCGGGGCCGGTCAGCGGCGGCGGAGCCGCCGGACCCGGGCCTCCGCCGGATCGAACGCCACCCGCCGCAACGGTGCCAGCAACAGCAGCACCACCGCCATCGCCGACAACGCCGCGAGCACCATCGCGGCGACGAACTGGGCCGCACCCGACGTCGCCGTCCCGAGGACCAGGTATCCCGCCAGTACCAGCGCGACCGGCGCCAGCAGGCCGCAGAGCACCGGTACCGGTGGCACCCGGTCACCGTCGGGGCGGCGGGCGGACACCACCGCCGCCCCGGCGCAGGTGACCGCGGCGACCAGGAGACAGCCGCCGACGGTGTCGCTCAACCGGTGCCAGCCCAGCGCCACGGCCGCGGCCGAGACCCAGGCGACGCCGATCCCGCCGGCCACCAGGGCCTGCGGGCGGAAGCGGCGCGGCAGGACGATCGCGAGCGCCACCAGCACGGCCATCGCCGCGCTGACGTGCCCGCTGGGGAAGCTGTTGTGGCTCGCGACGCCGAACCGGTCGCCCGTGCTCGGGCGGTCCAGGACGTACAGCTTGAGCAGCTGCGCCACCATCAGCGGCGCGGCGAGCATCAGCAGGGCCGTCACGCCGAGCGCGAATCGGCGCCGCGCCAGGGCGATCACCACCAGCAGCACCGCGACGCCGCCGAGCACGACCACCAGGTCGGTGTCGCGCAGCGGATTGGCCCACTCGACCGTCGTCCCCGCGGACTGGGCGCTGCGGACGACGCCGTTCTCGACGCCGCGCCCGGCTTCGGTGCGGACGAAGAGCAGGTAGGCCGCGACGAACGCGAGGGCGAACCCGGCCGCGCTCGCCGCGAGCACGGCGGTGCGGGACACGGCCCGGGTCACGAGCGCGTGGCGGCCGGCCGGCGGGGTGGCGGGGCGTACCTCGGAGATGATCACTGCCATGTCCCCGAGTCTGGCTGCGGCATTTCGAGATCCCGTCAGGGCGATGTCATGGTTTTGCTACAAGATCCGCCCGGGTCGCCACGACGTGCGCTTTTCCGAATAATGGCGCCGTGGCCGAGGTACTGGTGGTAGAGGACGACGCGGCGGTACGGGAAGGACTGCAACTGGCCCTGCGCCGGCAGGGACACGTGGTGCACACCGCGGAGTCGGGTGAGCTCGGCATCGAGGTGCTCGTGCACCAGCACCCCGACATCGTGGTGCTCGACCTCATGCTGCCCGGCATGGACGGCTTCGAGACGTGCCGCCGGATGCGCGCGTCGGGACCGATCCCGATCATCATGCTCACCGCGCGCAGCGACGACTTCGACGTCGTGGCCGGGCTCGAAGCGGGCGCGGACGACTACGTCGCCAAACCGGTCGAACCCCGGGTGCTGGACGCGCGGATCCGGGCCGTGCTGCGCCGCGCCGTCGCGGAGCGGCCGGACGAACCGCCGCAGCCCGAGGAACGCCACGGCGACCTGGTCATCGACCGCGCCGCGCTCGAGGTGACCAAGCGCGGCGTCCCGGTTTCGCTGACCCCGAGCGAGCTGAAGCTGCTGCTGGAGCTCTCGCGCACGCCCGGCCAGGTCTTCAGCCGCCAGCAGATCCTGTCCGCCGTCTGGGACCACGACTACCTCGGCGACTCGCGCCTCGTCGACGCGTGCGTGCAGCGGCTGCGCGCGAAGATCGAAGACGTGCCGGCGAAGCCCGAGCACGTGCAGACGGTCCGGGGGTTCGGCTACCGGTTCGGCCGGTCGTGATCCGGCAGGTCCGCTCGTGGCTGGCCGGGCTGAGGCCCCGGCTGGTCGCCGCCTTCGCGGTCATCATGATCCTCGGCGCCACCGCCGCGGCCGGCGCGAGCTACGTCTCCGCGCGCAACGCCATCCTCAAGGGCATCCAGGACCAGACGATGCTCAAGCTGCGCGACCAGATCGTCGCTTACCTGCCGACCGTGTCGCTGCCGCCGTCCCAGGCCACGCTCGACGCGTTCGCCTCCGCGCTCAAGCCCAGCGGCGCCCTCGTCGTCTACCACGACATGTACTCGTCTTCGGGCATGCCCCCGGACCAGGTGCCCGCCGACCTGCGCCAGGCCGTGGCGACCAGCACGTACACGCAGTTCCAGCGGGTCGACGCCCACGGGTTCCCGCAGTTTTACGTGGGGATCCCGGTGCAGACCAGCTCGGGCACGACGACTGGCCTCGAGGTCTATGCGGGCGCGTCGCTGGACCAGCAGCAGGCCGCGATCGACGAACTGGCCCGCCAGGCCTGGCTGGTCTCCGCGCTCGCGCTGCCGTTCGCGGTGGGGGTGGCCCTGCTGGCCGCGCGGCAGGTGCTGCGGCCGGTCCGCGCGCTCAACACCGCGGCCGACCAGCTCGGCCGGGGCCGGCTCGACGTGCGGCTGCGCGTCAAGGGCGCCGACGAGCTCGCGCAGCTGGTCACGACGTTCAACCACACCGCGGCGGAGCTGGAGCGCACGGTCGGCACGCTGCGCGCGATGGAGGCCGACGCGCGGCGGTTCGTCGCCGACGTCTCCCACGAGCTGCGGACGCCGCTGGCGGCGATGAACGCCGTCACCGACGTCCTCGACGAGGACGCCGGCCAGCTGCCGGCGGACACCGCGGTCGCCGCGCGGCTGGTGTCGGCGGAGACGAAGCGGCTGACCCGGCTGGTGCAGGACCTGATCGAGATCTCGCGGTTCGACGCCGGCCGGGCCGAGCTGCGCCGGGAGGCGCTGGACGTCGCCGCCGCCGTCACCGACAGCCTCGCCGCGCGCGGCTGGGAGATCGGTTCCGAAAACGCCGCCGTGGTCGCCGACCTGCCGGCCGGGATCACGGCCGCGCTCGACAGGCGGCGGCTGGACATCGTCGTGGCGAACCTCGTCGGCAACGCGCTGCGGCACGGCGCGCCCCCGGTCGAGGTGGTGCTGCGGGCGGAGGGCGGCGACGTCGTGCTGACCGTCACCGACCACGGGCCGGGCATCGCCGACGAGGTGCTCCCCCGGGTCTTCGACCGCTTCGCCAAGGCGGACACGGCCCGGGCGCGCTCGGAGGGCAGCGGGCTCGGCCTGTCCATCGCACGCGAGAACGCGCGGTTGCACGGCGGCGACATCGTCGCGGCCAACACCGGCACGGGCGCTCGCTTCGAGCTGCGCCTGCCCCGGGCGGCCGGCATCGGGGAGGCGCGGTGAAGAAGCTCCTGATCCTGGTCGTGCTGCTGGTGGTGAGCGCGTGCGGCATCAAACCGACGGGCGTCGTCCCGGCCGGGCCGGCGCCGACGCTGCGGAACCCGGGCGTCAGCGGGCGCGGCGCCGACGTGATCCTCTACTTCGTCATCGGCGGGCGGGTGGCCCCGGTGTCGCGGTCGACCGGCACCGTGGGCGTCGAGAACGCCCTTTCGCTGCTGCTGGCCGGACCGACCCCCGACGAGGCGGACGACGGCTACGGGACGGACCTCCCGCGCCGGTCCGGGCCGATCGTCCTGTCCCCCGGTTCACCGCCGGCGATCACCGTCCCGTTCCCGCTGAAGCCGATCAGCGGCGCCGGGATCAACCAGCTCGTCTGCACCGCGTTCGCGGCGCTGGCGGCCCAGGGCGGCTACTCGACCGACGGGGTCATTTCGCTCTCCGGGACCGACGTCCGGCTGCCGTACCAGGCGTGCCAGGCGTTCTGACCGGCCTGTCTACTGTGGACTGCGCGCTACCCCGGAGAGATCAGCCACCTCGGACCGGGCGTCGGCCCGGTCAAGCCCCGGGATACGGCCGGGCCGTCCGGGCCTCCGCCAGCGACCGGGCCCACCAGCTCAGCTGGTCGAGCATCGCCTTCGCCGCGACCGCCGCGGCCTCGTCCGTCGGCTGCCCGTCCGCGCCGAAGCGGGCGTGGGCTCCGTGGAAGCTGACCGTCTCGCGGATCGTCACGGCGTGGAGCTCGGCGAAGACCGCCCTCAGGTGCTCGACCGCGCGCAGGCCGCCCGACATCCCGCCGTAGGAGACGAAGGCGACGGGCTTGGCCGTCCACTCCGTGCGGTGCCAGTCGATCGCGTTCTTCAGCGACGCCGGATAACTGTGGTTGTACTCCGGGGTGACCACGACGAACGCGTCGGCCGCTTCGAGCCGCGGCGTCACCTTCGCGACCTCGGCCACGACCGACGCGGCCGGCACCGCGCCGAACGCCGGCAGCACCATCGGGAGGCCGGTCTCGGCGAGGTCGACGACGTCGGCCTCGAACCCGCCGTGGTCGCCCGCGACGCCGGCCAGCCAGTCCGCCACCACCGGCCCGAACCGTCCTTCGCGGACACTTCCCACGATCACCGCGACCCGCACGGGAGCTTCGGACACAGATCCTCCTTGGCACAGCGGCGTTGTTGCCGTCCGGCCCAGGATCGAACCTCAAGCTCGCTTGAAGTCAAGTGCGCGGCTGTGGTTGGCTGGGAAGCATGGTGAACGCCCCGGCCCGGACGCTGCCCGACCTCACCGTCGGCGAACTCTCCCGGCGCAGCGGGGTTCCCGCGTCGGCCCTGCGGTTCTACGAAGACGAAGGCCTCATCCGCAGCCGCCGCACCGCGGGCAACCAGCGCCGCTACTGCCGGGACGCGCTGCGGCGGGTGACCTTCATCCGGATGTCCCAGCGGGTCGGGATGCCCTTGTCGACGATCCGGGAGGTGCTCGCCCTGCTGCCCGACGACCGCACGCCGACGCGGGCCGACTGGGCGAGGATCTCGCAGTGCTGGCAGGAAGACCTGAACGCGCGGATCCGGCAGATGGAACAGCTGCGCGACCAGCTCACCGACTGCATCGGCTGCGGCTGCATGTCCCTGGCCAAGTGCCGGCTCGCCAACCCGGGCGATCGGCTCGGCGTCGACGGACCCGGGCCGCGGCGGCTGGCCGACCACCGCGGCGAGGGCTACGAAGACTAGCGGCGCTCCAGCACACCGCGGACGAACATCGCCTGCCCGGCGTGCTGGATGTCGTCGTCGAGGACGCTGACGAGCCGCACGCCCAGGGTCACCGGCGGGTCCCAGGCCTCGTCGACGATCCGGTCGAGCGCCTGTCCGTCGAGTCCCTCGACGAACCGGACCGTCTGCTCGTGAACGGCGTCGTAGTACCCGGTGAGCAGGTCCGGCTCGTCGACCCGGACCGCTTCGACGTCGGCCGGGCGGTGCCCGTAGCCGGTGTCACCCGCCGGGAACGGGAGACCGAACCGCGAAAGCCAGTCCTGGCCGGTCCACACCTGCTCGGTCCCGGCCACGTCGGCGACGTGGTCGTCCTGGACCCGGGTCAGGTGCCACACCAGCCAGGCGATCGAGTTGCCCCCGTCGTCCAGCCGGGTCCGGAGCTGCTCGGCGGTGAGCCCTTCCACCGCCGCGTGCACGTTCTCCCGGACCCGGCCGAACCCGTCGACCAGCAGATCGGCCACGTTCATCGGCTGCCTCCCGTTGCTGAACCCGTTCACCGGCGTGCTACCCGATCATGCCCGCCGGCAAACGGATCCGGCTAGCGCGGCAGCAGCTGGTCGAAGAACGAGCGGTAGCGGCGCAGCGCGATCCGCAGTTCCTCGGTGGCCGGCTCACCCTGCCGCCACTGGCCTTCGAGCTCGCTCTTGTGCTCGGCGAACGTGGTGGCGAGGGCGCTGATCACGGCCGCGACCAGCTCGTCGGCCTGGTGCACCGCCTGCTTCGGGTCGTCGACGAAGCCGGTCTGCACGTTCTGCCAGCGGTCCCGGAAGCCGGTGATCTTCTCCTCGTCGATCAGCGGCGGGGCCTCGATGTCACCGCCCGACTCCGCGGGCCTGGTGTCCCGGTCCGCCTCGGTGTCGGTGTCGGCGTCCGTGTCGGTGTCCGTGTCCGTACGGGAGCCGGCGGGCTGGGCGGACGCCGAAGCCAGGTCGGCGGTGCTCAGGCTGTGGTCGCCCTCGTCGGCGCGGCTCTCGTCGTCGTAGCTCTCCCCGGCGGCGGGTTCCCGGAAGTCGGCGCTCTCCGCGCCGGGGACTCCGGTGCCGTCCGGCTGGCGGACGTCCTCACGCCCCGTGAAGTCGTCGTCGTGTTCGGCGCTGTGCCGGGTCAGGTGCTCGGTCATGGTCAGCGTCCTCCGTTCCACTCGGTCCGCGGCTGTGCGGACGCCTGGCGTTCGTGCTGTCCGGTCTCGTGGGTTTCGTGGACCTCGCCCCCTTCGCCGTCGCGGGCTTCGGCCTCGCCGCGGTCGGCGCGGTCACGGTCGTGCCCGTTGCGGTCGTGCCCGTTGCGACGGTCGTGGTGGTCGTCGTCCGCGCCGTCGGTCAGCAGGTCCTCGAAGACGGTGCGGTAGCGAACCATCGCGTCGCGAAGGTCCTCAGTGGACGCTCCGTCGCTCTTCTGCTGCGTGGTGTGCGCGGCGCGGTAGTGCTCGAGCGTCTTGGCGTGCCGCACGGAAAGATCGGACAGCTGCTGCTCGTACCCCTCGGTGGGGTAGCCGCGTTCGCCCATCAGCGCCACGAGGAGCCGGTCCGCGTCGGCGACCGCGGTGATCGGCTCGTCGACGAACTTTTCCTGCACCTGCGCCCATTCGCGGGCGTAGCGTTCACGTGCCGACGCCGACAGCGGGCGGATGTCGAGTTCCTTGTGCCGGCGCTCGCGCTCGGCGAGTTCTCGTTGCGCGGCACGCGGGTTGTCGCTCTCCTCGACCGTCCGGTCGTACTCCGGGCCGAACCGTTGCTGCAGACGCTTTCGCTGCATCTCTTGCGTCACAAGCCAAATCACGGCGCCGAGCACCGCGACGGCCACGACGACGATCACGACGATCAGCCATGTGGGCATTGCCAAAACACTCCTTCACGGATGTCGCCCCCGACGCGTCCGGAGTTCCCGCGCACCGGTGCCCGAAAACTGCGTTCGCCCGCGATTCGGCCGACCGGCGGCGCGGATACGGCCGGATGCCGACCACCGCGGCGGATGTAACGACGATAACACCGTGCGACTAGCGCCGTTACCATCGTCGTGCTATCATCGGTAACAGAACGACGGAAGCGGTGATACCACCACCGCCCTGACCGGAAGAAGGAACCATGAACACCACCGAACCCCGCGTCGCGATCGTCACCGGCGGCTCCCGCGGCATCGGCCGCCAGGTCGCCGAGCGCTTGGCCGCCGACGGCATGGCGGTCGTCGTCAACTACGCCGGCAACGAGCAGGAGGCCCAGGCGGTCGTCGACGCCATCACCGAGCGGGGCGGCCGGGCGATCGCCGTCCGCGCCGACGTGGGCGACCCGGCCGCGGTCGCGGAGCTGTTCGACACCGCGGAGACCACGTTCGGCGGCGTCGACGTCGTCGCCCACCTCGCCGGCGTCATGAACGCGCCGGCGCCGATCGCCGACACCGACTTCGAGGTCCTCGACCGCGTGCACCGCACCAACATCCGCGGCACGTTCGCGGTGGCCCAGCAGGCCGCGAAGCGGGTGCGCGACGGCGGCGCGGTGATCACCACCTCGACGTCGGTGCTCGGGCTGAACCTGCCCGGCTACGGCATCTACAACGCGACCAAGGGCGCGGTCGAGGCGATCACCATGATCCTGGCGCGCGAGCTGCGCGGCCGTGACATCACTGTCAACACCGTCGCCCCCGGGCCGACCGCGACCGCGCTGTTCCTCGACGGCAAGGACGAGGCGACCATCGAGCGGATGGCCCAGCAGCCGCCGCTCGAGCGGCTCGGCAAGCCCGAGGACATCGCCGAGGTCGTCGCGTTCCTCGCCGGACCGGCCCGCTGGGTCAACGGCCAGGTGCTGCGCGCCAACGGCGGCATCGTCTGAGCACCCCGCCGACCACCAAGGAGCGAACCATGATCATCGTCGTCACCGGCGCCTCCAGCGGGATCGGCGCCCTCTCCGCCCGGGCCTTGGCCCGGGCCGGGCACACCGTCTACGCGGGCATGCGCGACACCGGCGGCCGCAACGCGCCCCAGGTCGACGCGGCCGCCGCGTTCGCCCGTGAGCACGGCGCGGACCTGCGCACCGTCGAGCTCGACGTCTCCAGCCAGGAGTCGGCGGACGCCGCCATCGAGCGGATCGTCGCCGACCAGGGCCGGCTGGACGTCGTCGTGCACAACGCCGGGCACATGGCGCTGGGCCCGGCCGAGGCGTTCACGCCCGGGCAGCTCGCCGAGCTGTACGACACGAACGCGATCGGCACCCAGCGCGTCAACCGCGCCGCCCTGCCCCACCTGCGCGCGCAACGCGACGGGCTGCTGGTGTGGGTGTCGAGCAGCAGCGTCCGCGGCGGCACGCCGCCGTATCTCGCGCCGTACTTCGCGGCGAAGGCGGCGATGGACAGCCTCGCCGTCTCCTACGCCGCCGAAGTGGCTCGGTTCGGCATCGACACCACGATCGTGGTGCCCGGCGCGTTCACCTCCGGCACCAACCACTTCCCGCACGCCGGGCACCCGGCCGACCAGGCCGTCGAAGCCGCCTACGAAGAGCGTTACGCCGGCCTGAGCGAGCACGTCGGGCGGAAGCTGGCCGAGATCACCCCGTCCGGCGCGGACGTCGCGAAGGTCGCCGGAGAGCTGGCGCGCGTGGTCGGCCTGCCCAAGGGCGAGCGGCCGTTCCGCGTCCACATCGATCCCGCCGACGACGGTGGGTGGCTGGTCGCGGAGGTCGGCGACCGGATCCGGAGCGAGTTCCTGCGCCGGATCGACCTGGGCGACCTGCTCAGCCCGTCGGCCGGCTGAACCGCGTGACGATCAGGTGGTCCTTCGCCGGGCCGCGGACCGCCCATTCCTGCCGCCAGCGTCTCGCGTCGAGCACGCGGTAGCTCCCGCGGTAGAGGTCGGCGCGGCAGGGGTGGTCCGTTTCCCAGTGCCCGGCGCGCAGGTCGAGCGCGTGGAAGAACCCGCCGTGGTCGAAGTGCACGTCGGCGCGGCCGGGCGCGGTGGGCCGGTAGTGCAGCGTGCGGGTCACCGGGCCGGTGTACGCGCCGAGCCGCATCTCGCCGGCTTCGCGGTAGACGAGGACGCCGTCCTCCTCGGTGAAGGTGGCCGTACCGGTCACCTCGCCCGCAGGCTCGCCGCCGGCGGTGAGGATTTCGCGGTCGAGCCGCCACTCGCCGGCGAAATGCGCGGCCAGGTCGGGAACCGGGAAGTACTCGTCCATCGCGATCAGTGTGTCATCCGGCCGCCGGGGCGCCGCGCCGGAGAGGGCGGCCGGAAGTTGTCGGACCCCGGCTCTAGACTCGGCCGCGTGGCAGCCCCCGAGACGGCAACGGTGTCCGAAGCGCTGGAGACCCTTCAGCGCGTGTTCGGCTACGACAGCTTCCGCGGCGACCAGGCGGCGATCGTCGAGCACGTGATCGCCGGTGGCGACGCGCTCGTGCTGATGCCCACCGGTGGCGGGAAGTCGTTGTGCTACCAGATCCCCGCGCTGGTGCGGCCCGGCGTCGGCGTGGTCGTCTCGCCGCTCATCGCGCTGATGCAGGACCAGGTCGACGCGCTGCGCGACGCCGGGGTCCGCGCCGGTTTCCTCAACTCCACCCAGGACTACGCGGCCCGCCAGGAGGTCGAGTCGGCGTTCCTGTCCGGCGAGCTCGACCTGCTCTACCTGGCGCCGGAACGGCTTTCGGTGGAATCCACCGTGCGGCTGCTCGACCGCGGCAAGATCTCGCTGTTCGCGATCGACGAGGCGCACTGCGTCGCCCAGTGGGGCCACGACTTCCGGCCCGACTACCTCCAGCTCTCCGCGCTGCACGAGCGCTGGCCGGACGTGCCGCGGATCGCGCTCACCGCCACCGCGACCGAGGCCACGCACAAGGAGATCGCGGCCCGGCTGAACCTCGACGAGGCCCGCCACTTCGTCGCAAGCTTCGACCGGCCGAACATCCAGTACCGGATCGTCGGCAAGAACTCGCCGCAGCGGCAGCTGCTGGAGCTGCTGCGCACCGAGCACCCGGGCGACGCGGGGATCGTCTACTGCCTGTCCCGGAACTCGGTCGAAAAGACCGCGGAATTCCTGGTGCAGAACGGAATTCCGGCGGTGCCGTACCACGCGGGTCTCGACGCGCGCACCCGCGCGAAGCACCAGTCGCGGTTCCTGCGCGAGGACGGGCTGATCGTGGTCGCGACCATCGCGTTCGGCATGGGCATCGACAAACCGGACGTCCGGTTCGTCGCGCACCTCGACCTGCCGAAGTCCGTCGAGGGCTACTACCAGGAGACCGGCCGCGCGGGGCGTGACGGCCTGCCGTCCACCGCCTGGCTCGCGTACGGGCTGCAGGACGTCGTGCAGCAGCGCAAGATGATCGACACGTCCGAGGGCGACGACGCGCACCGGCGCCGGCTGGGCGCGCACCTGAACGCGATGCTCGCGCTGTGCGAGACGGTGGAATGCCGCCGCGTGCAGATCCTCAACTACTTCGGGCAGAAGGGCGAGCCCTGCGGCAACTGCGACACGTGCCTGAGCCCGCCGGAGAAGTTCGACGGCACCATCCCGGCGCAGAAGCTGCTGTCGACGATCGTGCGGCTGCGCAACGAACGGCGCCAGAAGTTCGGCGCCGGCCAGGTGATCGACATCCTGCTCGGCAAGTCCACGCCGAAGGTCACGCAGTTCCAGCACGACACGCTCAAGACGTTCGGCATCGGCACCGAGCTGCGCGAGCCGGAGTGGCGCGCGGTGGTGCGGCAGCTGCTGGCCCAGGGCCTGCTCGCGGTCGAAGGCGACTACGGCTCCCTGGTGCTCACCGAGGCCAGCGCCGAAGTGCTGGGCGGTGACCGCCAGGTGATGCTGCGCCGCGAACCCGAGCGCACGGCGGCCGCGAAGGTCCGCGGCACGCGGAAGGCCGCCCCCGCGGCGGACATGCCCGCGGAGGCGGCCCCGCTGTTCGAGCGCCTGCGTGCCTGGCGGGCCGGCGTCGCGAAGGAGCAGGGCGTGCCCGCGTACGTCATCTTCCACGACGCGACACTGCGCCAGATCGCCACGCAACGGCCGGCTTCACTGGCCGACCTGGGCACGGTCAGCGGCGTCGGCGAGAACAAGCTCGCCAAGTACGGCGAAGGTGTCCTCGAGGTGCTGACCGCCGAGTGACCTAGCGGGCGGCCGGCCCGGGTCCCGGCCGTCCGTCCGGCCCGGTCACGGAGTTGACCTTGCGGACCGCCCCGGCGATCCGGTCGTGGTACTTGCCCTTGGTCCGGTCGTCGACGAACTTCGCGGCCTTGCCGACGTACTGGTTCACCTTTTCGGGGTTCTTCTTGGCGTAGGCGCGAGCCGCGCCCGCGGCCCCGGCCAACATGGTCAGTCTGCGCATCAACGGCACGGTGGTCCTCCCTCATCGGGTTTCGGTCATCCTGACAACGCGGACGAACCACCCGAAGGTTCCCCGTGTGACGACGGCCAAACCTCCGAGCACGGCGTGACGGACCGTCACCGGGCTCAAAAATGCGAAGCGGACCCGCACCGGTCACCCCTAGGGTCGCGATCATGCGCGACCTCGCCACCCTGCCGAAGGCCCATCTGCACGTCCACCTGGAGAGCACCATCCGGCCGGGCACGCTGCGCGAACTGGGCGAGGCCAACGGTGTCGACGTCCCGGCCGAGCCCCCGGTGTTCGACGGCTTCCGCGCCTTCGCCGACTACAACGCGCTCGTCCGGGCCTGCCTCCGGCGACCCGAGGACTTCGAGCGCGTCGCCCGCGAGTACTGCGAAGACGAGGCCGCCCAGGGCACGCGCTACGCCGAAGTCACGTTCACCGCGGCGTCCCACGGGGAACGCCTGGGCGACCTGGAAATGCCGCTCGAATCCGTCCTCAGAGGACTACGCGCGAGCACGTCCGGGCTCGAATGGCGCCTGCTGCTGGACCATTCGCGACGCCGGTCGGTCGACCGGGCCGAGCGCACCCTCGACCTCGCGGTGCGGTACGGCGAAGTCTTCGCGATCGGCATGGCCGGCGAGGAAAACCACTCCCTGCGTCCCTTCGCGGCGATCTTCGAGAAGGCCCGTGCGGCCGGCATCCACCTGCTGCACCACACCGGCGAGGACGCCGGCCCGGACAGCATCCGCGAGGCCCTGGACATCGGGCGCACCGAACGGCTGGGCCACGGCATCCGCGTCCTCGACGACCCCGAGCTGGTCGCCGAGGTCCGCGACCGGGGGCTCGCGCTGGAGGTCTGCCCGTCGTCGAACGTGACGCTCGGGCTGGTGCCGTCGCTCCCCGGGCACCCGCTCCCCCGGCTCCTCGACGCGGGGCTGACGGTCACGCTCAACACCGACGTCCCGTCGGTCACCGGCGCGAACCTGGCGGCGGAGTACGCCCGCGTCCGGGATGCCTTCGGCTACGACGACGCGGTGATGGCGGACTTCGCGCGGGCAAGCGTCATCGCGTCCTTCGCGCCCGAAGCGACGAAGGAATCGATGCTGCGCGGCATCGACACGTGGCTCACACCGGCAGCAGGCGGGTGACCAGCGTGCCGAGCTGGTGCACCGTGCGGCACTCGTGCATCTCGACGACCTCGGCGTACTCCAGCGCCGCCGAGTCGCCGGTCGACCACAGCGAGCGCCGCTCCGGGTTCAGCCAGTAGACGTGCCGGGCGCGGGCCTTGATCTCGCGGACGGCGTCGAGGTTCGGGTCGCCGCCGTTGGTGCGGGCGTCGCCGAGGATCAGCACCGACGTCCGCGGGCCGACCGCGTCGAGCCAGTTCGCCGTGAACTGGCGCAGCGAGCCGCCGTAGTCGCTGTGGCCGTCCCAGCGCACCAGCGCCGCTTCCGACAGCATGCGCGCGCCGAGGTGCTCGGGGTCGGCGCCGCCGCCGGTGACCAGGTGGGTGACCTCGTCCGCGCTGTCGACGAACGCGAACACGCGGATCTTGCTGAACTGGTCGCGCAGGGCCTGCACCAGCAGCATGGTGAAGTTCGCGAAGCCCGCCACCGAGCCGGAGAGGTCGCACAGCAGCACGATCTCGGGCCGGCCGGGCCGCCGGTGGCGGTAGGCCGGGCGCAACGGCACGCCACCCGTGGACAGCGACCGCCGCAGGGTGCGGCGCAGGTCGATCTGCCCGCGTGTGGTGCGCTTGCGGCGGGCGGCGAGGCGCGTCGCGAGCTTGCGGGACAACGGCTGAATCGTCCGCCGGAGCTCGGCGAGCTGGGTGCGGCTGGCGATGAGGAAGTCGACGCGGTCGGCCGCGGGCGCGATGGCATGCTTGGCCACCCGCTCGCGGCCCCGCACCTCGGCCGCGCGCCGGCGTGCCTCGGTGCGGACCTGCCCGCGGAACCCTTCGACGCGGCGGCGGATCTCGTCGCGGTCGAGCCGGTCGGTGAACTCGCCGCGCGCGCCGCCACCCCGCACCGCGGCCAGCACCCGCGCGATCAGCGTCTGCGACTGGAGCCGCTCCAGCGTCTGGTGGGCCGAAAACCCGCCGCCCGGGCCGGACGCCGAGCCGTACTGGCCGAGCATGTCCACCGCGAGCCCGGCGAGCTGGGCCAGCGCCTGCCGGTCGCCGTCCGCGAGCGCGGCGGCCAGCTCGTCACGCAGCTCTTCGAGCGTCGACGGCTGGTCTTCGCGGGCGCGTTCGGGCGCCCCGATCCCGGCCGGGAAGTACAGGTCGAACGCGGCGTCGAAGACCGCGCGCTGCCCACCGCGCCGGACCAGTGCGGCGGCCAGGCCTTCGCGGACCAGCGAGCGGTCGTCCATGCCGAGCACTTCCAGCGCGGCCGCGGCGTCGACCGTCTCGGCGGGACCGGCCGGGATGCCCTGGGCCCGCAGTGCCTTGACGAACGAGGCGAGCCGCTCCGGCACGCCGCCGGTCACGACGCGTCCAGGACCTGTTCGAGCTTCAGGCCGGCGCCGGCCTTGGCGATGTCGTCCTGGTGCTTGAGGACGACGCCGAGGCTTTCCCGCACGACCTGCTCGTCCAGCGTGGACGCGCCGAGCGCGAGCAGCGTGCGCGCCCAGTCGATGGTCTCGGCGACCGACGGCAGCTTGCGCAGGTCCATCGCGCGCAGGGCGGCGATCACCCGGACGACGGAATCCGCGAGGGCGGCGTCGATGCCCGGGACCTTGAGCCGGACGATGTCGCGCTCGAGGTCCTCGTCCGGGAAGTCGATGTGCAGGAACAGGCAGCGGCGGCGCAGGGCCTCGGACAGCTCACGCGTCGCGTTGGAGGTCAGGACGGCGAACGGCGCGCGCGTCGCGGTGATCGTGCCCAGCTCCGGCACGGTCACCTGGAAGTCGCCGAGGACCTCGAGCAGCAGGCCCTCGACCTCCATGTCGGCCTTGTCGGTCTCGTCGATGAGCAGCACGGTCGGCTCGTCCGAGGAGATGGCCGTGAGCAGCGGGCGGCGCAGCAGGAACTCCTCGCCGAAGATGTCGGTGCGGGCGTCTTCCCACGTCTCGTCGCGGCCGGCGGTGATCCGCAGCAGCTGCTTCGCGTGGTTCCACTCGTACAGCGCGCGGGCCTCGTCGATGCCCTCGTAGCACTGCAGGCGCACCAGGCGCGAGCCGCTGACCTGGGCGACGGCCTTGGCCAGCTCCGTCTTGCCGACACCCGCGGGGCCCTCGACCAGCAGGGGCTTGCCGAGCCGGTCGGCGAGGAACACCGTGGTCGCCACCGCCGTCGAGGCCAGGTAGCCGGCCTCGGCCAGCTTCGCCGACACGTCGTCGACGGAGGTGAAGAATCCCGTGCCCACCACGTGCCTCCTAAGCGGTCGCTCACCAGGAGCGTACCCGACGAGCGGGTTAGCATCGGGCGCGTGACCTACGTTGCGGCTTCCGGCCGATACGAATCGATCCCTTACCGGCGCACCGGGCGGTCCGGGCTCAAGCTGCCCGCGATCTCGCTCGGGCTGTGGCACAACTTCGGCCACGATCGCCCGCTGGAGACCCAGCGCGCCATCACCCGCCGCGCGTTCGACCTCGGCATCACGCACTTCGACCTGGCCAACAACTACGGCCCGCCGTACGGCTCGGCGGAGGAGAACTTCGGGCGCCTGCTGGCCACGGACTTCAAGCCGTACCGCGACGAGCTGGTGATCTCCACCAAGGCCGGCTACGACATGTGGCCCGGCCCGTACGGCGAGTGGGGCTCCCGCAAGTACCTGCTGTCCTCGCTGGACCAGTCGCTGGGCCGGCTGGGCCTGGACTACGTCGACATCTTCTACTCGCACCGCTTCGACCCCGAGACCCCGCTGGAGGAGACCGTCGGGGCGCTCGACTCCGCCGTCCGCGCCGGGAAAGCGCTTTACGTCGGGATTTCGTCGTACAACTCCGAGCGGACCGCCGAGGCGGCACGCCTCCTGCGCGAGCTCGGCACGCCGCTGCTGATCCACCAGCCGTCGTACTCGATGCTGAACCGCTGGATCGAGGAGGACGGCCTCCTGGACACCCTCGAAGAGGCGGGCGCGGGCTGCATCGCGTTCTCGCCGCTGGCGCAGGGCCTGCTGACGGACAAGTACCTGCAGGGCGTCCCCGCGGATTCGCGCGCGGCACAGGGCAAGTCCCTCGACCCGGACACCCTGGACGAGAACCGCCTCGGCCGCGTCCGCGCGCTCAACGAGATCGCCGGGCGCCGCGGGCAGTCGCTGGCCCAGCTGGCGCTCGCGTGGGCGTTGCGCGACCACCGCGTGACGTCGGTGCTGATCGGCGCGAGCAGCGTCAAGCAGCTGGAGGACAACGTCGGCGCGCTCGGCAATCTCGAGTTCAGCTCCGAGGAGCTGACCGAGATCGACGGCCACGCGACCGACGCGGACATCAACCTGTGGAAGCGGTCCTCGGACGGCTGACGGCCGACGACGGCGGGGCGCGCACCGCGCGTCCCGCCGTTCCGGTTTCGGACCGGGTTCCGCCGTCCGACCCGGAGAAGACGCACCGTATAGGGCGTTATACGACCCTCACTCGACCTGCTTGACCGCCCATTCCGCCCACTCGCGCTGCATCACCGAAAACCGTTTTCCCCACTCGAGCACCAGGCGGCCGTAGACCGACTGGTTGTCGTCGCCCCAGTCGATCGAGGCCTCCAGCTCGTGCAGCCGCTCTTCGCGCGCCCGTGCCGACTCTCCCATCGACGCGACGTAGCCGCGTGCCTGCGCCGGCGAGACCGAGCCGAGGAAGTACACGCGCAGCAGACCGGCGCTGCGCGG
Source organism: Amycolatopsis sp. NPDC051106 (assembly GCF_040682775.1). NCBI lineage: Bacteria > Bacillati > Actinomycetota > Actinomycetes > Pseudonocardiales > Pseudonocardiaceae > Amycolatopsis > Amycolatopsis sp. NPDC051106. Next base: position 59,549 of record NZ_JBFBBQ010000002.1, on the reverse strand, counting down.
CGGCCCGCCCGGGTCGACGTCGACCAGCCAGTGCCGCAGCTCCTCGAGCCCGGCCTCGGTGATCTCGTACTCCTTGCGCCCGCGCGGGCCCTCGGCGAGGACGTGGATCATGCCCGCCGCCTCGAGCTTGCCGAGCTCGCCGTAGAGCTGGCTCTGCGTCGCGGGCCAGACGCTGGCCATCGCCCGCTCGAACCGCTTCAGCAGGTCGTAGCCGCTTCCGGGCTCGTCGGCCAGCATGCCGAGGACCGCGTGTCGAAGGCTCATGCGCCCATCATGACACTCCACTATTGACATGTCTATCCAGGAGGTTCTAGTTTCGACCTGTCACAATTGGAACGTCTGCGGGAGACCGGCATGAACTACCTGAAGAGCTTCCTTCCGTGGATCGCGTTCGCCGTGGTCGCGACGCAGTTCGACTGGCGCTGGTCCGGCCTGACCGGGCTCGTCATCTCGGCCGCGCTCCTCGTGCTCGCCCGCCGCGAAGGCCGCAAAGCGGACGCCCTCATCATCGAGTGGAGCGCACTCGCCTTCTTCGCCCTGCTCACGGCGGTCGCCTTCGTCTTCCCCGCGTCGCCGCTGAAGACCTACACCGGCGCGCTGACCGACGCCTGGCTGGCCCTCACCGCCTGGGGCTCGCTCGCGCTGGGCCGGCCGTTCACGCTCGGCATCGCGCGGACGATGACGCCGCCGGAACTCTGGGACAACCCGATCTTCAAGCGGGTCAACGTGGTCATCACGCTGGTGTGGGCCGCGAGCTTCACCGTCACCGGGCTCGCCGGCATCGCGCTGCTGAACTACGCCCCGCACGCGACGGCCGCGTTGATCACCCTCAAGGTCCTCGGCTTCGCCGTGCCCGTCGCCTTCACCATCCGCTACCCGCGCATCGTGCGCGCCCGGGCCGAAAAGGCCGCGCGCTGAGGTTCAGGCGAACTTGGTCTTCGGCCGCTCCTGGCGGACACCGTCGACGTAGACGTCGACCTTCTCGTCCAGGAAGGCGATCAGGCCGGCGACGCGCTCACTCTCCGGCAGCGGTGTCGGGTAGCTCCACGCGAGGTCCTCGTGCCCGGCCACGTCGAAGTGGTCGGCCGCGCCCTTGTACGGGCAGTGCGTCACGGCGTCGATCTTTTCGAGCAGGTCCATCCGGACGTCGACGCGGGGCAGGTAGTAGCGGGTCGGCAGGCCGGTCTCGAAGAGCAGGTGCGGCCGCACGGTGTCGGCGACGGTGACACCGTCGACCTCGATCCGGACGTGGCGCGAGCTCGGCAGGATGTCGACGCGGACGCCGGGGTCACGCGGGTGCGTGAAGATCTGTTCGTCCTCTTCGAACCAGTCGAACGCGCCGAACTCGAAGCGGACGTGGTCCCGGAGCTCCTCGATGGGCGAATCCGGGTATTCCAGCGCGGCGTCCACCGCCTCGGCTCCGCCACCCTTTATCGTCGACAGAACGCCTTCTCCGCGGCTGGGCGAGTGCGAGGTCCGGCCGGAGGGGACGAGAACGCCGCCGACGACGTCCGCGCGCGGGAAGTAGTACGTCGGGTAGTACGGGACTTCCCACACCAGAAGGGGGTGCACCGTGTCCGCGACGACCTGCCCGCCGAGGAACACGCGTACCCGCTTCGCGCCTTGTGCCACGCGGACCCGGCCGCGTACCGGAGTGCTCATGCCCCGGTCAACCGGTCCGGAAGCGGGCGTATTCCGGCGGAACCGGGCCCCGGGCGGCTAGCGTGGCAGCAAGCAAGCGGACGACAGGAGGCGGGCACGGGTGGCCGGCGTAGATGCTCCAACGGTCGGGACCCCCGCCGGGATGCGCAAGATCAACCAGCGGGCGGTGCTCGACCTGCTCCGCCGCGGCGGACCGGCGACCCGGCCGCAGGTGGCCAAGGACACCGGGCTGTCGAAGCCGACGGTCAGCCAGGCGCTGCTCGCGCTGGAAGCCGCCGGGCTGGCGCGCCCGACCGGGCACACGTCCACCGGTACCGGACGCTCGGCCGTGCTGTACGAGGCCGACCCGACCGCGGGGTACGTGCTGGGCGTCGACATCGGACGCGAGCACCTGCGCGTCGCGGTGTCGGACCTCGGCCGCACGATCGTCGCGCGCCGCGACGAGCGCAACACGGCGCGTTCCGGCGCCGCGCTGGTCACGGCGGTCGGGAAGATCGCGGCTTCGGCCGTCGCGGAGGCGCGGTTGTCGCCGGCCGACATCGTTGTCCGCGTGGTCGGTTCCCCCGGCGTCGCCGATCCGGAGAAGCGCTGCTTCCGGCACGCGCCGAACCTGCCGGGCTGGGGCCGGGCCGGGTTGATCGACGACCTCGAAGCGGCGCTGGGCCCGGACCTGATGGTGGAGAACGACGCGAACCTGACGGCGGTCGGCGAGGGCGAAAGCGGCGCCGCGCGCGGGGCGTCGGTGTTCGGCTGCATCACGATCGGCACGGGCGTCGGCATGGGCATGATGGTCGACGGCCGGGTGTTCCGCGGCGCGACGGGCGCGGCGGGCGAGATCGGCTACCTGCCGTACGGCCGCACGCGCGCGGCCGACTCCCCCGGCTCCCCGCCCGCACGCGGGCACCTCGAAGAGGCGACGGCGGCCCAGTCGGTGGTCCGCGGCGCCCGCGAACTCGGCCTGGGCACGGCGAAATCGGCCCGCGAGGTGTTCCGCTTGGCCCGTGAAGGCGACGAACTGGCCCGGCGCGCCCTGGAGGCGGAAGCGGACCGGCTGGCGTACACGGTGGCCTCGGTGGCGGCGGTGATCGACCCGGAGCTGATCGTCCTGGCCGGCGGGATGGGGGCCGCGGCGGATCTGCTGCTGGAGCCGCTGGACCGCGCGCTGCGGGCGTTCACGCCGCTGGTGCCGAAGGTGGTCCAGGGCGAACTGGGCGAGGACGCGGTGCTGACGGGGGCGATCAGCGTCGGGCTCCGGGCGGCTCAGGGCCTGGTCTTCGACCGCCGCGTCGGCGCCGCTTAGACCGCGCCGGCTCACCCGGACGCAGTGAATGACTCATTCCTGGCGTCGGACGCAGTGAATGAGTCATTCACGGCACGCTGGCGCCGCCTAAGCCGCGCGCCAGGCTTCGCCGCCGGTCGAAAGGCGCCACGGGGTCAGCTTCAGCACCGTGATCTTCGGGTCGCGGTGGTCCTCGCCGCCCAGGATCTTCGGGTCGTAGCCCAGCGGTTCCGGGGTCGAGGCGAACAGGTCCCACAGGTACCGGCGCGTCTCCTCGTCGTCGGCGAACTCCGCGCGGCACTCCGCCACCGCCACCTCGTGCCGCGGGTCCCAGTACGAGCACGACACGTACGGCGACGCCGCCAGGTGCGCCAGCTTCAGCGGCGTCGGCCGGGTGAACAGCCATCCCGTCAGCCCGTCCGGGCCCGCTTCCCAGATCGGGTGGACCACCCGCGACCGCGGCCGGCCCCGCCGGTCGACGGTCACCAGCGTGCACCACACGATCCGGTGCGCCACGCGGACGAACGCTCCGGCCAGCCCGGCCGGCACCCTGCTAGACTCCACAACCATGGTTGTGCATCCTACGCCGGGCGACCTCGACCTGTCACTCACCGCCCTCTTCGCGGGCTGGGCGATGACCGACGAGGTGCAGCGGCGGCTCACCGCACAGGGCCTGGGCGACCTGCGCTTCAACGACGGCGTCGTGATCCAGCACGTCCTCGCCGCCCCGCTGTCCATCACCGCGCTGGCCGAGCGGATGGGCGTGACGCAGCAGGCCGCGTCGAAGGCCGTCGCCGATCTCGAACGCCGTGGACTGCTGAGCCGCGAGCCCGACCCCGAGGACGCACGCACGAAGCTGCTGCACCTCACCGAACACGCGCACCAGGCCGTCGAAGCGACCCGGCGCCTCAGGAAGGACCTTCAGGACGAGCTGGAGACGGAGTTCGGCGCCGGCCGCGTCGACGACACCCGCGCCCTGCTGGCGGCGGTCATCGGCCGCTTCGGCGGCGGCGACGCGATCCGCGCGAGAAGGGTCCGGCCGCCCAGGTGATTACCTGCCACGTAATCGACGGCGAAGCTCGCGAAGCCGACGATGCTCCCATGAGTGGAACGAACCGCATGATCGTCGTCGAATGCCTGGAAAACCTGTTCGTGCACAAGGACTTCGACGCCGCGAAGGCCGCGCTGCACCCCGATTTCGTCACCCACAGCCCCGGCCTGCCCAACGGCCGCGACGCGTTCGCCGACGCCGTCAAGAACTCGCCGCTGGCGGGGGCGACCGCCGAGATCAAGCACATCGCCGCCGAGCACGACCTCGTCATGGTGCACCTGCACGTCGGCGGGACGGCCGTCGTCGACATCCTGCGCGTCGAGGACGGCCTGCTCGTCGAGCACTGGGACGTCAAGCAGCCCGGGTGAGCACGCAGGTCCCCGACGCCGTCGCCAGGAGCTTGCCTTCGGCGTCGCGGATCTCCCCTTCGGCGAACGCGATCCGCGAGCCCTCCTTCACCACCCGCCCGGTCGCGCGGATCTCACCGCGGCCCGCGTGGATGGCGCGCAGGTAGCTCACCTTCAGCTCGACCGACGAGTAGCCGACGCCGGCCGGCAGCGTCGTGTGCACCGCGCAGCCGACCACCGAATCCAGCATCGTCGCCGCGACCCCGCCGTGGACCATCCCGATCGGGTTGTACAGCGACTCGTCCGGCTCGGCGACGGCGACCACCTCGCCGTGGCCGATGTGCTCCCAGCGCAGCCCGAAGTGCGCGGCGATCGGCGGACCGGGCAGCGTGCCGTCGGCAATGGCCGTCAGGTAGTCGAACCCGGACATCGTGCTCCCGAGCCGGGCGGTCGGCAGCGGGTCCTGCCAGGTGATGGTCTTCGAGCGGGTCTGCGCCCCGGCGGCCACGTCGGTCATCTCGGCTCCTCGATTATGACAACTGTCTTAATCGCAGCCTCGCCCGCGCACCCGCCGACGTCAAGCGCGGCGTGACCCAGGCCACCGGTGGTCCGCCCGCGGCCCGGGTGGAATCATCCGGGGGTGGACATCGACCCCGGCCGCAAGCTCATCGACCCCGAACGGGTGGCCGCCGCGGTCGACGGGCTGGGCGACCGCGCCGTCATCGACGAGTGGGCGCAGCGGTTTTCCGTGGTCGCCGACCCGTCGCGGCTCGCGTTGCTGGTCTCGATCCACTACGCCCGCGAGATCAGCGTCACCGACCTCGCCGCCGTCACGGGCATGACCGACACCGCGGTTTCCCAGGCCCTGCGGCTGCTGCGCGCGCACGGGCTCGTCACCACCCAGCGGACCGGGCGCGTCGTGCGCTACCGGCTCGCCGACGCCACCGTGCACGAGCTCATCCACCGGGTGCGGCCGCACCCGGAACGGCCCGCGCACGACGACGAACGGTAACGTGCGGGCATGACGGGACTGCCCGAGACCATCACCGCCTGCCTGTTCGACCTCGACGGAGTGTTGACCGGCACCGCGGTTCTCCACAGCCAAGCCTGGAAACGGACTTTCGACGAATTTCTGCGCGCCCGCGACGGTGCTGACTTCCGAGAGTTCACCGATCTGGACTACGCGACCTATGTGGACGGCCGCCCGCGCGCCGACGGGGTCCGCGAATTCCTGCGCTCGCGCGGGATCGAGCTGCCGGAAGGCACTCCCGACGACGCTCCGGACGCCCCCACCGTCAACGGTGTCGGCAACCGCAAGAACGAGCTCGTCCTGAAAATCATCGAGGAACGGGGCGTGAACCCCTACCCCGGCTCGATCCGGTACCTGGAAGCGGTCAAGGCCGCCGGCCTGCGCATCGCCGTCGTGACGTCGTCGGCGAACGGCGCGAAGGTGCTCGACGCCGGCGACTTGAGCAAGTACGTCGAAGCCCGCGTCGACGGCCTCACGATCCGCGAGCAGCACCTGAAGGGCAAGCCCGCGCCGGACTCGTTCCTGGCCGGCGCCGCGGCGCTCGGCGTCGAGCCCGCCCACGCTGCCGTGTTCGAGGACGCCCAGTCCGGCGTCCAGGCGGGCAAGGCCGGCGGCTTCGGCTACGTCGTGGGCGTGAACCGCGCGAACCAGGCCGACCAGCTGCGGGCCCACGGGGCCGACATCGTCGTCGACGACCTCGCCGACCTCCTGGAGGACTGAGCATGACCGAGGAAGAACCCCGCGGCTACGAGTGCGCGCCGTGGGAGCTGCGGTGGCGCGGCATGGACGTCGACGCCCTGCAGCGCACCGAGTCGGCGTTCGCCGTGTCGAACGGGCACATCGGGCTGCGCGGCACGCTCGAGGAGGCCGAGCCGCGCGGGCTGCCCGGCACGTATCTCAACGGCTTCTACGAGCAGCACGAGCTCCCCTACGCCGAAGCGGGCTACGGCTACCCCGAAGAGGGCCAGACCGTCGTCAACGTGACCGACGGCAAGATCATCCGGTTGCTCGTCGAAGACGAACCGCTCGACATGCGCTACGGCGCCGCCACCAAGCACGACCGGGTGCTCGACTTCCGCAGGGGCACGCTCAGCCGCAGCACCGAATGGTCGTCGCCGACCGGGCGGCGGGTCCGCGTGCGCACCGAGCGGCTGGTGTCGTTCACCCAGCGCGCGATCGCCGCGATCCGGTACGAGGTCGAACCGCTCGACGAGGACCTGCAGCTGGTCGTCCAGTCCGACCTGCTGGCCAACGAGCCCATCGAGTCCGACACGAGCGACCCGCGGGTGGCCGCCGCGCTGAACTCGCCGCTGGTCGGCGAGTTCCACCGCGCGTCCGACTACAACGCCGTGCTGGTGCACCAGACCCGCCGGTCGGGGCTGCGGATGGCCGCGGCGATGGACCACAAGATCGAGGTGGACGACGGGATCCGGGCCCGCATCCACTCCGAGGAGGACCTCGCGCGGCTCACCGTCGCGGTCGACGTGCCGAAGGGCGGGCGGCTGCGCATCACGAAGTTCCTCGCCTACGGCTGGTCCGCGCAGCGTTCGGTACCCGCGCTGCGGTCGCAGGTCGAGGCCGCGCTGGCGGGCGCGCGCCAGACCGGCTGGAAGGGCCTGGTCACCGAGCAGCGCGAGTTCCTCGACGACTTCTGGGCCACCTCGGACATCGAGATCGACGGCGATCCCGAGCTGCAGCAAGCCGTCCGCTTCGCGCTGTTCCACCTCCTGCAGGCCGGGGCCCGCGGCGAAAGCCGCGCGATCGCGGGCAAGGGGCTGACCGGCCCGGGCTACGACGGGCACGCCTTCTGGGACACCGAATCGTTCGTGCTGCCGGTGCTCACCTACACGATGCCGGACGCGGCGCGCGACGCCCTGCGCTGGCGGCACTCCACAATGGACAAAGCACGGGAACGCGCGCACCAGCTGGGGTTGCGCGGCGCGGCGTTCCCGTGGCGCTCGATCAACGGCGCCGAGTGCTCGGCGTACTGGCCGGCGGGCACGGCCGCGTTCCACGTCAGCGCGGACATCGCCGACGCCGTGCTGCGCTACCTCAACGCGACCGGTGACGACCAGTTCGAGCGCGACTACGGCACCGAACTGCTGCTGGAGACCGCGCGGCTGTGGGCGTCGCTGGGCCACCACGACCGGCACGGCGCGTTCCGCATCGACGGCGTCACCGGGCCGGACGAGTACTCGGCGGTGGCGGACAACAACGTCTACACGAACCTGATGGCGAAGCGGAACCTGCTGGCGGCGGCGGAGTCTTGCCAACGCCAGCCGGACGTGGCCGCGAAGTTCGGCGTCGACACGGTGGAGCTCGACTCGTGGCGCGCGGCCGCCGCGGCGATGTACCTGCCCTACGACGAAGAGCTCGGCGTGCACCCGCAGTCGGAGGGCTTCCTCGACCACGACGAGTGGGACTACGAGCACACGGACATCGCGCACTACCCGCTGCTGCTGCACTTCCCGTACTTCGACCTGTACCGCAAGCAGGTCGTGAAGCAGGCGGACCTGGTGCTGGCGCTCTACCTGTGCGGCGACTCCTTCAGCCTGGAGGAGAAGGCCCGCAACTTCGCCTACTACGAAGCGAGGACCGTGCGCGACTCCTCGCTGTCGGCGGGCACGCAGGCGGTGGTCGCGGCCGAGGTCGGGCAGCTCGAACTGGCCTACGACTACCTCGCCGAAGCCGCGCTGACCGATCTGCACGACGTGCACAACAACGTGCGCAACGGCCTGCACATGGCGTCGCTGGCCGGGGCGTGGCAGGGTGCCGTGGCCGGTTTCGGCGGCCTGCGCGACCACGGTTCGACGCTGGCGTTCGCGCCGCGGCTGCCGCCGCAGCTGGACCGGATCACCTTCCGCCTGATGTTCCGCGGCACCCGGTTCCAGGTGGAGATCGACCGGGACCAGGCCACGTACCACGTGCTGGACGGCGAGCCGCTGGAAGTGCTGCACCACGGCGAGCGCGTCACGGTCACCGCCGAGCCGCAGCGGTTCGCGATCCCGAAGATCGACGCGGGTGACCCGCCGCGCCAGCCGCCGGGCCGCGCTCCCATGCGGCGCGACTCGGAGAAGGTGCGTCAGTACGCGGATCCGACCAACCCGGTCACTCTGGAAGGTCGCTGACAGCAGTCCGCCCGGGTGGGGCCGGTACCTCTTCGGTCCCGCCCGGGTTCACGTCCGGGTCGGGCGCGGTGGGCACGTCGTGGGTCAGCTTGCCGGCGTTCGGCAGCTTGGGGAGCTCGTCGTCTTCGTCGTCGCGGGCGTGGCTGTGCTGCTGCTGGCTCATACCTTCCGGAATACCCGGTTTTCCCGGCCGCGGCCAGGGGTCAGGCCGCCGCGACCTTGTTCCGCGCCTTTTCCCGCGCTTGGTCCTGCAGGGTCAGCAGCAGGCCGTCGCGGGTCGACCAGGGGCAGATCGCGACCTTGCCGCCCGCGACCGTCAGCAGCGCTTCCGCCACGATCGCGCCCGCCAGCGCCTGGTGGGCACGGCTGCGGGAGATCCCCGGCAGCTCCGCGCGCTTCGACGGCGGCAGCGCGGCGAGCCGCGGGATCCAGGCCCGCAGGTCGTCGAGGCGCAGCTCCTTGCACTTGTTCGGGCGGGCACCCGCCAGCCGCGCGAGCTGCTGCAGCACCTTCGAACACCCGACGACGTGCGGGTCGTCGACGTCCGCGGCCCCCAGGGTCGTGGTCACGACGTCGAGCGCGTGCGCGCGCAGCGCCTTGACCTGCTTGGTCGACACGCGCTCGCCCGGCAGCCAGTCACGGGTCATCGACCGCGCGCCCAGCGGCAGCGACCGCGCGAACGTGGCCTGGTCGCCGCGGCCCGCGGCCAGCTCGACCGTGCCGCCGCCGATGTCGAGGACCAGCAGCGGCCCGGCCTCCGCGCCGAACCAGCGGCGGGTGGCCAGGTAGGTCAGTTCGGCTTCCCGGCGACCGGAGAGGAACCGCAGCTCGACGCCGGTTTCCCCGGCGACGTGCGCGACGACGTCCGCCGCGTTGGCGGCGTCGCGGATCGAAGACGTCGCGAGCGGGTAGACGTTGTTCACGCCGTGGCGGTACGCGGTGGTCATGCCCGCGGCGACGGCGGCCGTGACGGCGGCGATGCCGCGGTCGGAGAGCCGGCCGCGGCCGTCGAGCTCGCGGTCGAGACGCAGTCGCGTCTGGTGGTTCAGCACGGGCTCGCGCGGCGAGCCGTCCACCGGGACCACGACCAGGCGCGCGCTGAACGAGCCGACGTCCAGTACGCCCACCGCGGGCTCTTCGATTCTTCGCACGGCTCGGCGCACCTCACTTTCGGACGAACGGATTCCCCGGTTCGCCAGGTCGAAACACGCAATACTGCCCGAAATCGCCGCGGTTCGCCGGGAATTGTCGGCTTTACCTCCTCCGGACGTGCTTTGTTGACGCGAAGGTCACAAGGGGATGATCCGATGGAGTGAATCGCACCACTCCTGGACACGATTCGGTAACGCTCGCTCCCCGCGTCCCGACTTACCGGCATGCGGCAGCGGAACGTGAGTGAGCGGCATTCGCCGCTCGTCCGGCCGGCCGCCGCCGTGCTCGCGGTGGTGGCCGGGCTGGGTTGCGTCCTGCTCGGCGTCACGACGGTGCTCGCCCCGGGCACTCCCGAGGCGGCCGCGGACCGGCCGGTGACCGTCGGCGCCGGCGTCCTGCCGGAAACGCTGGCGATCCCCGACCTGGGCCTCGTGGTGAACCACCTGGTCGAGCTGGGCCACGTCGCCGGCCGCCGGGAGCAGCCCGGCACGGCGATGGGCGTCGGCTGGTTCGCCGACGGACCCGCCCCCGGCGCCCCGGGGGTCGCCGTGCTGTCCGGGCACGTCGGCTTCGGGTACTCCCGCGGCGCGTTCGCCCGCCTCGGAACGCTGACCCCGGGCGCCGCGGTCGTCGTGCGCGACGACGAGGGCCGCGAAGCCCGCTTCACGGTGCGCCGGACCGCGACTTTCCCCGCCGGCGAGCCGGACAGCACGCTCGTGGCCCCGGACGGACCAGGACCCGAGCTGCGCCTGATCACCAGCGACGGGACCCACGACCTCGCCGGCATCGACTCCCCGCGGATCGCCGTCTACGCGACACCGGTCTAGCGCTCGGCAGCTCAGCCGAGCAGCTCCCGCAGCCGGGCCACGGCCTCGACCCGCGCCTCGCGCCCGGGCAGCATCGGGTTGACGACCAGCGTCGTCGCCCCCGCCTCCTTGAACGCCGCCAGCCGCTCCTTGACGTACCCGGCCGGCCCGACCAGCGAGATCGAGCGCAGCAGCTCGGTCGGCACGGCCGCGGCGGCCTCCTCCTTCTTGCCGTCGAGGTAGAGGTCCTGGATCAGCTTCGCCTCGGCCTCGTAGCCGTAGCGGCAGGCGAGGTCGTTGTAGAAGTTCTTGCCGCGCGCGCCCATCCCGCCGACGTAGAGGGCGACGAGCGGGCGCAGGTGGTCGAGCAGCGGCTCGACGTCGTCGCCGATCGCCAGCGCGGCGCTGACGAACGTGTCCAGCTCGCCCAGCCCCGGGTCGCGCTTGGCCTTGCCCGCGGCCAGGGACTCACCCCAGACGTCGGCGGCCTTCTCCGGGTGGAAGAAGATCGGCTGCCAGCCCTCGGCGATCTCGGCGGTGAGCGCGACGTTCTTCGGCCCGAGCGAGGCCAGCAGCACCGGGATGCGCTCGCGCACCGGGTGGTTGATCAGCTTGAGCGGCTTGCCCAGGCCGGTGCCCTGCTCCGGCGGCAGCGGGATCGTGTAGTGCTTGCCGTCGTGGACGACCCGCTCGCGGCGCCACACCTGACGGCAGATCTCGACGATCTCGCGCGTGCGGGCCAGCGGCGCGTCGTACTTCACGCCGTGGAAGCCCTCGATGACCTGCGGCCCGGAGGCGCCGAGCCCGAGGATGAACCGCCCGTCGGAGACGAAGTCGAGCCCGGCCGCGGTCATCGCGGTGAGGGTCGGGGTGCGGGTGTAGATCTGGAAGATGCCCGACGCGAGCTGGACGCGTTCGGTCTTCGCCGCCAGGTAGCCGAGCTGGCTGACGGCGTCGAACGAGTAGGCCTCGGGAACGAAAGCTACGTCGAGTCCCACCTTCTCGAGTTCGACGATGTCCGCGACGCTTTCGGCGAAACCCCCGGCGTAGTTGATCGCGGTCCCGATCCGCATGGCCACCTCCGTTGCTGAGCAAGCGCTTAGTCGCGGATCTTAACGGGGTCGGCTGGGCCGCGCGCCGGCGATGTGCGCGCCGCCACTCACCGGCCGGTGCGCGCCGGCATCGCGAGCCCGGCCCCGGGCCCGGAAACGTCACTGCCGGATCTCGCGTGCTCCGGTGTGATCACGGGCGAATCTCGCGTGCTTCGGGCCGCAATTCGCGTGATCGAAGACGGAACTCGCGAGTTCCGCCTTCGATCACGCGAGTTCCGCCTTCAGTCACGCGAGTTCCGCGTTCAGTCACGGGATTCGGTTACGCGGCATTCTGGCTCGCCGCGGGTCAGCCGGGGACGACTGTGCCCCGGACGTCGCCGAAGCCGATTCGCGTGCCGGCCGGGCCGGGGGCCGTCGCGCTGATCACCACCTCGTCGCCGTCCTCGAGGAACGTCCGCTGCTGCCCACCGGGCAGATCCAGTGGCTCGCGCCCGCCCCAGGACAGCTCCAGCAACGAGCCGCGCTGGTCGCGGTCCGGGCCCGTCACCGTGCCCGAGGCGAACAGGTCGCCCGTGCGCAGGCTCGCGCCGTTGACCGTCAGGTGGGCCAGCTGCTGCGGCGCCGTCCAGTACTGCGTCGCGAACGGCGGGCTCGACACCAGGTGGCCGTTGAGCCGGACCTCGATCGCGAGGTCCAGCCCCCACTTTTCGCTCGTGCGCAGGTACTCGAACGGTTCCGGGTGCTGCGGCGGGCCGTCGACCCGCGCGTGCTCCAGCGCCGTGAGGGGGACGATCCACGGCGACACCGACGTCGCGAACGACTTGCCGAGGAACGGGCCCAGCGGTTGCGACTCCCAGGCCTGGATGTCGCGGGCCGACCAGTCGTTGACCAGGCAGACGCCGAAGACGTGGTCCGCGAAGTCCTCAGTGGACACCCGGGTGCCGGGCGCGGACGGGACGCCGACGACGAACCCCACCTCCGCCTCGATGTCCAGCCGCCGCGACGGGCCGAACGAAGGAGCGTCGGCGTTGCGCGGCTTGCGCTGCCCGTGCGGGCGGACGACCGGCGTACCCGACGTGACGACCGTGCCCGCCCGGCCGTGGTAGCCGATCGGCACGTGCTTCCAGTTCGGCGGCAGCTCGGCCGCGTCGGGCCGGAAGATCCGGCCGGCGTTGAGCGCGTGCTGCTCGCTGGAGTAGAAGTCGACGTAGTCGGCGACGTCGAAGGCCAGGTGCGTGGTCACTTCCGCCAGCGGCACGAGGTGCGGGCGCAGCAGGTCGGCGTACCGGGGCTCGGTCAGCCAGGTCCGGACGCTTTCGCGGACCTCCCGCCAGGTGTCCGGCCCGGCGGCCAGCAGCGGGTTGAGCACCCCGGCCGTGAGCAGCGGCGCGAAGGCCGCCGCGGTCTCGGCGGCCGCGGCGGTCAGGTCGAGAACCTGCTCGCCGACAGGCACCCCGGCCCGCCGCTCGGGCGCGCCGCCCACGGAGAACACGCCGTAGGGCAGGTTGTCCAGGCCGAACGGCGTGTCGTCGGCGAGGTCGAGCCAGGTCAAGTCTGCTCCTCGTGGTCCGGGCGGGGCCGGGTCACCGCACGCGTGCTCGACGAGCCGACACGCGTGCTTGCCGGGTCGACACGGCGTCTCCCACCGTTCGTCACTCCTTGACTCCCTCGGAGCGGGCCGCCACCCACGTGGCCACCACGTCCGCCAGCACCGGGAGCGGCAGGGTTCCGCTGCCCAGCACCGTGTCGTGGAACTCGCGGATGTCGAACCGGTCGCCCAGCGCAGCCTCGGCCTCGGCACGCAGCCGCTCGATCTCCAGGCGGCCCACCATGTAGCCGAGCGCCTGGCCGGGGTGGCCGGCGTAGCGGTCGATCTCCGCCTCGATCTCGATGCGCGCCATCGGCGTGTTCTCGACCAGGAAGTCCACGGCCCGCTGCCGGCTCCAGCCCAGCGCGTGCAGCCCCGTGTCGACGACCAGCCGCGCCGCCCGCATCGAGTCCTGCGTCAGCAAGCCGAGGCGCGAGACGTCGTCGGAGTACAGCCCCATCTCGTCGGCGAGCCGTTCCGCGTACAACCCCCAGCCTTCGGCGTAGGCGTTGAACATCGCGATCCGCCGCAGCAGCGGGACTCCGGTGAGCTGCTGGGCGAGCGTCAGCTGGAAGTGGTGCCCCGGCACGGCTTCGTGGAACGCGACCGACTCGCCCAGCGTCCGCTGCCGCTGGTCCGCCTCGTGCGTGTTGGCGTAGTACGTGCCCGGACGCGAACCGTCGAGCGACGGGTCGATGTAGTACGCGATCGAGCCGCTCTCGGCTTCGGCGGCGGGCACCGGGGCGACCTCGCACTTCTGCTCCGGAACGCGCGAGAACCATTGCGGCGCCACGGCTTCCGCCCGCGCGATCGTCCGCCGGGCGGCGTCCAGGAGCTCGTCGCCGTCGCGCCAGCGCAGCGCCGGGTCCGTGCGGATCCGCTCGAAGATCTCCGCGAGATCCTTCGTGCCGAAGACTTTCTGCCCCAGCTCGCGGTACTCCTCCGCCAGCCGTTCGATGATCGCCAGCCCGGTGTCGTGCAGGTCCTGGGCCGTGCGCTCGGTCGTCGTCTCCGCGCGGATCAGCGCCGCGTAGCGCTCCGGCCCGCCCGGCAGGTCGCCGATGCCCGGCGACGTCTCCGGCCGCCCGACGGGGACGACCTCGTCGGCCAGAAAGTCGCGGTAGCGCGCGTACGCCGGCCGCACGACTTCGTCCAGCAACCGGTCGCGCTCGGCCTCGAGCCCGTGGACCGGCACCTTCAGCGGGTCGGCGTCCGGGGCCGCGAGGTAGCGCTCGACGTACCCGACGCCGATGCGCGCCAGGAACTCCGGCGGGGTGAGGCCCGCGGCGAGCGCCGCCCGCTGCCGCTCGATCAACTGGTCCAGGTACGTGCCGACCGCCGCGAGCCGGCTCAGGTAACCGCGGGCCTTGGCCTCGTCGTCGAGCACCGTCTGCGGCAGCTCCATCAGCAGTTCCAGCGCCGGCGCCGCGAGCCCGTCGCTGACCGCGATGTCGGCGCGGCCCGAGTCGAGCACGTCGATCAGCGTGCGCGCCTGCCAGATCACGACGTCACGGGTGACGCGCTCGTCCGGCGGCAAGGCCGCCGTGTCGAGCGCTTCGGCCCGCGCGATCAAGCCGGCGAACGCGGCGCGCTGCCGGGCGCCCGCCTCGGCGGACTGGTCGGCGAGCCGGTCGTGCGTGCCGGGGAGGCCGTAGAGCGACGGCAGCAGGGGCTGGGCCTCGAACATCAGTTCCAGGCACTCGTCCGCGAGCGAATCCGGGGTGTCGGTCCGGCTCGCGATCCAGTCGGTGACGACCTTGGCCAGCGCCGGCAGCGGCAGCATGCCGTGGCCCAGCACGACGTCGTGGAAGTCGCGGATGTCGAAGCGGTCGCCGAGCGCCGCCTCGGCCTCGGCGCGCAGCCGCTGGATCTCCAGCCGCCCCACCATGTACCCGAGGGCCTGGGCCGGCCAGCCGGCGTACCGGTCGATCTCCGCCTCGATCTCCATCCGCGCCATCGGCGTGTTCTCGGCGAGGAAGTCGATCGCCCGCTGCCGGCTCCAGCCCAGCGCGTGCATCCCGGTGTCGACGACCAGCCGGCCTGCCCGCATCGAGTCCTGCGTCAGCATGCCCAGCCGCGCGACGTCGTCGGAGTAGAGCCCCATCTCGTCGGCGAGGCGCTCGGCGTAGAGACCCCAGCCCTCCCCGTACGCGTTGAACATGCCGATCCGCCGCAGCAACGGCAGGTCCCGCAGCTCCTGGGCCAGGCTGAGCTGGAAGTGGTGGCCCGGCACGGCTTCGTGGAACGCGATCGCCTCGCTGGTGAACCGCGGGCGCTTGGCGGCCTCGTACGTGTTGGCGTAGTAGGTACCCGGCCGCGAACCGTCGAGCGACGGCTGCAGGTAGTAGGCGATCGTGCCGCTCGCCGCGTCGGCCTCGGGCACCGGCGCGACCTCGCACTTCTCCGCCGGGACTCGCGAGAACCACTGCGGCGCCACGGCTTCCGCGCGGGCGATGGCGTCCCGGGCCGCGGACAGCAGCTCTTCGCCGTCGCGCCAGCGCAACGCCGGATCGGTGCGCAGGCGCTCGAAGATCTCGGCGAGATCGGTGGTGCCGAACACCTTCTGCCCCAGCTCGCGGTACTCCGCCCCGAGCTGCTCGATCAGCGCCAGCCCGGTGTCGTGCAGGTCCTGGGCCGTGCGCTCGGTCGTCGTCTCCGCGCGGATCAGCGCGGCGTACCGCTCCGCGCCACCCGGCACGTGGCCGATGCCCGGCGCGGTGTCGGGCCGCCCGACCGGTTCGACCTCGGTGCGCAGGAAGTCGCGATAGCGGGCGTAAGCCGGGTGGACGACCTCGGCGAGCAGCCGGTCGCGTTCGGCCTCGAAGCCTTCGACGGCCGCCGTCGTGCCCACCTTCAGCGGGTCGCTGTCCGGCGCGGCGAGGTAGCGGTCGATGTACTCGACACCCACGCGGGCGAGGTACGCCGCCGGCACGAGCCCGTCGGCGAGGCTCTCCCGCTGCCGCTCGGTCAGCTGCTCGAGGAACGTGCCGGCCGCGGCGAGCCGCGCGAGGTAGCCGCGGGCCTTCTTCTCGTCGTCGAGCCGGTAGTACGGCAGGTACAGCAGCAGCCCCAGCGCCGGCGCGGTCAGCCCGTCGCTGACCGCGATGTCGGCGCTGCGGGCCGCGAGCCGGTCCGCCTCGACTTCGGCGGTGGCGACGACGACCTCGCGCGTCACGGCCTCTTCCGCGGTCAGGCTGTCGGCGGGCAGCGCCCGGGCACGGGCGGCCAGGCTCCGGTAGGCGGCGAGGTACCGCTCCTGGGCGGCCCGGCTCTGGTCGGCGAGCCGGTCGTGGTCGCCGGGCAGGCCGAAGACCGACGGGAACAGCGGCTCGTGCTCGAAGGTCAGCTCGACGAGCTCGGCGGCCAGGCCGTTGGCCGTGTCGCCGTGCCCGGCCACCCAGTCGTCGACGGCGGAGGCGAGCGCCGAGAGCGGCAGCGCGCCGCCGGCGAGCACGAGGTCGTGGAAGGCGCGGATGTCGAACCGCGACCCGAGCCGCTCCTCGGCGCCCCGGCGGATCCGCTGGATCTCCAGCCGCCCCACCATGTACGCCAGTGCCTGGCCCGGCCACGCGATGTAACGGTCGATCTCGGCCTCGATCTCGACGCGGGCCATCGGCGTGTGCTCGGCCAGGTAGTCGACGGCCTCCTGGCGGCTCCAGCCGAGCGCGTGCAAACCGGTGTCGACGACCAGGCGGCCCGCCCGCATCGAGTCGGCGGTCAGCATGCCGAACCGGGCGACGTCGTCGGAGTACAGCCCCATCTCCTCGGCGAGGCGCTCGCTGTAGAGGCCCCAGCCCTCGGTGTAGGCGGTGAAGGAGCCGATGCGGCGCAGCAGGGGCAGGTCGGTCAGGCCGGTCGCGACGCTCAGCTGGAAGTGGTGCCCCGGCACCGCTTCGTGGAACGCGACCGACTCGGCCGAGTGCCGGAAGCGCTCGGTGGCCTCGTGGGTGTTCGCGAAGTAGATGCCGGGCCGGGAACCGTCGGCGGCCGGGCGCAGGTAGTACGCCGGGGGCGCGCCGGGCGCGGCCTCCTCGGGCACCGCTTCGACCAGGCACGGCTGCGACGGCACGGTCCCGAACCACTTCGGGGCCTCGGCCGTCGCCCGCGCGACGGCGGCGCGGGCGGTGTCCAGCAGCTCTTCGGCGCTGGTCCACCGCAGCGCCGGGTCGGTGCGCAGGCGCTCGAAGATCTCCGCCAGGTCGTCGGTGCCGAACACCCGCTGCCCCAGCTCGCGGTACTCGGCGGCCAGCGCGTCGATGATGTCGAGCCCCGTCCGGTGCAGCTCCTCCGGGGTGCGGTCGGTGGTCGTGTGCACCTTCGCCAGCCGCGCGTACGTCTCTTCGCCGCCGGGCAGCCATTTCAGGCCGGGCTGCTCGGCGGACCGGCCGTGCGGCTTGACCTCGGTGACGAGGAACTCGCGGTACTCGGCGAAAGCCGGGCGGACGACGTCGGCCAGCAGCTCGTCACGCCGGCGGCCGAACTCCTCGTCCGGCGCCGGCTGGCGGCGCAGCGGGTCGGCGTCCGGGTCGGCGAGGTAGCGGTCGAGGTGCGCGATCGCGGCCTCGACCAGGTGCGCCACCGGGACCAGGCCGTCGGCGATGCCCGCGGCGTGCCGCCGCGCGGCCTGGCGCAGGTACTCCGGGATCGCGGCCAGGCGCCCGAGCTGGGCTTCCGCGGTCTCGCCCGCCGTCACGGTCGTCATCGGCAGCACCATGAGCAGCGAGGCCGCGGGCGCGACCATGATGTCGGTGACAGTGAACTCGGCCATCCGGCTGTCGATCGACGCGACGCGGTCTTCGGCCGTGGCGATCAGGACCTCGCGGGTGACCCGGTCCTCGGCGGAGAGCCCTTCGACGGGCAGCGCGCGGGCCCGCTCGGCGAACTCCGCGAGCCGGGCGCGGTGCGCCTGCTCCGCTTCGGCGGACAGGTCCGGCAGGCCGGGCTCGGCCGGGCGGACGCCCAGCAGCGCGGGCGTCAGCGGATCGGCGGCGAACAGCGCTTCGACGAACTCGTCGGCGAGTTCGGTGACCGCGGTCATGGCAGGACCCCCAGCTTCGGTGATGTGCTCCAAGCCGACCCTAACGGAGAGCACCGACAAGAACGGTGAGCCGTTCGCCGGGGGCGGACCACCTCGGCGCGGCCGCTCCGGCGAGGCGGTAGCGTTCAGCGGGTGGCCGTGACCGATCCCGTGGATACCCGCCTGCTCGCCGCGCTCGCCGACCTCGGCAAGGCCGCGGTGCACGAGCTGGCGGCGAAGGTCGGCATGGATCCGCGCGAGGTCGCCTACCGGCTGGTGGCGCTGTCCGGCAGCGGGCTGCCGCTGCTCGTCGGCGTCGAGAGCGACCCGCAGGGCCTCCGGGCGGCGATCGCGGGCTCGCCGCCGTCGTGGGCGAACCGGCCGCCGCAGCAGTTCCCGCCCCCGCCGTCGCAGCCGGTACCGCAGCAGCCCGCGCCGATGCCGCCGCAGGGCCCGCACGGGGTGCCTTCCGGTCCGTACAACGTGCAGGGCGCGCCGTCGGGGCCGTACAACGTACAGGGCGCGCCTTCGGGGCCGTACAACGTGCAAGGGGCGCCGTCCGGGCCGTACCACGTCCAGGGGACGCCGTCCGGGCCGTACCCGGGCCCGCCGCCCCGGCCGCCTCAGCAGCGGCCGCCCCAGCAGTTCGCCCCGCCGCCGGTGCCGCTGGACCCGGTGGTGAGCACGTGGGGCCTGCCGCAGACGGCGTCGTGGGCCCGCGGCGACGAGCCCGCCCGCCCCGCGGCACCGGCCGGGGGCAAGCAGGGCCGGATCCGCGAGGTCATGGAGACGCAGGGCCTGGAGGGCGAGCAGCTCTCGGTGCAGCTGCTGGAAGTCCAGGACCCGGCCGACTACCTGTTCAGCGCGGCCGGCTACCGCCTCGAAGAGGGCGAACGCGCGGTGGTCGTGCACACCGAGATCACCAACCGCGGGGCCATCCCGTTCGCGTCGCTGCCGGACAACTACCTGGAGCTGCTCGCCGCCGACGGCACCGCGATCGGCAAGGCCCCGGTGTCGCTGACGTCGCGGCCCCCGCACAAGATCGGCGTCCCGCCCGGCGAAACCCTGGGCGGGCACACGGTGTACGTCCTCCCGGACACGACGCGGGTGGTGTCGGTCCGCTGGAGCCCGCGGCCGGAACCGGACGAGCGCACGCTGACGTGGTCGATCGAGGACTGAGTCAGTAGCTCTCGTCCTGGGTTCGTCGACGGTTGCGGGTCTGGGCGGGCGGGTCCCGACGCCATGAATGAGTCATTCACTGCGTCGGACGAGGTGAATGGGTCATTCACTGCATCGGCGCGGCCGAAATTCCTGCCGGGCGGGGTTGGCTTCGGTGAACGGGCCGGTGCGAGCCGCTTCCAACGTCGAAGTGCGCCGCTAGTAGCTCTCGTCCTGCAGGATCTTCAGCGCGTTCGCGAGGTCGCCCGGGTACTCCGACTCGAACTCGACCCAGCGGCCGTCGGCCGGGTGCGCGAACGCCAGGGTCTTCGCGTGCAGCCACTGGCGGTTCAGGCCGAGGTGGCGGGCCAGGACCGGGTCCGCGCCGTACGTCAGGTCGCCGACGCACGGGTGCCGCAGCGCCGAGAAGTGGACGCGGATCTGGTGCGTCCGCCCGGTTTCCAGCTTGATGTGCGCCAGCGACGCCGCCCGGAACGCCTCGACGACCTCGTAGTGCGTCACGCTCGGGCGGCCGCCCTGGACGACCGCGAACTTGTAGTCGTGGCGGGGGTGGCGGTCGATCGGGGCGTCGATCGTGCCGCGCATCGGGTCGGGGTGGCCCTGGACGATCGCGTGGTAGCCCTTGTCGACCGTGCGTTCCTTGAACGCCCGCTTGAGCACCGTGTACGCGTGCTCGCTCTTGGCCACCACCATCACGCCGGTCGTGCCCGCGTCGAGCCGGTGCACGACGCCCTGGCGCTCGGCCGCGCCCGACGTCGCGATCCGCAGGCCGGCCGCGGCGAGGCCGCCGACCACCGTCGGGCCGGTCCAGCCCGGGCTCGGGTGCACCGCGACGCCGACCGGCTTCGAGATCACGACGATGTCGTCGTCGTCGTGGAGGATCTTCATGCCGTCCACCGGTTCGGCGACGACCTCGACGGGGTTCGCCGGCTCCGGGAGCGTGATCTCCAGGAGACCGCCCCCGGACAGCCGGTCGGACTTGCCGGCGGGCCGGCCGTCGAGCAGCACGTCACCGGATTCGGCCAGTTCCGCGACGACCGTGCGGGAGAGCCCGAGCAGCTTGGCGAGGCCGGCGTCGACCCGCATGCCGTCGAGCCCGTCGGGCACCGGGAGCATCCGCGCGCTCACGCCTTCTCCTCCGGCACTTCGGCCTTCTTCTTGTCCTTGGTCGACGTGCCGTCGTAGTCCTTGCCCAGCAGCGAAAGCAGCACGATCAGCGCGCCGCCGACGCAGATCGCCGAGTCGGCGATGTTGAAGATCGCGAAGCCCTTGCCGTTCGGGGCGAACGCCGAGATGAAGTCGACGACGTGACCCTGCAGCCCGCCGGGCGCGCGGAAGATGCGGTCGGTCAGGTTGCCGGTGGCGCCGGCGAGCACGAGGCCGAGCCCGATGGCCCAGCCGATCGAGCGCAGCCGCCGGGACAGCCAGATGATCGCGATGACGACGGCGAGCGCGACCAGCGCGAGCACCCACGTCATGCCGGTGGCCATCGAGAACGCGGCACCCGGGTTGCGGATCACCTGCAGGTAGATCAGCCCGCCGAGGATCCGGAGCGGCTCCTTGCCCTCGAGGTTGGCGGCGACCAGGTTCTTCGTCACCAGGTCGATCGCCCAGAACACGACCGCGACGGCGAACACCCAGCCCACGCGGCGCTTCGGGAGCAGCGGCTTCGCGGGCTCTTCCGGCGTCTCCTGCACGGTCTCGGGCGCCACCTCGGCGGCAGCGTCGGTGTCGGGTTCGGAGTGGCTGGGCTCGGTGCTCACGGCTCCATTGTCCACGGCTGGTCAGGGGGTGTCGGCGGCAGTGTCGGCGGGGCCCCGCAGGAGGACCGCGAACGCGGCCCCGAACAGGACGCCCGCCGCCACGAGCGCCCCGGCCACCGGCGGCAGGAAGACCACGGTGACCAGCGCGAACACCCCCGCGACGGCGACGACGAACCGGCTGCGCTCGTATCCCGCGAGCAGCAGCAGCCCGAGCGTCGCCACCAGCGCGCCGCGCACGTCCGCGCCCAGCCGGAACTGCAGCGCCCCGACCAGGTCGAGCACCGGGATGGCGAGCAGGGCACCGAGGGTTCCGAGGACGAACCGGCCGGTGCGCGGCGGCGTCCCCGCGCGGCGCAGGTCCAGCCAGTACCAGCCGGCGACGGCGGCCACGACGCAGGCGAGCGCGACGAGCCAGCCGAGCGTCGCCGACGACCCGCGGTCGACCGAGACGGCGACGGCGAGGTCCCGGTAGCCGGACGGGAGACCCGTACCGCCGAAAGTGCTGGTGGCGAGCTCGTTCTCCCGGCTC
Organism: Amycolatopsis sp. NPDC051106; assembly: GCF_040682775.1. Lineage (NCBI taxonomy): Bacteria > Bacillati > Actinomycetota > Actinomycetes > Pseudonocardiales > Pseudonocardiaceae > Amycolatopsis > Amycolatopsis sp. NPDC051106. The sequence continues at coordinate 37,966 of NZ_JBFBBQ010000002.1, read as the reverse complement.
ATCGGCAGCGCGCGCAGGTCCGTGAAATACCCGGCCGGGAGGCTCTCCCCCGGAAGCAGCTCGGCGAGCACCATGATCAGCTGCGCGAACCCCAGCGCCGCCAACGGGAACCAGTACCGCCGCGAACTCCCCATCACCGCAGGGTATCGGGTGCCCAGCGCAGCAGTACCGCGAACGCCGCGGCGAGCAGGACGATCGCCGACAGCAGCACCCCCACGATGTCCGCCGAGAGCACCACCGCGATCACCGCGAAGACGAGCGCGGTGAGCAGCACGAGCCTGCTGCGCTCGTACGCGGCGAGCACCAGCAGACCGAGCGTGGCCAGCAGCGGACCCCGCAGCCCGTCGCCGAGGCGGAACTGCCACGACCCGACCAGGTCGAGCAGCGGGAGGGCGAGCAGCGCGCCCACCGTCCCGAGGACGAACCACCCGGTGCGGACGGGCCGCATGGCGGCCGCGTACCAGACCGCCGTGCCGGCCAGCACCACGCCGAGCGCGACCAGCCAGACCGGCCCGGTGGGCAGGCCCCGCCCGAGCGAAAAGAACGCGTCCTGGGTCAGCCACTGCGTGCGGCCGTACTCCGCGCCGGCCGAGGGCGCCGGCCCGAGGAGCAGGTTCGCGGACTCGTCTTCGGCGGGGCTCCGGCGCGAAACCAGCTGCACCGCGACCATGCCGATCTGCGCGGACCCCAGCAGCGCCAACGGAAACCAGGAACGTGACCCTCTCCCCATCGGCCCAGGCTAGCGCTCAGCAGAACGGCGGCAGCTCCCGCGGGTCGCCGACCGGGGCCCAGCGGCCGTCCACCTTCGTGTACCCCCAGCGGGCTCCGCGCGCGACGATCTGGCGCAATGCCAGTACGACGCGGTCGACGTGCTCTTCGGTGCTGCCCAGGCCGAGGCTGACGCGGATCGCCTGCTGTCCGTCGCCGCCGGCGATGCCGATCAGGCGCTTGGCCGCGATGTGCGCGCAGAACGCGCCGTCGCGGACGCCGATGCCGTACTCGGCCGACAGCACCGCCGCCACCCAGCCCGGGTCGAAGCCGTCGAGGATGAAGCTGAGCGTGCCGACGCGGTCGACCGGTGCGTCGAACAGCCGCAGCTCGGCGCAGCCCGGGATGCCCTCGAGTCCCTTGCGCAGCCGGGTGAGCAGGGCCTGCTCGTGCGCCACGACGGCGTCCCAGTTCTCGCTGAGCGTCTCGCACGCGACGCCGAGCGCGTACACGCCGACGGTGTTGGGCGAGCCGGCTTCGTGGCGCTCGGGGCCCGTGTTCCAGACGACCGCGTCCTCGGTGACGAGCTTGGTCGCGCCACCACCGGCGAGGTACGGCTTGGCGGCGCGCAGCCAGTCGGCGCGGCCGATCAGCGCACCCGCGCCGAAGGGCGCGTACAGCTTGTGGCCGGACAACGCGACGTAGTCGACGTCCAGCTCCTTGATCGAGATCCGGCGGTGCGGGGCGAGCTGGGCGGCGTCGAGCGCGATGCGGGCGCCGTGTTTGCGCGCCACAGCGGCGATCTCCGCCACCGGCAGGAGCTCACCGGTCACATTGGACGCTCCGGTGACGACCACCAGACGCGGCCCCTGCGGGGAATCCGCGAGTGCTTCGTCCACAGCGGACACTGCCGCGAGGCGGGTGCGCGGGGTCGGGATCCGCCGGACGTTCGGGCCCTGCCACGGCAGCAGCGCGGCGTGGTGCTCGGTGTCGAAGACGACCACCGTCGTGTGCCGGGGCAAGCTGCGGGCGAGCAGGGTGAAGGAGTCGGTGGTGTTGCGGGTGAAGACGACGGTGTCGGTGCGGCGGGCGCCGACGAAGCGGCGCAGGACGTCGCGAGTGCGCTCGTAAAGGCGGGTCGAGACCTGCGACGCGAAGCCCGCGCCGCGGTGGACGCTGGCGTACCAAGGCAGGAACTCGTCGACCTTCGTGCGGACGGCGTCGAGACAAGGGGCGCTCGCGGCGTGGTCGAGGTTGGCGTACCCGATGGTTTCGCCGGTCACGAGCGGGACCCGCAGTGCGGCACCGGCGACCGTCGGAATGCTCTGCGGGGCAAGGGTTTCGAGAGTGGCGGCGAAGTCGACCGGGGTGGTGGTCGTGCTGGTGCGGTCGATGGCGAGAGTCATCGGTGCCTCCTCGGCGGTCCGGGGGACCCCGGCGAGGGGCCCGCGCTTGCCCGTCGCACGGCGCGACCGGCCCGGTCTTCACCCGGGGCACCCCACCGCGGTAGGAGGGTTGCCGGCCAGCAAGCCGGGGCTTCGCGCTGGCACTCATGACCTGAGCTCGAAGGTAACCGAGAACGGCGCCGGCGGCCAACCCCCGCCTCACATTCTGAGACGCCGCTCACACACCGTGAGGGACTGGAGCTTCGCGCGGAAGCGGCCCGGCAGCCGCGTCACGGCGTGGTCGGCCACGTGGGTCGCCGTGCCGGTGTACTGCTCGGCTCCGGCGGTGAAGCGCCAGCCGCCGATGGTCTTCCCGTCGACCGGCTCGCCGCTGGCCGCCGCGACCGTCGTCGAGACTTCGGCGAACGACTTGCCGTCCCAGTTCGCCGCCGGGGCGTCCGGCAGGGTCCAGAGGGTGAAGTGCACGTGGGCGCCGGTGCTGCTGCCGCCGCACGGCAGCGCGTTGCCGGTCGAGCCGAGTTCGGCCCCGGCGTCGACGTGCTCACCGTCGGTGACCTTGATGGCCTCCATGTGGTAGTACCCGGTGCGCCGGCCACCGTCGTGGTCGATGGTCACCCAGTCCCCGCCCGCGCAGTGCGGACAGTAAGCCAAAAGAGGGAACAAAGGGAAGATCGTGTGAGATTCTTGCGGACAAGTACCGGACAACGGCACTCGCTAACGGCCCGACTCGCCCTTCCAGCGGGCCAGGCGGCCGGCCCGGTCCACCGCGCGGAGCCGGCGCTCGACGGTGTCGCGGACCCCGCTCGTCGTGACCACCAGCAGCTGGTCGTGCTCCTGGAGCCGACTGGTCTTCTGCGGTGTGAAGCCGGCGCCTTCGCGCACGACCAGGCTGACCGTCGCGCCGACCGGCAACCGCAGCTCGGACAGGTACACGCCGTGCAGCTTCGACCCGGGCTGGATGCGGACCTGCAGCAGTTCGGCGCCCAGCTCGTCCAGCGGCGCGGAGTCGACATCGATCTCGTGCGCCTCGGACTTCTTCGCGAGCCCCAGCCACCGCCCGAGCGGCCCCAGCGTCGCGCCCTGGAGCAGCGTCAGCACGATGACCAGCACGAACACCGCGTCGACCAGCCGTTGCGCGCCCGGCAGCCCCTGGGACAGCGGGATCATCGCGAGCACGATCGGCACCGCGCCGCGCAGCCCCGCCCACGACAGGAACGCCTGTTCCCGCCACGGCAGCCGGAACGGCAGCATCGCCAGCACGACCGAGATCGGCCGGGCCAGCAGCAGCACGACACCCCCCGCCACCAGGCCCGGCACCACCGCCTCGAGCACCCGGCTCGGCGAGGCGAACAGGCCGAGCAGCACGAACAGCCCGATCTGCGCCAGCCAGCCGAGCCCTTCGGCGAACGACAGCGTGTCCGAGCGGTGCGGCAGCCGCGAATTGCCGAGCACCAGCGCGGCGACGTAGGTGGCGAGCAGCCCGGACGCGTGCAGCAGCTGCCCGGACGAGTACGCCACGACGCACACCGCGACCGTGGCGAGCGGATAGAGCCCGGTCGCCGGCAGCGCGGCCCGGCGCAGCGCGATCCCGCCGAGCCAGCCGAACCCGAGCCCGATCGCCAGGCCCGCCCCGAGTTCGTAGACGACCAGCAGCGGCAGCGTCCAGTCCACAGTGGCGCCTTCGGCCAGCACGACGACGGCGATGTACGCCGGCGCGTCGTTGATGCCCGACTCGAGCTCCAGCGCTCCGGTGAGCCGTTTGCCGATCCCGGCCGAGCGCAGCACCGAGAACACCGCGGCCGCGTCAGTCGACGCGAGCACCGCGCCCCACAGCAGCGCGAACCGCCAGTCGAGGCCCAGCAGCCAGTGCAGGGCGGCGCCGGTCACCGCGACGCTCACCACGACGGACACAGTGGACAGTGCGATTCCGATGCCCAGCGCGGGTTTCACGGCCGACCAGCGGGTCGTCAGGCCGCCTTCGGCGAGGATCATGACGAGCGCGGCGAGGCCGAGTGACTGGGTCAGCTCGGGGTTGTCGAACCGGATGCCGAAGCCGGCTTCGCCCAGCAGCACGCCGATCGCCAGGTAGAGCAGCAGCGAAGGCAGGCCCAGCCGGATCGACACGCGCACGGCGAGCACGGAGGCGAGCAGCACGGCACCGCCGACGCCGAGCAGCACGGGAAGCTGGTCCATGCCGCCTCCCTCCGAGTGCCGTGGGCCCTCAGAATAGTGAAGCGACCGGGTTAACTCGTTCGTGTACCGCCGCCGCGCGGCGAAGGCGTGGTGTGTTAAGGCCCACCGAGCGCGGCGAGGTCGACACCGAGCGCGGCGAACGGCTTCTCCGCCGCCGGAAACACCTTCACCGCGCGATGCCCGTCACGGCCGACCCAGCCGGCGCTCACCGCTCGTTCGAGCAGCGCCGCGGGCACGGATCCCGCGAGGTGGTCGCGCCGCTCCGTCCAATCCAGACAGTCGCGCAGCGGCGACCGCCGCCCGGTCCCGATCGGCACGCCGAGCCCGGCCAGCACCTCGCGGCCGCGGCCGGTCAGCGCCAGCCCGCCGTCGGCGTCGATCAGGCCGGTGGCGAGCATGCCGTCGCGGAGGGCGACGCCGAGCACGCCGGCGAGGTGGTCGTAGCAGGTCCGGGCGAACCCGAGCCGCTTCACCCGGAGCGACGACTTCAGCCCGGTCACCAGCCGGTGCTCGGCGTGCTGGGCGAGGTGCTCGATCAGTTCGGCGACGCGCGGGTCGGCGATCCGGACGTAGCTGGCCCGGCCCTGCTTGACCCGGGCGACGAACCCGGCGTCGACCAGCCGGGTGACGTGCTCGCTGGCCGTGGAGAGCGCGATCCCGGCCGCCTTGGCCAGCTCGCCGACGGTCCACGCCCGCCCGTCCAGCAGGACGAGGCACATGGTGGCGCGGCTCGGATCGGCGAGCACCGCGGCGACCTCGGCGAGAGCGATCGTCTCCATGCGACCACGGTACGGCGGCCACCCTTCGCCCGCGGCCGAAGCGACGTACCCGGAGGGTCGGCTCACGTACCTGGACAGTCGGCTCGCGTACCTGGACAGTCGGCCAACGAGCCGACCCTCTGGGTACGCGAACCGACTCCCTGGGTACGCGAGCCGACCCTCCGGGTCAGAGGGCTTTGAGGAACTTCGCGGCCACGGCGACCGCCGGGCCCGAGTCGTTCGAGTCCTCCAGGAGCACCGCGAACGCCACGTTCCCGCGGTACCCGACGAACCAGCCGGTGGCGTCCGAGCCGTCGCCGAACTGGGCCGTGCCCGTCTTGCCGAACACCTCGCCCGCGCCCGCCGCACCGCGGCCCGTGCCGCTGGTGACCACGGCGCGCATCATCTTGCGCACCTGGCCGAGCGCCGACGCCGGCGGCGGCGAGTAGCCCTTGACGACCGTGGTCTCGAGGTCGTGCCACAGCCGCGGCGTGATCGCCTTGCCGGACGCGACCGTGGCGGCCATCAGCGCGCCGCCGAGGCAGCTGGCCTGGATCCGGCCCTGGCCGAACCCGTCCTCGACCTGCTCGTCCTTGCTCGCCGCGGGCTCGACCTTGCCCAGCTCGGTGTCGATCCCGGGGATCTCGTAGTCGGCGTTGAGGCCCAGCTCGTCGGCCGCCTTCTTCAGCCCGTCGGCCGGCAGGTCCAGCGCCAGCTGCCCGAACGTCGTGTTGCAGGAGCGCGCGAACGCCGTCTGCAGGTTCGTCGCGCCCAGTTCGAAGCCCTCGTTCTTGACCGTCCGCGTCCCGACGGTCGCGACGCCGGGGCAGTCGACCGGCGACCCCGCGTTCAAGCCGCTCTGCTGGATCGCCGCGACCGACGTCGCGATCTTGAACGACGAGCCCGGCTCGTACAGGCCGTGGAGCGCCTTCGGTGCGTTCCCGGCGGCCGCGTTCTGCGCGACGGCCAGGATGTCGCCCGAACCGGTGTCGAGCGCGACCATCATGGCCGAGCCCTTGAAGCCGTCCACCGCGGCCTGCGCGGACTTCTGCGCGGTCAGGCTCAGGCTCGACGTCAGCGTCTTCGCCTCGCCGTCCGCCTTCCCGAACAGCGTCTCCACGTTCTTGCCGCCGGTGTCGACCCGCTCGACGGCGAAGCCGCCCCCGGCCGCCGCCGTGACCTGCCCGCCGAGCGCCGAGCGCAGCAGCGGCGCCGGGTCGCCTTCGACCGCGCGCAGGCCGCCGGCCCCGCTGATCAGCAGCGGCTTGCCGTCGCGGTCGGCGACGGCCGTCGTGTCCTGCACGGCCGTGCTGACCACCAGCCGCTGGCCCGCCTCCAGCTTCGGGTGCAGCAGCGACGGCGCCCAGTGCACGAGCCACTTCCCGCCGGCCTGGGCCAGCTGGAACGGGACGTCGTAGGTCCAGACCTGGCCCGGCTTCAGCGTCCACGCGAGGCTGAACGTGCCGCCGGTCTGCGTCCCCCCGGCCGGGGTCGGCTGCAGGACGGTCAGCTTGGCCGCCAGCGACGACGGGTTCAGCGTGTTGCGGGCGTCGCGCAGGGCCACCGCGGCCGCCGGGGCGGCGTCGGTCAGCCGGCTCGCCGCGTCGGTGTTGTTCTCGGCCAGGTCCTGCAGGTACTCGGTGATCGCCGTGTGCGGGTCGATGGCACCCGGCTTCTCGACGCTCGTGGCCCCGGCTTCCGCCGTCGGTGCCGCATCCCCGCCGCTCAGCACGAAGAACGCCGCCACCACGACCACGACGACCAGCAGCGCGCCGCCGATCAGGATGCCCCGTCTCTTGGCCGGACTCATTTCGCGTACCCCTCCCCCAAGGAACGCCACCGCCGTAGGTGGCCGGCCGATCTTACCGGCCACCTACGACAGCCGGTCAGGCTTTTGCTACCGAAACGGTCACCTTGGTGCCGTCGCCGACCGTGCCGGCGAAGCCCTCGGCCACCGGACCGTGGGTCACCGACGTCGCCAGCGTCTCCGAGGCCAGGAACTCCTCGTGCGTCCGGGCCGCCTCGACGACCTCGGACGGGGCGTCGGCGGTCAGCGCGATCCGGTCGGCGACGTCCAGCCCGGCGTCGCGGCGCGCCTGCTGCACGACCCGGACCAGGTCGCGGACCAGGCCCTCGGCCGCCAGCTCCGGCGTCACCTCGGTGTCGATCAGGACCAGCCCGGACCCACCGGGCAGCTCCGCCGCCGCGCCGCCGCCCTTGGCGACCAGCCGCCGCTCGAACTCGCCCTCCTGCAGGGCGATCCCGGCCGCGACGACCGTGTCACCCTGCAGCGACCAGTCGCCCGCCTTGACGGCCTTGATCACGGTCTGGACGTCCTTGCCCAGGCGCGGGCCGGCCGCCCGCGCGTTGACCGCGACCTCGAACCCGCCGTGCGCGGCGACGTCGGTGGTCAGCTCGACCGCCTTGACGTTCACCTCGTCGCGCAGGATGTCGGCGAACGGCGCCATCGACTCGGCGTCGCCGGCCGCCACGACCAGCGACGACAGCGGCAGCCGCACGCGCAGCTTGTTGCTCTTGCGCAGCGACAGCGCCGACGACGCGACCTGCCGCACCCGGTCCATCGCGGTGACCAGCGCCGCGTCCGCGGGCAGGTCGAGCGCGTTCGGCCAGTCGGTCAGGTGCACCGAGCGGCCGCCGGTGAGGCCGCGCCAGACGACCTCGGTGGTCAGCGGCAGCAGCGGCGCCGCGACCCGCGAAGTCACCTCCAGGACGGTGTGCAGCGTGTCGATCGCGTCCTGGTCGCCGGCCCAGAAGCGATCCCGGGAGCGCCGCACGTACCAGTTCGTGAGGACCTCGAGGAAGTCCCGCACGGTCTGGCACGCGCCCGCGACGTCGTAGTGGTCCATCGCGGACTCGACGTCGGTGACGAGCTCGTGCGTCTTCGCCAGGACGTACCGGTCGAGCACGTTCGCCGAATCCGTGCGCCACTTGCCTTCCACACCTTCCGCGTTCGCGTAGAGCGCGAGGAAGTAGTACGAGTTCCACAGCGGCAGCACGGCCTGGCGGACGGCGTCTCGGATGCCCTTGTCGGTGACGACGAGGTTGCCGCCGCGCAGGATCGGGCTCGCCATCAGGTACCAGCGCATGGCGTCGGAGCCGTCGCGCTCGAAGACCTCGTTGACGTCCGGGTAGTTGCGCAGCGACTTCGACATCTTCGCGCCGTCGGAGCCCAGCACGATGCCGTGCGAGACGCAGGTGCGGAACGCCGGCCGGTCGAACAGCGCCGTCGCGAGCACGTGCAGCAGGTAGAACCAGCCGCGGGTCTGCCCGATGTACTCGACGATGAAGTCGCTCGGGTAGTGGTGCTCGAACCAGTCGGCGTTCTCGAACGGGTAGTGCACCTGGGCATACGGCATCGAGCCCGAGTCGAACCAGACGTCGAGGACGTCCGGGACGCGGCGCATGGTCGAGTTCCCGGTCGGGTCGTCCGGGTTCGGCCGGGTCAGCTCGTCGATGTAGGGCCGGTGCAGGTTGTCCAGCCGGACGCCGAAGTCGGCCTCCAGCTCGTCGAGCGAGCCGTAGACGTCGGTGCGCGGGTACGCCGGGTCGTCGGACTGCCACACCGGGATCGGCGTGCCCCAGTAGCGGTTGCGCGAGACCGACCAGTCGCGCGCGTTCTCCAGCCACTTGCCGAACTGGCCGTCCTTGACGTTCTCCGGGTACCAGGTGATCTGCTGGTTCAGCTCGACCATCCGGTCCTTGAACTGCGTCACCGCGACGAACCACGACGACACCGCGCGGTAGATCAGCGGGTTCCGGCAGCGCCAGCAGTGCGGGTAGGAGTGGTCGTAGGTTTCGTGCCGCAGCAGCACGGCACCCTGCTGCCCGGCCGAACCCGTGCCGTTCTTGAGGTCGCGGACGATGTTCGGGTTGGCGTCGAAGACCTGCTGGCCCTCGTAGTCCGGCACGGTCGCGTCGAACTTGCCGTGCGCGTCGACCGGCGTGACCGGCGGGATGCCGGCGGCGTCGGTGACGGCCTTGTCCTCTTCACCGTAGGCGGGCGCGATGTGCACGACGCCGGTGCCGTCGTCGGTGGTGACGTAGTCGGCCGAGAGCACGCGGTGCGCGTTCTCGGTGCCGGTGAAGTACGGGAACGGGGGTGCGTAACGGGTTCCGAGCAGCTGCGCACCCGTGTAGTGCGCGACGACCGTCGGCTCCTCGCCGAGCTCACGCGCGTACGCGGCGACGCGCGCTTCGGCGAGCAGGAACCGCTTGCCGGGCAGGTTCTCGCTCTCCACGACGACGTACCGCACGTCGGGGTGCACGGCGGTGGCGAGGTTCGACGGCAGCGTCCACGGCGTCGTCGTCCAGATCAGCAGGTAGGTGCCGTCGAGCTCGTTCCCGTTGCCCTGCAACCGGAAGCCGACCGTGACGGCCGGGTCCTGCCGGTTGCGGTAGACGTCGGCGTCCATGCCCAGCTCGTGGTTGGACAGCGGCGTCGCGTCGCGCCAGCAGTAGGGCAGGACGCGGTAGCCCTCGTAGACGAGTCCCTTGTCCCACAACCGCTTGAACGCCCAGAGCACCGACTCCATGTAGGTGACGTCGAGCGTCTTGTAGTCGTTGTCGAAGTCGACCCAGCGGGCCTGGCGGGTGACGTAGTCGCGCCACTCGTCGGTGTAGCGCAGGACGGACTCGCGCGAAGCCTCGTTGAACTTCGCGATGCCCATCTCTTCGATCTCGGACGTCTCGGTGATCCCGAGCTGGCGCATCGCCTCGAGCTCGGCCGGCAGGCCGTGGGTGTCCCAGCCGAAGCGGCGCTCGACCTTGCGGCCCTTCATCGTCTGGTAGCGCGGCACCAGGTCCTTGACGTACCCGGTGAGGAGGTGGCCGTAGTGCGGGAGGCCGTTGGCGAACGGCGGACCGTCGTAGAAGACGTACTCGTTGTCGCCGTGCTCGCCGGCCGGGCGCGCGTCGATGGTCGCCTGGAACGTCCGGTCCGTCTCCCAGTAGGCGAGGACCTGCTTCTCCAGCTCGGGGAAGGACGGCTGCGACGGAACTCCCGCGCCGTCGTCGAGTTGGGCCTGGGGGTACATCCCGGTGCTCCTCGGTTCGTCGCTCTCGTACGGACGACCGGCTCCCGGTCGTCCACACGGGGACGAAACGCCTGGCGGCGCACCGCGGTACCACCCCGCTTGCCCGGCACGTGCTCCCGGGCCGCTCGTTCGGCGGCTGTCACGGGCCGCACCCGTCCGGTTCTACTGAGAGCCGTGAAGCTCGGTTCTTCCGGAGGCTCCCCGGTGATGGCCGGATCGACGCCTTGCTGGTTACCAGGTTAACCGGCCCGCGCAACCCGGTTGTCACGAGGGGCACGTACGCCGGCGAGGGTCACGCCGATCGCCAGCAGCCACAACGCCCCCGCGATCAGGCCGGCCCGGTGCAGCCCGTCGAGGAACCGGCTGCCCGGCTCGCCGGCGACCGCGCCGAGCACCGCCACACCGAGCGCACCCCCGGCCTGGCGGGCCGTGTTGTTGATGCCGCTCGCGACGCCCGCGCGTTCCGGCGGGATGCCGCCGACCGCGGCCGTCACCACCGCCGTCGTCAGCAGGCCCATCCCGGCGCCGAGCCCGAGCAGCGTCGGCAGGAGGGCCGCGTAGCCGCTGTTCCCGTTGAGCAGCACCAGGTTCAGCATGCCGAGGGCGCCCAGGGCGAGTCCGGTGACCATCAGCGGGCGTGGCCCGAAGCGGCCGGTCAGCCGGCCCGCCACCGGCGCCAGCACCGAAAGCGGCCCGAACAGCGGCAGCACCTCGAGCCCCGCGGTCAACGGCGAGGCGTGGCGCACCCCCTGCAGGTACAGCGTCAGCACGAGGATCGCGCCGATGCCGACGAAGTTCATCGCCGCCGCGACGAAGTTCGCGCCCGCCGTCCGCCGTGCGATGTCGAGAGGCAGCATCGGGTCCGGGCAACGCCGCTCCACGGCCACGAACGCGGTCAGCGCGACGAGCGCCACCACCGCGGCGGGCACGCTGCCGCCGATGACCGCGTAGACGCCGGCGCCGAGGGCGGGCGCGGCGGTGGCGACACCGGCGACGTCGACCCGCCGGCCAGGCGCGCGGTCGCCGCGGGGCACGAGCCGCCGGGTCGCGAGCGCGGCCGCGAGCACGATCGGGACGTTGAGCCAGAACACCGGCCGCCAGCCCGCCGCGGAGACGACCGCCCCGCCGAGCACCGGGCCCGCCGCGAGCGCCAGCGCCGACACCCCGGCCCAGACGCCGAGGGCTCGCGCGCGCTCGGCGTGGCCCGGGTAGGCGTTCGTGATCACGGCGAGCGTGCCGGGCAGCAGCAGTGCCGCACCGAGACCCTGCCCGGCGCGCGCGGCGACGAGCCACGGCGCCGACCCGGCGAACCCGCACGCCGCCGACGCCGCGCCGAAGATCGCGAAGCCCGCGAGGACGACCCGGCGGTGGCCGAAGACGTCGCCGAGCGCGCCGCCGGTGAGCAGCGCCGCGGCCAGGACGACCGCGTAGCCGTCCACCACCCACTGCTGTGCCGCAAGGCCGCCGCCCAGGTCCGCGCCGAGGGCGGGCAGGGCGACGTTGACGACCGTGACGTCCAGCTGCACGAGGAACATGCCGGCGCACATGGTGACGAGGAGGGCGGAACGCATGGTCCCCAGTGGACCGCGGGGACGCTTCCGTCGCGGTGGAAGTGTGCCGGGGGCATCCTGGAGGCATGGAAGGCGACGCCGACATCGCCCGCACCGCGGCGCTGTTCGCGGACCCGGCGCGGGTCCGGGTGCTGCTCGCGCTCGCCGACGGCCGGGCGCTGGCGGCGTCCGTGCTGGCGGCCGAAGCCCGGCTGTCCGCGCAGGGGGTCAGCGCGCACCTGGCGAGGCTGCGGGACGCCGGGGTGGTGGTCGCCGAGAAGTCGGGGCGGCACCGGTTCTACCGGCTGGCCGGCCCGGACCCGGCCGAACTGATGGAGACCCTGGCGCGGTTCTCGCCGGCACAACCGGTGACGTCGCTGCGCGAGGGGACGCGCGCGGAGGCGCTGCGCACAGCGCGGACGTGTTACGACCACCTGGCCGGCCGGCTCGGGGTGGCGGTCACGTCGGCGTTGCTCGAACGGGGTGCGCTGTCCGGAGCCTCCGACACGCGACGGCGGCCGGGTGACCGGATTTCGGCTCCGGTGCGCGAACACCCGTACACGCTGGGTCCGCACGCGACCGCCGTGTTCGGCTCGCTGGGCGTGGACCTCGACGCGGCCGCGGCCGGCCGCCGTCCCCTGCTGAAGTTCTGCCTGGACTGGAGCGAGCAGCGCCACCACCTGGCGGGCGCGCTGGGCGCGGCCGTGGCGACGCGGTTCATCGAGGCGGGCTGGGTGCGGCGGCGCGGGCGGGCGCACCGCGCGGTGAAGCTGACGCCGGAGGGCGCGCGGGCGCTCGGCACCCATCTGGGCCTCGCGGACCTCGCCGCCTGACGGCGTGTCGTCGCGCCGCGCTCGCGTGTCGTCGATCAGCGGTGGACGGCGACCAGGTTCGCGTCGGGGCGGCAGCGGTCACAGGGGGTGAAGCCGAGTTGACGGGCCTCGCCGACGCCGATGGGGATCGTGTCGCGGGTGCCGAGCCAGACGCAGGTCGTCAGGTGGTAGCGCGGGTGCTCGTCGACGACCACGACCTCGTCCTCGAGGTCGGCCAGGACGGCGATGTCGGCGTCCGACGTCTCTTCCTCACCCGGATCGGACTCGGTGTCGTTCGCGGTTTCGGCCGGAGCTTCCGCCACCACGGTCTTCTCAGGTTCGGGTTCCGGTTCGGGTTCCGGCGTGTCGGCCGGGTCCCCCAGGTCACCGGCGGCCGGGATGAGGACGGTCTGCTCCTCCTCGGCCGGCTTTTCCTCCGCGGGAGGCACCTCCGCCGACGGAACCGGCTCTTCGGAGGCAGGTTTCTCGGAGGCCGGCTTCTCGGGCTCAGCAGGTGCCGAGGCGCGACGCCGGCGGCGCAGCCAGTCGGCGACCAGGATCAGCCCGGCCAGTACCGAAAGGCCGATGGACACCCACGCCCACAGTGAAGAAGCGGTGATGAGCGCGGAGACGAGCAACCCCAGAGCCGCCAGTACCAGGACCAGCACGATGTAAAGCACGCTGAATTACAGCACGAACCAGGCAAGATCGTCCGATGACCCGCCCACGTGCGGTACCGGATCGACTCCGAACCGTGGCCCACCCCACCGGCTCACTGCCGGCGGGGTGAGCTCCGGAGAAGACTCAGCCCGCTTCGGCGCGCGGGCCGAACGAGTAGCCCTGGCCGCCGCTCGACGAACCGGACGACTGCCCGGAGTTCGACGAGGCCGACGCCGGGGCCGCGGAGCCGCGGTCGTCGAGCTCACGCAGCTGGGACTCGAGGAACCCGCGCAACCGCGTGCGGTACTCCCGCTCGATCGTGCGCAGCTCTTCGATCTTCTTGCCCAGCCCGCCCTTCTCGGCGTTGAGGCTGTTCATCGTCTCGGTGTACTTGCGCTGCGACTCGCGCTCCAGCGTCGTCGCCTTGTCGCGCGCCTGGCGCTCCAGCGTCTCGGCCCGGGTCCGCGCGTCGTTCAGCATCGTGTCGACGCGGGTACGCGCCTCGTTGACCATCGAGTCGGACTTCGCCCGGGCGTCCGAGAGCAGCTGCTCGGACTTGGTGCGGGCCTCGGCCAGCATCCCGTCGGACTCGGTCTTCGCCTCGGCGGTCAGCCGGTCGGCCATCTCCTGGGCCAGGCCCAGGACCTTGGCGGCCTGCACGTTCGGCTCGGCGCTGTCGCCGACCATCGAGTGCGCCTGGGTCTGCTCCATGGCGGACTGCGGCGGCGGCACCGGCGCGAGGCGCCGAGACGGCTCTTCCCGCATCGGGGGCTGCGCAGATTTGGCACTGTCGAGCTCGCTGCGAGTCGACTCGAGCTCGGCGTCGAGCTGCTCCATCTGCTGGCGCAGCTCGTTGTTGTCTTCGATCAAGCGGGCCAGCTCGGTCTCCACCAGGTCGAGGAACGCGTCCACCTCGTCCTCGTTGTAGCCCCTCTTGCCGATGGGCGGCTTGCTGAACGCAACGTTATGCACGTCAGCGGGGGTCAACGACATCAGATCACCTCACGCACTCCATGGCCTGCAGGGTCCATCCAAGTTCTTCCCCGATCAACTTGGAGTCGCCAGTTGCATCGCGAAGAACACAACCAGCAGCAGCACCATAATCGACAAGTCCAGTCCGACGCCGCCGATTCGAACCATCGGAATGATTCGTCTGAACAGACGAACCGGCGGGTCCGTCACTGTGTAGATGGTCTCGAGCGTCACCGCAACCCCCCCGGCCGGATGCCACTCACGGGCGAACGTCCGGACGAGTTCGATCACGATCCGTGCCGTCAGCAGCAGCCAGAAGGCGAACAGCACGTACCAGACGACCAGCCACACAGCTTCCACGTACCTACTCTAACCGGGCGTCCTCGGAGAAGACGCAGTTAAGGGGGTCGACGCGGCATCGGGTCGACAAAATCACGTCTGCTTGCGCTCAGCGGTCCGCGCGACTTCAGCCCCGCAAGAATAATCCGCCTTCGGCAATCCGCCGGCGGTCTTCCGCGGTGACGTCCACATCGGGCGGTGAGAGAAGGAACACCTTGTTGGTGACCTTGTCCATCGACCCGCGCAGCGCGAACGCGAGCCCGGCGGCGAAGTCGACCAGCCGCTTGGCGTCCGCGTTCTCCATCTCGGTGAGGTTCATGATCACCGGGATGCCCTCGCGGTAGTGCTCGCCGATGGCGCGCGCCTCCGCGTAACTGGTCGGGTGCAGCGTGGTGATCCGGCTCAACGGATCACGCACCGGCTGGCGCACGACCGGCTCGGTGACCGGTCGCAGGCGCGCCACGGGCTCCGGCTGGCGGTCCATCGCGAGCGCGCCGTGGACGGCAGGCTCCGAGCCTGCGACGGAGCGTGACCGGCTGCGGCTGACGGGCTCGTCGTAAGTGTCGTCGACGTCGCGGTACCGTGAGCGAGACGACCGCGGTGCCGGCTCCTCGTAGGAGTCGTAGTCGTCGTCATAGCCACGCCTGTATTCGTCTTCGACTTCGTAACCGTCGTCGTCAGCGGGCACCATCCCGAAGTAGGCCTTCAGCTTCTGCAGCGCGCTCATGCCTCTCCCTAGCCCTAGCCGCTCCCGCACCAACGTTGCTCCACGCCGTCAGTGCCCCGTCCGGGCGACCACTAAACGTGACGACCGGACGAGCTCCCTAGGGCGAGGCTAAACCGCGTCCGCCGAGCAGCGCGGTTCCGACACGCACACACGTCGAGCCGTGCGTGATCGCCTGCTCGAGATCATGGCTCATCCCGGCGGAGACTTCTGCGGCATTCGGGTGATCTTCACGGAGCCGTTCACCCGCCCGGGCGAGGCGTTCGAAGGCGGCCGCGGGGTCGGCGCCGAGCGGCGCGACAGCCATCAGGCCGCGAAGCCGCAGTTCACCCGTGTGAGTGACGCGCTCGGCGAGCGCGCCGAGCTCGTCGAGCGGGCAGCCGCCGCGCTCCGGGTCGTCGTCGAGGCTCGCCTGGATCAGCACGTCGAGGGGTTCCTCACGTTTACCGCCGTCACGCGCAGTGTGCACGGCCTTCGCGAGCGCGTCGGCGAGCCGGGCCGAGTCCACGGACTGCACCTCGTGTGCCCACTCGACCACGGACCGTGCCTTGTTCCGCTGCAGCCGGCCGACCATGTGCCAGCGCAGCGCCGCGTCCGGCCGGAGCCCGGCCACCTCGGCGGCCTTCGGCCCGGCCTCCTGGTCGCGGTTCTCGCCGACGTCGGTCACCCCGAGGTCGGCCAGCAGCGCGGCGTCCGCGGCCGGGAACGTCTTGGTGATCGCGATCAGCTTGACCTCGTCGCGCGCCCGCCCGGCGGCGCGGCACGCGGCGGCGATCCGCGCCTCGACCTCGGCCAGGTTCTCGGCCAGCTCGGCCCGGCGATCGGTCATGCCTCGACCCAGGTGATGCCGGCGATCCGCCCGGTGGTGCCGTCGCGGCGGTAGCTGAAGAGTGTCTTGTCCTCGTTCGTGCACCGCGGGTCGACGCCGATCTTGCCGACGCCGAGGTCGGCGAGCTGCCGCCAGAGCCCGGCGCGCAGGTCGAGGCCGGGCGTGCCCTGCCGGGTCTTGCACGCGCTGCCCGGAACGTGTTTCTCGACGTCGGCGGCCATCGCGGCCGGGACCTCGTAGCAGTCGCCGCAGATGGCGGGGCCGAGCAGCGCCTCGATGCGGCCCACCTCGGCACCGGCTTCCCGCATGGCCTCGACCGCCGCCGGGACGACGCCGACCCGCGTCCCGACGCGCCCGGCGTGCACCGCCGAGACCACGCCGGCCTCGGCGTCGGCCAGCAGGACGGGGACGCAGTCGGCGACCAGCACCACCAGCGCGACGCCCGGGGTGGCGGTCACCAGGGCGTCGGTCGCCTCGGCGGCCCGGGTTTCGGAGCCGTCCACAATGGTCGCGGTGCGGCCGTGGACCTGCTCCATCCAGGCCAGTTTGTCCTCGGCCAGGCCCAGTTCGGCGGCGAGGCGCTTGCGGTTCGCGTAGACGTTCCCCTCGTCGTCTCCGACGTGGTCACCCAGGTTGAACGTGTCGTACGGCGGCCGTGACGCGCCGCCCGCCCTGGTCGTGACCACTCGCCGAACCCGCATGCTGCCATCCTCCCAAAAGCCGTGAAGGCCTCCTTACCGGCCTTGAGAACCGGTAAGGAGGCCTTCACGGACCTGCTGTGTCTTTACCGCCGCGTCTTCAGCGCCGCATGAACGGCGGGACGTCGACCTCGTCGTCCGACGGGTCGTCGTGCACCGGCATCGCGCGGCCGGGCAGGCTGCCCTGGGTCGCGTTGGAGCCGATCGGCGAGTAGCCGCGCGAGCCGCCGCCCGGCTGCGGGAGGCCGCCCGACGACTGGTTGCCCGTCGCCGAAGGCAACGGCGAGTGCGACCGCGGCGGCGCGACCGGGTAGCCGGAGCTGCCGGCCGACGGCACCGGGGTCGCGCCCGACGGCGGCGTCGGCGGGTTCGAGACCTGCCCGGCCGAGGCCGAGGCCGTGGTGCCCGAGCGCGAGCCGGAGCCGAACGTCGACGGGTCGAGCTTCTTGTGCGTCGGCGCGCCGGCGTCGAACCCGGCCGCGATCACCGTGACGCGGACCTCGTCGCCGAGCGAGTCGTCGATGATCGTGCCGAAGATGATGTTGGCGTCCGGGTGCGCGGACTCCTGCACCAGCGACGCGGCTTCGTTGATTTCGAACAGGCCCAGATCCGAACCACCCGCGATCGAAAGCAGCGCGCCGTGCGCACCATCCATGGAGGCTTCGAGAAGCGGCGAGTTGATCGCCTTCTCGGCGGCCTGGATGGCTCTGCCTTCACCGCGTGCGCTCCCTATACCCATCAGGGCGGAGCCCGCGCCGGACATGACGCTCTTGACGTCGGCGAAGTCCAGGTTGATCAGACCCGGCGTGGTGATCAGGTCGGTGATGCCCTGGACACCGGACAGCAGCACCTCGTCCGCGGAGCGGAACGCGTCCATCAGGGACACGCCGATGTCGCCGAGCTGCAGCAGCCGGTCGTTCGGGATGACGATGAGCGTGTCGCACTCGTTGCGCAGCGACTGGATGCCGTCCTCGGCCTGCTTGCCGCGGCGCTTGCCCTCGAAGGTGAACGGGCGGGTCACGACGCCGATGGTCAGCGCGCCCAGCTTGCGGGCGATCTGCGCCACGACCGGCGCGCCGCCGGTACCCGTGCCGCCGCCTTCACCGGCCGTCACGAACACCATGTCGGCGCCCTTGATGACCTCTTCGATCTCTTCGCGGTGGTCTTCGGCGGCCCGCTGGCCGACCTCGGGGGCGGCGCCCGCGCCGAGGCCACGGGTCAGCTCGCGGCCGATGTCCAGCTTGACGTCGGCGTCGGACATGAGCAGTGCTTGGGCGTCGGTGTTCACCGCGATGAACTCGACACCCTTGAGGCCGACCTCGATCATGCGGTTCACGGCGTTCACGCCGCCACCGCCGATGCCGACCACCTTGATCACCGCAAGGTAGTTGTGCGGGGGCGTCATCGAAGTCCGCCTTCCTGATCGTTGTGCCCGTACAGCCCGCCGGCGGGTGATCAGCTCTCAACCTCAACCGCAGATTGAGAGTTATGTCAACTACCGGCGTTAGGCAGGACGGTAGGCACCAGGCAGGCTCTAATCCAGTAGGCACGCCGTGTGTCGCAAAGGTGTTTTGCCACAACACGTTCGAGCGCGCAAGAGCTGGGAGCCGCGAACACCGCTCCGGCCCGGTCTGCTATGGCGCGGGATCAGGCGGGCGCGGGCATGCTCATCAGCACGTCCGTGGGTGCGCCGGTGGGCGAACCGCCCGCCTGCTCGAGGCTCACCGCGAGCTGGTCCACCGGCCCGACGCCGTCGGCCACGACCAGGCCGCCGTCGTCGGACGCGGCGATCACCCCGGCCGAGCGCGGCGCGTTCCCGCCCGTGATCAGCCAGGCCTCGTAGACCTTGCCGCCCGGCTGGGACGGCAGCCCGGTGTCCATCACCATGACGCGGTTCAGCGACTTCGAGACGATGACCGTGACGCCGCCGCCGATGGGCGCCTCGCCGTGCACGGTCTTCGCGTCGGGGGCAGACAGCAGCGCCGCCACCGGCTCGTAGCGCTGCCGCGCCTGGTCGAGCCGGGTCTGCGCGGACTGCAGCTCCTGCTGCTGGGTCAGGGCGATGCCGCCGAAGACGCCGCCCGCGGCGAGCCCGATGACGGCGGCCGCGGCCGCCACGACGACCGCCCAGCGCGGGGCCCGCACCGAGCGCCGGTGCCGTTCGGCGACGGGCTTGGTGCGCGGCGGCAGCTGGCGGGTGGCGTGCATGGCGGCCAGGACGCGCTCCTTGAACTCCGGCGGCGGGTCCTCGGCCATCGCCACGCCGAGCTGGGCCGCGGTCGCGCGCAGCTCGGCGACCTCCTGCGCGCAGGAGTCGCACTGCTCGAGGTGACGGCTGAACTCCGCCCGCTCGAGGTCGGACACCGCGTCGAGCGCGTACGCGCCCGCCAGGGTGTGCATCTCGGGAGTGCTCACGCGGTCACCCCCAGGCAGTCCCGCAGGCGGATCAAGCCGTCCCGCAGCCGCGTCTTGATGGTTCCTTGCGGCGTCGACAGCACTTCGGCCACCTCGCGATACGTATAGCCCTGGTAGTAGGCGAGCAGCACGGACTCGCGCTGCAGATCGGTCAGGAAGGACAGGCACTTGCGCACCTGGGAGCGTTCGAGCCGCGCGGTGACGGACTCGGCGACCTCGTCGAACGGCCGGCCGCGGGCGGCTTCGAAGGTCGCCTTCTGCTCCCGTTCGGTGCTGGCCCGCGCCGAACGGACGCGGTCGACCGCGCGGCGGTGCGCCAGGGTCATCGCCCAGTTGAGCGCCGAGCCCTTGTCCGGCACGTACCGCGTCGCGGTGCGCCAGAGCTCGACGAGCACCTCCTGGGCGACCTCTTCGGACTGGGCCGAGTCGCGCACGATCCGCCGCACCAGCCCGAAGATCGGCCCGGCGAACTGGTCGTAGAGCAGCTCGAACGCCCGCTCGTCGCCCTTCGCGACGCGCACCATGAGCTCTTCGGCGGTGGGCGCGGGCGGGGCGTCCGAAGGTACCGGTGCCACCGGGCGCCGGCGGGCCGACTCATCCATGCAGCTGTCCTCCGGCGTTCTGCGGCGTGCGCGGCACGACCGCGGCCTTCCGCAGCCACAACGCGACGCCGTGGCGGCGGATCAGCGCGGACACCCGCTGCGGGAGCAGCGGCCGGGCCAGCACGAGCCGGGCCAGCCACCGCGGGTTCACCGGGCGGCGAACTCCCCGCAGCGTAGCGACCAGCGGCGTGGAACTCCCGCGGCGCAACGCGACCGTGAGGTCGAGCAGCGCTTCCGGGTGCGGCAGGCGCATCCGGTATTCGCCGTCCATCTCCTGGAACGGCGAGACGTAGAACTCCTTGGCCGCCCGGGCGAGGCCGGCCTCGTCGGGGCGCAGCAGGTAGGCGTGGCGGCCGCCGTAGGTGTTGTGCACCTCGGCGACGACGCACTCGAGCCGCCCGTCCGGGTCGTGGCACCAGTAGACGCTGATCGGGTTGAACGCGTACCCGAGCACGCGCGCGGCGGCCAGCATGACGACCTGGCCGCCGCGCAGGTCGACGTCGCGGTCGGCGAGCCACGAGTCGAGCTTCTCCCGGATCCCGCGCGGGTCGCCGGCGACGAAGTGGTCGCGGCGGTCGAACCGGGCGAACGGCCGCAGCCACCACGGCAGCACCGGCGGCGCGTCGAGGTCGACCAGCCACAGGTACACGCGGTGCGCGAAGGAGTGCGGCGGATCGATCCGCCGCACGTGCGCGACCGTGGCGTCGTAGAGCGCGTTCGTCACCAATCGACTCCGAGGCTCTCGGCGGCGCGGGCGCCCGAAGAACAGCCGTCCTCGTGGAAACCCCAGCCGTGGTAGGCGCCGGCGTAGGCGAGGACGCCGTCGTTGAGCTCGGGCAACCGTCGTTGCGCCGCAACGGCTTCCGGGGTGTAGACCGGGTGCTCGTAGCGCATCTTCGCGACCAGGGCCTGCTTGCCGGGGCCGTCCCCGGGGTTGAGCGTGACGACGTACCCGGTCGGCTCGTCCAGCCGCATCAGGCGGTTCATGTCGTAGCTGACCTGGACCGCGCCGGTCGGGGCGCCGCACACGGGGGCCCGGAAGTTCCAGCCGGCGCGGGCGTCGGGCAGCGACGGCAGCACGCTCGTGTCGGTGTGCAGCCAGGCTTCGTTGGCCGAGTAGCGGAAGGCCCCGAGCACCTCCCGCTCGGCGCCGGTCGGGTTGGCCAGCAGGGACAGCGCCTGGTCGGCGTGGGTGGCGATGACGACCCGGTCGACGCGGTGCCGGGTGTCGGCGTCGTCCCGGACCTCCACGCCGCGGGCGGTCCGCAGCACCGACCGCACCGGCGTGGACAGGTGGACCGCGGTGAGCTGCTTGGCCGCGCGTTCGACGTATTCACGGGACCCGCCGACGACGGTCCGCCAGGACGGCGAGTCCTTGACACTCAGCATCCCGTGGTTGCGGAGGAACTCGAACAGGTAGCGGGCCGGGTAGCGCAGGGTGTCGCTGCGGTCGGCGGACCAGACCGTCGACACCAGCGGCAGCATGAAGTGGTCGACGAAGTAGCGGGTGTAGCCGCCGATGGCGAGGAACGCGCCGAGCGTGACTTCACCCGCGGCATCAGCGTCACCCGTGTCCAGCAGCCGCTTCGCGTGCCGGTGGAACCGCTTCACCTCGCCGAGCATCCGCAGGTAGCGGGGCCGCGCGAGGTTGCCGCGCTGGGCGAACAGCCCCGGCAGCCCCTTGGCGCCGGCGTACTGCAGGCCGCAGCCGTCGCAGCGGATGCTCATCGACATCTCGGTGTCCCGGGTGCGCACGCCGAGCTCCCCGAACAGCTTCAGCAGCGTCGGGTAGGTGCGCTCGTTGTGGACGATGAAGCCCGAGTCCACGCCGATCGTGCCGCCGTGGGCGCTGGGCACGTCGTGGGTGTGCGCGTGCCCGCCGAGCCGGTCGTCGGATTCGAAGAGCAGGACCTCGTGCTTGCGTCGCAGCAGGTATGCCGCCGTCAGCCCGGCCACCCCGCTGCCGATGACGGCGATGCGTTCTCCCGTGATCTCCACACCGGTACTTCGCCGCCGCGCCGGGCGTGGATTGGCGGGACGCGGCACCAATCCACCGCGCCGGGGAGAGCGAATCCCGGACATGCCGAACAGCACCGCGCACCGCCTCGCCTCGTTCGCCGAAAACCTCCTCGGCGGGCAGCTCCCCGTCGGCTTGCGGACCTGGGACGGAACCCGCGCCGGCCCAGTGGACGCGCCCACCGTCGTGCTCCGCAACCGCCGTGCCCTCCGCCGTCTGCTCTACTCGCCGGGTGAGCTGGGGCTCGCCCGCGCCTACGTCACCGGTGACCTCGACGTCGAAGGAGATCTGGCGGACGGCTTCCGCCGGATCTGGGCCCTCACCCGCTCGGGTGAGCTCAACCGAGTGAAGCTCGGGCCGCGCGACTGGGCCGAAGCCGCCAAGCTCGCCGCTCGTCTCGGCGTCGCCGGGCCGCCGCCGAAGCCGCCCGCCGAAGAGGCTCGGCTCACGGGCAAGCTGCACAGCCTGCTGCGCGACAAGTCCGCCATCGCCCACCACTACGACCTCGGCAACGCCTTCTACCAGCTGCTGCTGGACGAGTCGATGGCCTACTCCAGCGCGTACTTCACCTCCGACGAACCGGGGTACGGCCTGGCGGAGGCGCAATCCGACAAGCTGGAGATGATCTGCCGGAAGCTCGGGCTGCGGCCGGGCATGCGGCTGCTCGACATCGGCTGCGGCTGGGGCTCGCTGCTGGTCCACGCGGCCAAGCACCACGGCGTGCACGCCGTCGGCATCACGCTCTCGGCCGAGCAGCTGCAGCACATCCGCGGCCGGCTCGCCCAGCACGACCTCGAAGACCGCGTCGAGGTGCGCCGGCAGGACTACCGCGAGCTGCCGGACGCGCCGTTCGACGCGGTGGCGTCGATCGAGATGGGCGAGCACGTCGGGGAGGTGAACTACCCGGCGTACGCCGCGACGCTGCACAGGATGGTCAGGCCCGGCGGGCGCGTGCTGATCCAGCAGATGTCACGCGGGAACGTCGCCCCCGGCGGCGGCGCGTTCATCGAGCGCTACATCGCCCCCGACATGACGATGCGCCCGGTGGGCCGGACCGTCGAGCACCTCGAAAACGCCGGCCTCGAGGTCCGGGACGTCCACGCGATGCGCGAGCACTACGTCTGGACGGTCCGCGCCTGGGCCGACACCCTGGAGGAGAACTGGGCCGACGTCGTCGCGCTGATCGGCGAGACCGGCGCGCGGGTCTGGCGGCTCTACCTCGTGGGTGGGGCGCTGGCGTTCGAGGAGAACCGGATGGGCGTGGACCAGATCCTGAGCGTGCGGCCGGACGAGCACGGCGACAGCGGCATGCCGGCGACGCGGGAGTGGCTCCGATGACGCTCGGGAGCACGCTGCTGGTCACCGCCGGCGTCACGCTCGTGGCGGTGGTGGCGACCTTCGGGATCGCGCGGGCGCGCAAGCGGTACGACACGGTCGACACGTTCTGGGGGCTCGGTTTCGCGGTCGTCGCGGCCGCCGCGTTCCCCTTCGGCGACGGTCCCCTGCCGCTGCGGCTGGTGGTCCTGGTCCTGACGGTCGTCTGGGGCGGGCGCCTTTCGCTGCACCTGCACCTGCGCAACCACAAGCTGCCGGAGGACCCGCGATACGCGCGGATGGCCGCGGGGCCGTTGCGCATGTTCGTGCGCGTGTACCTGTTCCAGGGCGTGGTGCTGTACTTCGTCTCGCTGCCGGTGCAGTTCGCGATGTACGGCACCGGGTTCGGGGTGCTCGGCTGGCTCGGGGTCGCGGTGTGGCTGATCGGGTTCGGGTTCGAGACGATCGGCGACGAGCAGCTGCGCCGCTTCAAGGCGGATCCGGCTTCGAAGGGGAAGGTGCTCGACACGGGGTTGTGGCGCTACACACGGCACCCGAACTACTTCGGCGACGCGTGCGTGTGGTGGGGCCTCTACCTGCTGGCCTGCTCGACGTGGCCGGGCGCGCTGACGATCCTCTCCCCCGTCGCGATGACGTTCACCCTGGCCCGCGGCACGGGGAAACCCATGCTGGAGAAGGGAATGGCGAAGACCCGCCCGGCGTACGCGCGCTACGTCGAGCGGACCAGCGGCTTCTTCCCGTGGCCGCCCAAGAAGGTCATTCCCCGGTGAGCCCGTCGGTCAGCTCGCGCAGGACGTCGAGGTGGCCGACGTGCCGGGCGGTCTCCTCGATCATGTGCGTGAGGACCCAGCGGACGTTGAAGGTCTCGTCCTTGTGCGTCACCTCGTCGTCCAGGCCGTGAGCGGCAGTGATTTCGCGGCTGCGGGCGGATTGTTTCTCGTAGTCGGCGAGCAGCTGCGCCAGTGTCGTCTCGGGCGGGATCCGGAACTCCGCGTCCGGGTCCTGTTCGAGCTTCTGCTCCCAGGTGTCCTCCTCGCCGTCGACGACCACGGCGAACCAGAACCACTCGTTCAGCGTGAGGTGGGCGAGCAGGCCGGCGACGGTGGTCAGCTCGCTGGGCAGGTGGACCTGGCGGGCTTGCGCTTCGGTGAGCCCTCCGCTCTTCCAGGCGACGGTGGCGCGGTGGTAGTCGAGGAGGTTCGTCAAGATCTCACGCTCGCCGCCGGTGAGCGGGACCTTCGGGCGCCGCGGTCGTTCGGTCATGACCGGCACTGTGCCAGAGGGGTCCGACAGAAATACCTTGCACACGATGTAATCGTGGGCTAGGTTTACGGACGTGCCTGATGAGTTCCAGTTGGACGAGCAAGCCTGCTTCGCGCTCTACGCGGCGTCGCGCGCGGTGACGGACGCGTACCGTCCCCTGCTCGGCGAACTGGGGCTCACCTACCCGCAGTACCTCGTGCTGCTGGTGCTGTGGGAGTCCGACGCCCGGCCGGTCAAGGAGATCGGCGAGGCGCTGCACCTGGACTACGGCACGCTTTCCCCGCTGCTCAAACGACTCGAAGCCAACGGGCTCCTCACGCGGGCGCGCCTGCCCGAGGACGAACGCACCGTGGTGATCAGCCTGACCGAGGAAGGACGTTTCCTGCGCACCCGCGCGGCGGGCGTCCCGTCGGCCATCGGCTGCGCACTGGGCCTCGACGACGCTTCGCGGCGGGAGCTCATCACAACCCTGCGGCGGCTGACAGCGTCGGCCACCGCGTACTCACTTGGAGGCCCTGATGCCCAGCCGTGACGCGACCACCCACTGGGTCGGCGGACTGCAGAACGGGAAGGGCGAGGTCAGCCTGGACTCGTCCAACGCCGGCACGTTCTCCGTCTCGTTCCCGACCCGGGCGGGCAACCCGGACGGCCAGACGAGCCCGGAGGAGCTCATCGCGGCGGCCCACTCGTCGTGCCTGGCGATGAACCTGTCGGGCGTGCTGGAGGCCCAGAAGCTGACGGCGGACTCGATCGACGTGAGCGCGGAGGTCACCCTCGGCCCGGCCGCGGGCGGCGGCTTCGAGATCAGCGGCATCGCGATCACGCTGCGCGCGTCGATCGAGGGCGTCACGGCGGAGCAGTTCGCGGAGTACGCGGAGACGGCCGAGAAGACGTGCCCGGTGTCGAAGGCTTTGGCCGGCACGACGATCACGATGGACGCGGCGCTCGCCTGAGTCCCCAGCGCCCCAATGTGGCGTTCGGTGCGTCTGACGCACCGAACGCCACATTGGGTGCGTCAGACGCACCGAACGCCACATTGGGGCGCTCCCGGCCCGGTTGATCGGAGAGACCAGTCATGTCATCGCTCGACGAGCGCACCACCGAGTCCGCGGCGCCCGCCACGCGGCGAGGCCGCGCGTGGATCTCCTACCTCGCCATGGTGGTCCTCCCGGTCGTGGCCGCCTTCTTCCTGCTGCGCACCGGCGGCGGGGACGGCCACGCGCCGGCCGGCCACACCGGCGGCGCGGCCGACCCGGTGGCCAAGCTGCTGTTCGCCCTGCCGGTGATCTTCCTGGCCTGCCGGCTGCTTTCGGCGGGCGCGCGGCGGCTGGCGCAGCCCGCGGTGATCGGGGAGATCTTCGCCGGCATCCTGCTCGGGCCGTCGTTCCTCGGCTGGGTGTGGCCGGCGGCCTACCACTGGATCTTCCCCGACTTCCTGGCCTCGACGATCAACACGCTCGCCCAGATCGGGCTCGTGATCTTCATGTTCCTGGTGGGCTACGAGCTCGACGTCGAGCTGGTCCGCCGCCGCAGCAAGGCCGCGGTGCTGGTGAGCCACGTCAGCGTCGCGATCCCGTTCCTCTCCGGCGTGCTGCTGGCGTTCGTGCTGCACCCGACGCTCGGCGATGGGGTCGCCCGGCTGCCGTTCGCGTTGTTCCTCGCGATTTCGATGAGCATCACCGCCTTCCCTGTGCTGGCGAGAATCATCACCGACCGCAAGATGACGAAACTGCCGATCGCCGCGCTCGCACTCAGCTGCGCCGCCGTCGACGACATCACGGCGTGGTGCCTGCTGGCGCTCGTGGTCGCCATCGCGAGCGCGACCTCCATGGCCACCACGCTGGTGACGGTGGGGCTCACGATCGCGTTCTTCGCGTTCATGCTGTTCGTGGTGCGTCCGCTGCTGCGCCGGCTGTTCGCGCCGACGGAGCAGGGGCAGAAGGCGCTGCCGACCACGGCGGTGGTGTCCGTGCTGCTGGCCGGGCTGCTGCTGTCCGCGCTGGCCACCAACGCCATCGGCATCCACCCGATCTTCGGCGCCTTCCTCTTCGGCGCCGTGACGCCGCGCGGTTCGCTGCCGATCCGCCAGGCCACCGAACAGATGCACGCGCTGACGGTCACGCTGCTGCTGCCGCTGTTCTTCGTCTACACCGGACTCCGCACGAAGTTCGACCTGATCGGCTCCGACTCGTCGCTGTGGCTCTGGACGGCGTTGATCGTCGTCGTCGCGATGCTCGGCAAGTGGGGCGGGAGCCTGGTCGCCGCGCGGTTGTCCGGGATCGGCCGGCGCGACTCGTGGTCGCTGGGCGCGTTGATGAACTGCCGGGGGCTCACCGAGCTGGCCGTGCTGAACATCGGCCTCGACCTCAAGGTCATCAGCCCGACTCTGTTCGCGATGCTGGTCGTCATGACGCTGGTGACCACCGTCGCCACCTCGCCCGCGCTCTCGCTGATCGAGCGCTACAAGCGCCGGGGCGCGGAACCCCTTCCCGTCGCGTAGGAGCCGGTCATGACCGAAGCACGGGACATCGCTTTCCTGCCGTACCCGGCCTACGGGCACATGACCCCGGCGCTGCCGGTGGTCGCCGAGCTCGTCCGCCGCGGCCACCGGGTCACCTGCTTCACCTCCGACGAGTTCGCGGACCGGGTCGTCGCGCTCGGTGCCCGGGCCGCGGCCTACGCCTGCGACCTGTCCACCGCGCAGCCCGACATCACCGACGCCGACGAGGCCGCCAAAGCACCACTGCACCTGCTCGAGCAGAGCATGGCCGTGCTGCCCGCCGTGGAACGCGTCTTCGACCGGTGCTCGCCGGACCTCCTCGTCTACGACACGACGCTGTGGGCGCCGGGGCGGCTGCTGGCTCGCAAGCACGGGCTGCCGGCGGTGCAGCTCTCGGCCACGGTGGCGTCCAACGAGCACTTCTCGCTCACCCAGGAGAACCAGGCCTTCGGCGAGGCGGTCGACCCGGCGCACCCGGCGATCGCCCGGTTCGTCACGCGGCTGGGCGAGCACCTGGCCGCGCACGGCCTCGGCGCGTTGACGCTGGAGGAGTTCTTCACCGGCGGCGACGAGTTCACGCTGGTGTTCCTGCCGCGGGCGTTCCAGCCGGCCGGGGAGACCTTCGACGACCGGTTCGCCTTCGTGGGCCCGTCGGCCGGCCCGGCCGCGTCGTCGTGGCAGCCGCCCTCCGACGGGCGCCCGGTCGTGCTGATCACCCTGGGCACGACGGTCAACGACCGGCCGGAGTTCTTCCGCACCTGCGCCGAAGCGTTCGCGGACGTGCCGTGGCAGGTGGTGCTCACCCTCGGCAAGCGCGGCGACCCGGCGACGCTCGGGCCGCTACCGTCCCATGTGGAGGCCCACCGCTGGGTCGCGCACGGCGACGTCCTGCCGCACTGCTCGGTGTTCCTGTGCCAGGGCGGGATGGGCAGCCTGATGGAAGCGCTGTCCTTCGGCGTCCCGGTGATCGCCGTGCCGCACCACCCGGAACAGCACATCAACGCCCGCCAGATCCGGCGCCTCGGCCTGGGTGCCTCGCTGGACAAGGAGACCGTGACGGCCGAGCGGATCCGCGACGCCGTGCTCGCCGTCGACCGGGACGACGCCGTGCGCCGGCGCGTCCAGCTCATGCGGCGCGAGGTGCACGCCGCCGGCGGGGCGGCCCGCGCCGCCGACGAGATCGAGGCCAGGGTCGCCGCCGTGCACCCGGCCGGAGGGAGCCGGAAGTGACCGAGCCGTCGCCGTTGCCCGTCAAGCGGAGCTGCCCGTTCGACCCGCCCGACGAGTACCGGGCCCGGCGGGGGATCAGCCCGCTCGCGTTCGACGTCAGCCCCGGCCCGGCCACCGGCTGGCTGGTGACCAAGCTGTCCGACGTCCGCGCGGTGCTGGCCGACGCCCGCTTCAGCCACCGCAACGACCTCGTCGCGCTCGCCGTGCCGCCGCCGTTCCCGATGGACACCTACGCGCCCGAACCGGCCGCGCCCGGCGCGTTCCCGAAGATGGACGGCGCGGACCACGCGCGGTACCGGAAGCTGATCGCGAAGTACTTCACCGTGCGGCGCACCCGGGAGCTCGTCCCCGCCGCGGAGCGGATCGCCGGCGAGCTGCTGGACGCGATGGCCGCTCGCGGTACGGAAGCCGAGCTGGTCACCGCGTACGCCGAGCCGCTGGCCACCCGGCTGATGTGCGAACTGGTCGGCGTGCCCGAGGCCGACCGCGAAGAACTGCTGCACCACCTGAACGTCGTGGCCCGGATGCGGTACTCCCTGGAGGAGCTGATCGCCGCGATCACCGTCGTCGGCGGCACGCTCGAACGGCTCGTCGACGCGGCGTTCGACGACCCCGGTGACGACATGCTCGGCGAGCTGGCCCGCACCGGCGAACTGGACCGGCCGGAGCTGGTGAACCTGGCCTGGGCCCTCGTCGGCGGCGGGTTCGACACGACGACGAACATGCTGGCGCTGGGCACTTTCGCGCTGCTCGAACACCGTGACCAGCTCGAGCGGCTGCAAGCCGGCCCGGCGTTGTGGCCCAACGCCGTGGAAGAGCTGCTGCGGTACCTGACGGTCTCGCACCTCGGGGCGAGCCGGGCGGCGCTGGAAGACGTCGAGCTGGGGGAGCAGGTGATCCGCGCGGGCGAGACGGTGGTCGTCGCGCTGCCGGCGGCGAACCGCGACCCCGGGCGCTTCCCGGACCCCGACCGGCTCGACATCGGCCGGGTGACCCAGGGCCACGTCGCATTCGGCCACGGCGTGCACCAGTGCATCGGCCAGCACCTGGCCCGCTTCACGATGCAGGTGGGGTTCGAGGCGCTCTTCACGCGCTTCCCGGCGCTTCGGCTCGCGGTCCCGCAGGAGCAGGTCCCGTTGCGCGACGACATGTTGCACTACGGGGTCCACGCGCTGCCTGTCACCTGGACCTCCTGAGTCCTCTAGGCACCGCACTAGACCTGACCTGTCCGCCGTGGACAGCCTCGCCGCGCCTGTGTTGCCGTGAAAGTCGAGCAGTCGCCACAGGAAGGAATCCGCCCGCCGATGGAGCGTGAGATGACGGGTTTTGCGAGTACTCCGGGCGAACCGGTCGCCGTGGTCGGGCTTTCCTGCCGCCTCCCGGGCGCGGACGGGCCCGCCGCCTTCTGGCGGCTGCTGACCGAGGGCCGCAGCGCGATCACCGACGTCCCCGCCGGGCGGTGGGACCCCGCGGCCACCGGCGTCCGCCGAGGCGGGTTCCTCGACGACGTCGACCGCTTCGACGCCGCGTTCTTCGGCATCTCGCCGCGCGAGGCCACCGCGATGGACCCGCAGCAGCGGCTGGTGCTCGAACTCGCATGGGAAGCCTTGGAGCACGCCGGGATCGTGCCCGCGAGCCTCGGCGGGAGCGCCGCGGGCGTGTTCGTCGGTGCCATGTGGGACGACTACGCCGCGCTCGTGCACGCGAGCGACCCCGAAGCGATCACCCACCACACCATCACCGGCGTCCACCGCAGCCTGCTGGGCAACCGCGTCTCTCACCTGCTCGGCGCGCACGGCCCGAGCTTCACCGTCGACTCCGGCCAGTCGTCCTCGCTCGTCGCCGTGCACCTGGCGGTGCAGAGCCTGCGCCGCGGCGAGTGCCCGGTCGCGCTGGCGGGCGGGGTCAACCTGATCTTCTCGCCGGGCAACGCCGTCACCACGGCGAAGTTCGGCGGGCTGTCCCCGGACGGGCAGTGCTTCACCTTCGACGCCCGTGCCAACGGTTTCGTGCGCGGCGAGGGCGGCGGGCTCGTCGTCCTCAAGACGCTCTCGCGAGCCCGGGCCGACGGCGACGAGATCCTCTGCGTAATCCGCGGCACCGCGGTCACCAACGACGGCGCCGGCGACGGCCTGACCGTCCCGGACGCCCGGGCCCAGGCCGCGGTGGTGCGGGGCGCCCACGCCGACGCCGGGATCGAGCCGTCCGCCGTGGGTTACGTCGAGCTGCACGGGACCGGGACCAAGGTCGGCGACCCGATCGAGGCGGCCGCGCTGGGCGAGGTCTTCGCCGCCGGGCGCGAGGAGCCGCTGCCGGTCGGTTCGGTCAAGACCAACATTGGGCACCTGGAAGGCGCCGCGGGCATCGCCGGGCTGCTCAAGGCCGTCCTGTCCGTGCGTCACGCCACGCTGCCCGCGAGCCTCAACTTCACGACGCCGAACCCGGCGATCCCCTTGGCCGAGCTGAAGCTCCGCGTGGTCGCGGAGAACGCCGGTTGGAACGCCGGACGCCGGATCGCCGGGGTCAGCTCGTTCGGCATGGGCGGGACCAACGCCCACGTCGTGCTCGAAGCGGCCGAGCCCGCCGCACCCGGGTTCCGGGCGGTGGGTCGTGATGACAGGAATGAGTCATTCCTGGCGTCGGATGCAGCGAAGGGGTCATTCACTGCATCGGTGCGGCCGGAAGTCGTGCCGGGCGGGTCGAATGCGGTGAACGGGCCGGTGCCGGCCGAGCCCGTCGCCCCTCGCGAGGCCACCGGCGCGGCCGTGCCCTGGCTGCTCTCGGCCCGCACCGCCGAGGCGCTGCGGGCACAAGCGGCCCGGCTGCTGTCGCATGTGGACGAACACTCCGACCTGTCCGCTGTGGACATCGGGTGGTCGCTGGCGACCCGCCGGACCGCGTTCGCGCACCGCGCGGTCGCCGACAGCCGGGACGCACTGCGCGCGGTCGCGGACGGCATGGGCCGCACCCAGGGCGTCACCGCCACGAACGACGACCGCGTCGTCTTCGTCTTCCCCGGCCAGGGCGGCCAATGGGCCGGCATGGCCGCCGAGCTCCTGAACGCTTCGCCGGTGTTCGCCGCGCGGCTGGCCGAATGCGCCGCCGCGCTCGCGCCGCACCTCGACTGGGACGTCGTCGACGTCCTGCGGGAGACCCCCGGCGCGCCCTCGCTCGACCGCACCGACGTGCTGCAGCCCGTGTTCTGGTCCGTCGCGGTCTCGCTGGCCGCCGAGTGGCAGGCGCGCGGGGTCGAACCCGCCGCCGTGCTCGGGCACAGCCAGGGCGAACTCGCGGCCGCCGTCGTCGCGGGCGCGCTGTCGCTGGAGGACGCGGCGCGGATCGTCGCACTCCGGGCCCAGCTCCTGGCCGATCGGATGGCGGGCCACGGCGGCATGCTCTCGGTCGACCTGCCCGTCGCGGCCGTGACGGAGCTCCTGGACGCCTACCCCGGCCGCCTGTCGGTCGGCGCGGTCAACGGCCCGGCGACCACCGCGGTCTCCGGTGACCTCGACGCCCTCGACGAGCTGCAGGCCGAGCTGACCGCGCGCGAGGTGCGCGCACGCCGGATCGCCATCGCGTACGCGTCGCACTCCGCACAGGCCGAGCCCCTCAAGGACGAGCTGCTGCGGCAGATCGCCGGGATCCGGCCTCGGCCGTCGGAAGTCCCGTTCTACTCCTCGACCGCGGGCGGCCTGCTCGACACCGAGCGGCTCGACGCGGACCACTGGTTCGCCAACCTGCGGCAGCCGGTGCTGTTCGACCCCGCCATCCGGGCCGCGCTCGACGCGGGCATCGGCGTGTTCGTCGAGGTCAGCCCGCACCCGGTGCTCGTCGGTGGCCTGCTGGAGACCGCGGCCGACGCCGACCGGCCGGCGGCCGCGGTCGGCACCCTCCGCCGAGGCGACGGCGGCCCCACCCGCTTCGCCACCTCGGTGGCCGAGCTGTGGACCCGCGGCGGTCGCGTCGACTGGACGGCCGCGTTCCCCGGCGCGCGCCCGGTCGACCTGCCGACGTACGCGTTCCAGCGCGAGCACTTCTGGCTCGACGGGAACACCGCCGAGGCCTGGACGGGCGCTGAAACTGTCGGTGGGCACCGATACGCTGGAAACCGGGGGCCGGAGGCGCGCCCGCAACCGGCCCACGACCTCCTCGAAACCGTCCGCGCGCACACCGCGCTGGTGCTCGGCCACCCCGGCCCGGACGCCATTGACCCTGCGGCCTCGTTCAAGGACCTCGGCTTCGACTCGATCATCGGCGTCGAGCTGTGCGAGCGGCTGTCCGCCGCGACCGGCCGGAAGGTGCCCGCGACCTCGGTCTTCGACCACCCGACCCCGGCCCGCCTCGCCGCGATGCTGCGTGACGAGCCGGCCAAGACCTCTCCGGCCGTCGCGACCCGCGCCGACGAGCCCATCGCGATCGTCGCGATGAGCTGCCGGTACCCCGGCGGCGTGCGCTCGGCGGACGAGCTGTGGCAGCTCGTCGCCGACGGCCGCGACGTCATCGGCGGCCTGCCCACCGACCGCGGCTGGGACCTCGACGACCTGTACGACGCCAACCCGGGCCAGGCCGGGAAGTCCTACGCGCGCCACGGCGGCTTCCTCACCGACGTCGCCGAGTTCGACGCGGACTTCTTCGGCATCTCACCGCGCGAAGCACTGGCGATGGACCCGCAGCAGCGGCTGCTGCTGGAGACCACGTGGGAGGCCTTCGAAAACGCCGGCATCGACCCGGCGTCGCTGACGGGCAGCCGCACCGGCGTCTACATCGGGGCCACCTCGTCCGAGTACGGCCCGCGCCTGTACGAAGGCGGCGAAGGCTTCGACGGGCACCTGCTCACCGGCACCACCGGCAGCGTCGCGTCGGGCCGGCTGGCCTACGTGCTCGGCCTGGAGGGGCCGGCCCTGACGGTCGACACCGCGTGCTCGTCCTCGCTGGTCGCGCTGCACCTCGCCGTGCGCGCGCTGCTCGCGGGCGAGTGCACCCTCGCGGTGGCCGGCGGCGCGGCTGTCCTGGCGAGCCCCGGCATGCTCGTCGAGTTCAGCCGGCAACGCGGCCTCTCCCGCGACGGCCGCTGCCGGGCCTTCTCGGCGGACGCCGACGGCACAGGCTGGGCCGAGGGCGCCGGCGTCGTGCTGGTCGAGCGCCTGTCCGACGCTCAGCGGCTGGGCCACCCCGTGCTCGCCGTCGTACGCGGCACGGCGGTCAACTCCGACGGCGCGTCCAACGGCCTGACCGCGCCCAACGGCCCATCGCAGCAACGCGTGATCCGCTCCGCGCTGGCCGACGCCGGGCTCGCACCGTCCGAAGTGGACGTCGTCGAGGCGCACGGCACGGGGACCCCGCTCGGAGATCCGATCGAGGCCCAGGCGCTCATCGCCACCTACGGCCAGGACCGCGAACGGCCGCTGCTGCTCGGCTCGCTGAAGTCGAACCTCGGGCACACCCAGGCCGCGGCGGGCATCGGCGGCGTGATCAAGATGGTCCAGGCCCTGCGCCACGGCGTCGTACCGCGGACCTTGCACGCCGGCGAACCCAGCCCGCGGGTCGACTGGTCCGCCGGCGCGGTCACCCTCGCTTCGGCTGAGCAGCCGTGGCCGGAGACCGGCGCACCCCGCCGGGCCGGCGTGTCCTCGTTCGGCATCAGCGGGACCAACGCGCACGTCATCGTCGAGCAGGCCCCGGAGCCGGCTCCCGTGGTGTCCGAAGAGGACAGTTTGGGCGTGTGGGTGCTGTCCGGCCGCACCGAAGACGCGGTGGCCGACCGCGCGACGGCGCTGGCGGACACGCCGCACGGCGTCGCCGAAGTCGGCTGGTCCCTGGCGGCGACGCGCACCGCTTTCGAGCACCGGGCCGCCGTGGTCGGCGAACGCGCCGAACTCCTGGCCGGCCTGGCGGAGATCGCCACGCGGACCCCGGGCGCGTCCGTGGTCACCGGCGTCACCGGGCCGGTGGGGCGCACGGTGTTCGTGTTCCCCGGCCAGGGTGCGCAGTGGATGGGCATGGCGGCCGGGTTGCTCGACGAGTCACCGGTTTTCGCCGAGCGATTCGCCGAATGCTCGGCGGCTCTCGAGTCCTTTGTCGACTGGTCGCCTTCCGCCGTCCTCCGCGACGGCGAGCTGGACCGGGTCGACGTGGTGCAGCCCCTGTCGTGGGCGGTCATGGTGTCGCTGGCGGCACTGTGGCAGTCGTACGGGGTCACGCCGGACGCCGTGGTGGGACACTCCCAGGGCGAGATCGCCGCGGCCGTCGTCGCGGGTGCACTGTCCCTTGAGGACGGCGCTCGCGTGGTCGCGTTGCGCAGCAAGGCCATCGCCGCGGGACTCGCCGGCCAGGGCGGGATGGCGTCGGTCGCGCTGGACGCCGGGCGAGTGGCAGCCCTGCTCGACGACCGGATCTCGATCGCGGCGTACAACAGCCCGTCGTCGACCGTCGTGGCCGGTGACCCCGCGGCCTTGCGGGAACTGGTCGCGCGCTGCGAACGCGACGGCGTCCGGGCCCGGGTGATCCCGGTGGACTACGCGTCGCACTCGGCGCACGTCGAGGCGATCGAAGCCGAGCTGCGCGAGGTCCTGGCCCCGATCCGGCCGCGCACCGGCGACCTCCCCTTCTACTCGACCGTGACCGCCGAACCGATCGACACCGCGACCCTCGACGCCGGCTACTGGTACCGCAACCTGCGGCAGGCGGTGCGGTTCCGCGACACCGCCGACGTCCTCGCCGACCGCGGGCACCGGTTCTTCGTCGAGGTCAGCCCGCACCCCGTGCTCGGCGGCGGGTTGCAAGAGACCCTCGAAGACGCGGCCGTGGTGGGAACGCTGCGCCGCGGTGAAGGCGGCCTCCGCCGGTTCCTGCTGTCCGCGGCCCAGCTCTGGGCGCACGGCCACGACGTCGACTGGTCGGCCCGGTACCCGAACCCGCGCACGGTCAGCCTGCCGACCTATCCGTTCCAGCGGCAGCGTTTCTGGATCGAACCGGCGGCCAAGCCCGCCGACGACAGCGGGTTCTGGACCGCGCTCGACGACGACACGCTCGGCCTCGCCGACGACCTGCCGTGGCGCGACGCGCGGCTCGCGCTGGCCCGCTGGCGACGCCAGGCGGACCTGGACAGCTGGCGCCACCGCATCGCCTGGCGCCCGCTGCCCGAGCCGCCCGCCACACCGCTCACCGGCACCTGGCTCGTGCTCACGCCCACCGCGGGCGCGCTCAGCGGGCTCGGCGTCGTCGAGGTGCTCGTCACTGCCGACGACGACCGCGCCTCCCTTGCCGAGCGGCTGGCCGGGCTGACGCCGGACGGCGTCCTCGCGCTGACGACCTCCGACGACCCGATCCGCGCGGTCACCAGCGCGGCCGTGCTCGTCCAAGCTCTCGGTGACGCCGGAATCGACGCACCGCTGCGGTACCTGACCCGCGGCGCGGTCGCGCCGCTCGACACCGACCCGGCGCCGAAGCCCGAGCAGGCCGCGGTCTGGGGCCTCGGCCGCGTCGCCGCGCTGGAACACCCCGGCCGTTGGGGCGGATTGATCGACCTGCCCGAGACCTGGGACGCAAGCGTCGCCGCGAAGCTCGCCGCGGTGCTGTCCGGTGACGAAGACCAAGTGGCCATCCGGCCGTCCGGAGTCTTCGCCCGTCGGCTGGTCCCCGCGTCCCTGCGCGGAAAGGCACCGGTCCGCACCTGGGAGACCGGTGGCACGGCCCTGGTCACCGGCGGCACGGGTGCGCTGGGCAGGCACCTCGCCCGGTGGCTCATCGCGCGCGGGGCCGAGCACGTCGTCCTGACCGGCCGCCGCGACGCCGACGTGGTCGAGCTGGGCCCCCGGGTGAGCGCCGTGATCTGCGACGTCACCGACGCCGACGCCCTCCGCGGCGTCATCGAGGGCATCGACGACCTCCGGACCGTCGTCCACGCGGCGGGCGTCGGCACGCTCGCCGCGCTCGACGACACCGGCCCCGAGGCGATGGCCGAGGTCCTGCGCGGCAAGGTGCTCGGCGCACGGCACCTCGACGACCTGCTCGGCGACCGTGAGCTGGACGCCTTCGTGCTCTTCTCCTCGATCTCCGGCGTGTGGGGTGTCGCCGACCACGCCGCCTACGCCGCGTCGAACGCCTACCTCGACGCCCTCGCGCTGCGCCGCCGGGCGCTCGGCCGGACCGCGCTGTCGGTGGCCTGGGGCCCCTGGGCCGGCGGCGGCATGATCGCCGAGACCCTGCACGACGTCCTCGCCCGCCGCGGCGTCCCGGTCATCGAGCCGGAAGCCGCCCTGGCCGGCCTGGGACAGGCACTGGACCACGACGAGACGTTCGTCGCGCTGGCCGAGATCGACTGGCCGGTGTTCGCCGACGTCTTCTCCGCCGTCCGGCCGAGCCCGCTGCTCGCCGAGCGGCCCGAGGTGAAGCAGCTCCGGGAAGAGACCCCGGACGCGTCCGGCTGGGCCGAGGAGCTCGCCGCCCTCGCCGGACCCGAGCGCGAAAAGCGGGTGTCCGCTTTGGTCCGGCAGCAGGTCGCCGCGGCGCTCGGGCACGCGAGCCCGGACACCGTCGACGTCCGGCGCGCGTTCAAGGACCTCGGCTTCGACTCGCTCACCGCCGTCGAGCTGCGCAACCGGCTGAGCACGGCGACCGGGCTGAAGCTGCCCAGCACACTCGTGTTCGACCACCCGACGGCCGCGCTGCTGACCGAGCACCTGCTGGCCGAGGTGGCGCCGGAGTCCACAATGGACGTACCCACGGCCCCGGTCGCGGCGGCCGACGACGACCCGATCGCCATCGTCGCGATGGGCTGCCGCTTCCCCGGCGGCGTCACGACGCCCGAACAGCTCTGGACGCTGCTGACCGACGGCGTCGACGCGATCTCCGGCCTGCCCGCCGACCGCGGCTGGGACCTCGGCTCGCTTTACGACGCCGACGCGAGCCGGCCCGGCACCACCTACGCCCGCCACGGCGGGTTCCTCGCCGACGCCACCCGGTTCGACGCGGCGTTCTTCGGGATCTCCCCGCGCGAAGCCGTCGCGATGGACCCGCAGCAGCGGCTGCTCCTGGAGGTCTGCTGGGAGGTGTTCGAGCGCGCCGGGATCGACCCCGCCGCGCTGCACGGCACGCCGGCCGGCGTGTTCGTCGGCATGACCGACCAGGCCTACGGCTCGGGCGGCGGTTCCGAGGGCGAGGACTACCTGGTCACCGGCGCGGTCTCCAGCGTCGCCTCCGGCCGGATCGCCTACGTCCTCGGCTTGGAGGGCCCGGCCGTCACGGTCGACACGGCGTGCTCGTCGTCGCTGGTGGCGCTGCACCTCGCGGCGCAGTCGCTGCGCTCGGGCGAGTGCTCGATGGCGCTCGCCGGCGCGTCGATGGTCATGTCGACGCCGAGCCAGTTCCTCGGCTTCAGCCGCCAGCGCGGGCTCGCGCCCGACGGCCGCTGCAAGCCGTTCGCGGCCGGTGCCGACGGGTTCGCCCTCGCCGAGGGCGTCGGCGTCCTGCTGGTCGAGCGGCTGTCCGACGCGCGCCGCCTCGGGCACCCGGTGCTCGCGGTGCTGCGCGGGTCGGCGATCAACTCCGACGGCGCGTCCAACGGCCTGACCGCCCCGAACGGCGGTTCGCAGCAGCGGGTCATCCGCGCCGCGCTGGCGGGTGCGGGCCTGCGTCCGTCCGAAGTGGACGTCGTCGAGGCGCACGGGACCGGGACCCCGCTGGGCGACCCGATCGAAGCGCAGGCGCTGATCGCCGCGTACGGGCCGGAGCGCGAACGGCCGCTGCTGGTCGGTTCGCTGAAGTCGAACCTCGGGCACACGCAGACCGCGTCCGGCGTCGCCGGCGTGATCAAGATGGTCGAGGCGATGCGGCACGGGCAGCTGCCCAAGACCCTGCACCTCGACGAGCCGACCGCGGAGGTCGACTGGTCGTCCGGGGC